>NZ_JBYCCT010000071.1:0-27676 GCF_057473865.1 Coleofasciculus sp. H7-1
TATCAGCGTTTCGGACAGCGATGTCTTTCCGTTTCGTGGAGTGGTTGCACCACAATCACGACGTATTCGTTGCTTATCAAGCTGCTTTGGGCTTTATTTGGGCTTGAAATCTGTTTAAGTCCCGCTAATCCGGGATTCAGTTCGATCCCAGCGTCCTCCACTTCGTTAAGGATCTCAGCTACCGTAGGTAAAGATAAAGAAAAGTTGTAAATAAATTCAATATGAAAGGGTTGGACAAAATTAATGAGGATACCTTCGGGGTTGGTGATTCAAGACCAGAAAATAACCAACTACCTACTTGTTTACCAACCCAAAGATGATAAATCAGAGTATTTGGCTTTAGCAGGCTATAACCTTGAAAATTGGGAAATTCTGAAGAGAGATATACTAAATGCTGTAGATGGCTCTGAAGTTACAGAAGTAACGTCCACTGATTGGGGTACTCGCTTAAAGGTCAAAAGCCAGTGGTATGGCCCTAATAGTCGGCTAGTTAGGGTAATTACTATCTGGCAGCAGGATGAGGGAGCAGATATTGTTAAATTTATAACTTTATATCCTGACAAGTTATAGGAAGGTTAAAACGATGACAACAGCAAGATTATTTCAGTGGGTGTTACTTAATCAAGACATTCCTGATAGCCCAGTTCAAAAAGGTGACAAGGGAGTTGTATTAGATCATCTACCTCCTACTAAGAATCAGCCGGAGGCAGGATATACTCTGGAAGTCTTTAAAGATGGGGAAACTTTAGATGTGATTTCTGTACCTATTTCTTGGGTAACTCCGTTACCTGAAATATGGGGAAAGGCTGAACTCACCCCAAATGACATTAATGTAAAGGCTTTGAATTAGCAGGAGGAGAGGATGCGATCGCATCCTCTCAAGGAGTTATCATGCGCTGAATTACAGCCAAGATAGGGGTATACTCGGTAGGTTTCAAACAACCCCGATACTCAACAATCCTGTTAACATCTAAAACCCTTACTTGATCCAACAAAACGATAGAAGGTTTTTTCAACCCAGCAATTCCAGCGGGGAAACGTGGGTATAAATCTGGGGAAGCGATCGCCCACGTTTGACCTCTATCAGTTGTCATAGGAATTACAATTACTGACGAGAATCGGGGGACTCCTATTTGATAAGGAAAGCCTACCACAATCGCAGGACGGTAGCCTTCTTGTTCATGTCCTCTAGGTTGGTGTCTGGGAAAGTTTGCCGTTACAACATCTCCAGTCTGTAACGAGTCAATTGTCATGGCTTAATAACAACAATTCCCTTCCCTGGAATATATTTAACAGGATAGCCTTCACCTATCTCTCCCGGTTCCCAGTCGTAAGGTTCATCCTCTATATCGTCTGATAGTTGCTCACGATTTTCCATTTCTTCTATCCGTTCTGTCAAACCGAACTTTTCAAGGATTTTCTCGATTTGTTCAAATTCAGCAATCGGGATTTGTACGGCAACAGGTTGTTGATTTTCGTCAAGTATGTAACTTTTAGTTATTTTTAGCATCTGGCTAATTCCCTTTAGATGTAATTCCGTTTAACTCAAGGCTCCTACTTGTAAGGATAAGCTTTTGTGCTGGCTTTGGAATAGAAGGAAGGATGAGCGATCGCCTTCTTTCAATCAAGACGCGAACTGACTTTTTCTGCGCTTCGCTATCGCTCCTCCAATCAATCAAGCTATTATGTACTGGAAAGGTATACAGCATGAGGGAATTACCCACCATGTCCAAGCAGACAACGTTCACTGATGCTAGTGCTAACCTAGCCGAACTGTGCGATCGCGTCGTTGCCGATCGAGATGTGGCGATCATTACCCGACAGGAAGGTGAAAGCGTCGCCTTGATTGCTGCTGACGAACTGGATAGTTTGCTAGAAACCGCCTATTTACTCCGTTCACCTAAAAATGCAGCACGTTTGCTAACTGCTCTAGAACGAGCCAAAGCGAAAACTTTAGAACCACAGAGTATTGACAGCCTACGCCAGGAGTTAGGGATTGACTCAGAAGGATGAACCGCAACCCCAAGAAATAAAGGCTCGTGATGCGGTTTTTCACCCATAATTTCGGGAAGACCTCGCCTATTGGGTCAAGACAAACCGCAAAACTGCACTGCGTGCCTTTAAGCTGATTGAAGATATCATGCGAGATCCTTTTACAGGTATTGGCAAGCCAGAACCGCTTAAATACATGGACTCAAACGCATGGTCGCGGCGATTGACTGAGGAACACCGAATAATTTACCTGGTCAGCGATGACAGAATTGATTTTCTCCAAGCTCGATATCATTATTGAAAACGCGATCGCGCTCATCTCCACCAAAGCGCGAACTGACTTTTTCTGCGCTTCGCTATCGCATTACATCGTCACTTTCACTAGCTGCACTAATAAGCTTTTATATTGGTTTGAAATTAGGGAAAGGAGAGGCGCGATCGCTACTACACTCTCGCCTCACTAACCTCGAACTTAACTTCATCGTAAATATCTGATGACGAAATTTTAAATCGGAAAGAAATTTAAGCTAGCACTGCATCTTTATTTTTATATTTACAAAAAAACTATCTTTTAGAAGTTTGGGTAGATTTTCAAAGTGGTTCTATATTAAGCAACTAATTATACTTGGAAAGAAACAAATATGTTAAGTAAACTTAAAATTTATAATGTTATCTTAAACTTTTATAAGTATTTATAAATAATTAAATAATAATTTAAGAGTTGGTAATCGTATTATGACGAGGTTATGAGTAACGCCAAAATTATAATTACAATCGAGAAAAAAAGTTAAATCAATTTCTGGGTATTAGTCAGCGCCAATTATTAATCAAAACTTCATGCTCCTGTTCTTTGAAAGAAATGCTTAAGAATACTCAAGTTAAGTGCTAAGCAATTATGATTAGTAGAGCCACCTGGCAATGGCAAGATTTTACTATCGTAATCTGCACTTTTATAGTCCGCCGCTTCCTCTAGTTACAAATATTATTGTGGTGAATAATAATGCTGTTCCTTAGGTTGCATAGTTTCTGAGGGTATTTGCTTTTATACTAAATTCATGCATCTGTGAGAATGAAGGAAGCGATCGCTCGTGAATTTATGAAAACTCCTGGAAGCGCATCAACCCTTAAGCTTAATTCTCACAGAACAAGTACGTGATGAAAGAGGAAATCTTTAACCAACAGATAGAGGCGGCACAACAGCGCCTGCACGAGCTGTGGCAGCGTACTAGGGAATCCCCATCCCTCCCGCATCCGCAGGAAACACTGACAAAGGAGGCTTTGCAAGAACTCTTCACGGCTTTGGAAGAGTTGCAGGTGGCTACAGAGGAGTTGCAGCAACGCAACGAAGAACTGGCGATCGCTTACGAGACTGTAAAAGCAGAACGCCAGCGCTACCAAGAGCTATTTGAGTTTGCCCCAGACGGGTACTTAGTAACGAATACCTTTGGAATCATTCAAGAGACTAACCGCACGGCGGCGGCTTTGCTGAACCGATCCCAGAATTTTCTAATAGGCAAACCGATGGCGATTTTTGTGGCTAAGGAAGATCGCAAAACCTTTCGGGATCTATTGACTCAATTGAATTACTTTCCGCAGTTGCACGACTGGGAAGTGCGCTTACAATCCTCGAAAGGTCAGCCGTTCTCGGCGGCACTTAACGTGGCGGCTATACGCGATCGCTCCGGCAACTTAATCGGTTTGCGTTGGCTATTGCGTGACATCACCGAACGCCACAAGCAGGCGGAACAAACCCGCAAGGCACTGGAACAAGAAAAAGAACTCAGCAATTTCAAATCTCGCTTCATCAGAGCTGCATCTCATGAATTCCGCACGCCGCTGACAATAATCTCCATGTCTGCTGAATTACTGGAACGCTACAAACACAAATTGTCTGAAGTGCAAAAGGACTCGCATTTCCAGAAAATAAGAGCCGCTAGCAAACAAATGGCTCGGTTGTTAAACGACATCCTCCTTCTTGATAAAACAGAGGCTGGCAAGTTAGAGCTTAATCCCGTACCGCTGGATTTAGTAGAGTTTAGCCGCGAGTTGGTGGAAGAATTGCAACTTAACGTTGGCTCCCAACACGCGATTACTTTTATTCATCAAGGTGAGTGTACTAATGCCTACCTGGATAAAAAGCTGCTGCGACAAATTATCGATCATTTGCTTTTAAATGCAATTAAATATTCTCCCAGAGGCAGCAAAGTTCATTTTGAACTTATCTGTCAGGAGCGTGAGGCAATCTTCCAAATTCAGGACGAGGGAATAGGAATCCCAAAAGAAGACCAACTACGCTTGTTTGAGCGATTCCATCGAGGAAAGAATGTCGGCACAATCTCTGGTACAGGGCTGGGATTGACAATCGTTAAAGAGTGTGTAGATTTATACGATGGTGCGATCGCCCTCAAGAGTGAAATTGGCATCGGCACGACTTTTACTGTTAAGCTGCCGCTCAATCAACTGCAAGAAAACGGATAAGCAATTAAAAATTTAAAATGCCTAATTAAAAATTGTCAAATCCAGTCGAAATAGTAGAGACTTTGTATGCAGCGTCTCTACTTTAGGTATTTACTGTATTCCAATTAAATGTGTCAGGACTTACGCAAAGCTTATACATATAGCGTTTTTTCGGGTTCAATCCCCCTGTGGTTGCCCCTAGATGTGGTGATGTGCGGCGAGTCCTGTGTGTGACAGCTTAAGTAAAGATTTTTTTATGTGCTTGATCGTCAATCTCTTCTGCCAAAATAAGCTTAGGATCGCGGATTAAATAACCTACATACCTTCACCTCGTAGGTTGAACCCAAGACACAAAGCAAAACCTAACTGTATAAAAAAGTAAAAGTTGAGTTTCGCTTACGCAAGAACCCAACCTAGCATCATTCTTAGGGATTATCACCAGTTAGTTGTAGTCAGGACCAACGTTATCAAGCCGGAAGTTGGGTAACGTTGAGCGCTCTACCCAACAAACCGGATTGTCATGGAAGAGCGCTCGCTCTTCCCTTCCATGACCCAGCTATTCCCATTCACCTACGGTCTATACAGCCCTTCTCGCAGCAGCAGGCGGCAACGCTAAGCGGGGCGATGATGTCTGGGGATAATTGCGTGGCTTGTGACCGTTCTGGGAGGCTTGTGGGGGCGCATCCTGAAGTAAAACGTCCCGAATCAACCGCGCCGCCACTCGCTGCACCAAACCACCGGCAATTTTTTGACCCATGCGCTGAGTTTCTGGCTTCATCAGCAATTGGGGAATCACAGGCAGCAGTTGCATCGGGTCAAACCCGCTAGTTTCTTGGAGAATATCCCAAATCCGTTTAATATGCTCCAGACTGGGGGGCGTTTCTACCGACGGCGGTGCCTCATTCACCGTCATCCCCACCCGTTCGCGCAGCGAATACGTGACATTTTGGAAGGTGCGGCGTCCCAGCGTATCTATACCCTTAACAATTTCATCCGTTAGGTGTTCCCGGATAAATGCACCCCGCTCTGAGAACAGAAAATCTAAGGTCTGGTTCAGCACCTGATTCAGGTCGTAATCGTCACTGAAACGGGCATTTTTTAACAGATTTTCCAGACGATTCCAGCGGAAACTGCCGTCTTTGAACAGGAGGTCACGCAGAGATGCCCGCAATTCCGGCGAGGGGTCTGTCAAGAGGCGCTTGGCAACGTAGGGATACGCTTTACTGAGAACTTTGAAATTGGGATCGACATTAATCGCAATCCCTTCTAACGTGACCAGAGAGCGGATAATCAGCGCGTAGTAAGCTGGAACGCGGAAGGGATACTCATACATCAACGCCGACATATCATCGGTGATGCTCTTGAAGTTCATCTCCGCGACACTGGCTCCCAGCGCGTTGCTGAAGACCTTGGAAAGGGCTGGGATGATGGGGGTCAGGTCAGTGTCTGGGGTTAAAAACTCTAGATTCACATAGTCGCGGGCTAAGCCCTCAAAGTCGCGGTTGACCATGTGAACCACTGCTTCAATTAAGCCATACCGCTGATAAGGCTTGACATCGCTCATCATGCCAAAGTCCAGATAAGCCAGCTGACCGTCAGTAGTCGCTAACAAGTTACCTGGATGGGGGTCAGCGTGGAAAAAGCCATGTTCCAGCAATTGCCGCAGCGAACACTGAACGCCCACCTCGATTAAGTGAACGGCATCAATTCCCTGAGCGCGGAGTGCCTCTGGCTGGGTCAATTTGGTACCGTTAATCCACTCCATTGTCAGGACGCGACGCTGGGTGTATTTCCAGTAAATCTTGGGAATGTAAATATCTGGTAAGTGACCGTATAGAGAAGCAAAGCGCTCGGCGTTGTGACCCTCCTGGGTATAGTCCATTTCTTCATAGATGCGGGTGCCAAATTCATCCATGATGGAGACGAGGTCGCTCCGCACCTGTTTGAGATTTCTCTGCGCCCATCCGGCAAGGGTACGCAGGATGTAGATATCTAGGGCAATGTTTTCTCTTAAGCCCGGACGCTGCACCTTCACGGCAACGGTTTCGCCAGTCTTGAGCTTACCTTTGTAGACTTGTCCCAAGGAGGCAGCGGCTACAGGGTTGGGGGAGAGTTCGGCGTAAATTTGTTCGGGGCGATCGCCTAATTCTTCCTCAATAAACCGATAAGCTAATTCATTGGGAAATGGTGGCAGCTGGTCTTGCAGGTGACTCAGTTCGTCTAAATAAGTCGTCGGAACTAAGTCTGGTCGAGTCGAGAGCGCTTGTCCCACCTTAATATAGGCGGGTCCCAGTCTCGTGATTATTTTCCGCAAGCGAATTGCCCGTTTCCGCTCGTTTTGGGCAACTCGACCTGTTTGCTTGTCCCACCACATACTCAGTCCAAAGCGGAGTATCGGCACCAGAATGTTGAACAATCGCCCCCAAACTTGGAATGGACGCCTCCGGTAGTAATCGGTAATGGCGACGGGGTTGTAGCGCAGTTCTTCGGCTTGGGTATAGACGGTTTGGGCACCCACGACTGCTGGATATTGCTCTGCTGTGGCGGTAAGCTCATACTCCACCACGACCGGCGAGGCAAGGGCGGACGCTATCTGGGCAGGCTTTTTCATCGCACCTGTTGTAGAAACGCCAACCGACAGGTCGGCGCTTCGCCTATCGCTTGCGTCTGTCCGATGTGAGATTGGGGAGACTGTTTTAACATTCATAAGCTTGGGAACCGACGAGAGAGCAACTCTATTAAGTATTGTAACAATAAGCGAGGGAAGCGCCAGGACGAGGTACCACGGCTCCCGCTCTAGGACAATGCCAATTAGGTCAATTTCCCGCTACCCTGAAAAAGTTTCGGGACTTAAAACTAAACACTAAACTAAGTTTGGTAGCCCAGTACCTGTTTTGAATAACTCGCGAGCATCGATTGCTTAGCACAAGACAATTGTTCATTGAGTTGCCGCTGCCTGCCCTCTTCCCTCAAGGTGAATTTTGCTCCATGCTCCTGTCCCTACGGATTGAAAACTTTGCCTTGATTGACCATCTGGAGCTAGAATTTGGCTCTGGATTGAATGTTCTGACCGGCGAAACCGGCGCGGGAAAGTCGATTATCCTGGATGCGATTGACGCCGCCTTGGGCGGGAAAGTCAGCAAATGGTCGATTCGCACGGGTAGCGATCGCGCTTTGGTGGAAGCCACCTTCAAGGTTGACCGAGTTGTGACTGAGTGGCTCTCTGAACAAGAGATCGAGCTGCTTGATGACACAGCCGTGGTTTGTTGTCGGGAGATTGCCTGCCTGCAAGGAAGCCTCCGCAGCCGCTCTCGCGTGAATGGAGTTCTGGTCAACCGGCAATTAATGGATCGCCTGCGCGATCGCTTAGTAGAAATTACTGCCCAAGGTCAAACCGTGCAACTCGTGGCACCCGCGCTTCAGCGAGAGTTGCTGGATGTCTATGGCGGCGAAGCGGTGCTACAGCAACGCTCAGTCGTTCAAGCTGCCTATCTCGACTCTCAACAGGCACGGGACGCAAGAGACAAACGCCGTCAGTCCGAGCAGCAACGCTTGCAACGGCTCGACTTGCTACAGTATCAAGCCCAAGAATTGACTGCTGCCAATTTGAGCGAACCAGATGAACCAGAACAGCTCGAACAAGAACGCCAGCGCTTAAGTCATGTGGTGGAGTTACAACAGCTGAGTTATCAGGTTTATCAAGCTCTTTATCAAAATGATGCAGGTGAGTCAGCGGGTGCAGACTTATTGGGTCAAGCCGAAGCAACGCTGATTGATATGGTGACTTATGATGCCACTCTGCAACCCGTGCTAGATATGGTGAGTACGGCTCTGGCGCAAGTAGTGGAAGCCGGACAGCAAATTAATGCTTACGGTGCTTCTTTAGAAGCCGATCCCCAGCGACTGGCGGAAGTGGAAGAGCGCATCCGCACCCTGAAGCAGATTTGCCGCAAGTATGGTCCGACGTTGGGGGAAGCGATCGCCTACAGTCAGAGCATCCACGGTGAACTCACTCTCCTCACCGATAGCGGTCACTCCCTCGAAGAACTAGAAAAAATCTATTCTCAATGTCATGAAATCTTGGCATCTAGGGCTACCCAGTTGACAGCTTTGCGCCGCGTTGCTGCCAACGAACTAGAAAGCAGACTTGTGGCGGAACTCAAGCCTTTAGCGATGGAAAAGGTGCAGTTTCAAGTCAAAATTAGCCCTTGTCTCCCAACCGCAACAGGTGCCGACGCGATCGCCTTTTATTTTAGTCCCAACCCAGGCGAAAATATGCAACCACTGTCTGCCACTGCCTCTGGGGGGGAGATGAGCCGCTTCCTGCTGGCGCTCAAAGCTTGTTTCTCCCAACTGGAAGCCTCCGGAACGCTAATTTTTGACGAAATTGATGTCGGGGTGTCCGGACGGGTTGCCCAAGCGATCGCTGAGAAACTCCACCAACTTTCTCAGGGACACCAAGTTCTTTGCGTCACTCACCAACCCCTTGTCGCCGCAATGGCTGACCGCCATTTTCGCGTTGATAAACACGTCGTTGAAGGAAGCCAGAAGCAAGATCCTTCCCAATCAAAGGCTGGGAAAAAGGGCGAAGTCTCAACAACGAACCCCGAAGCAATTCATCCCACCCTCCCCTTAGAGAGAGCAATTGAAGGGCTACGGCAAGAAGAAGTCCCGACATCCTACATCCTTCATCCTTCCGAACGCACGGTTGTACGAGTCAGCGTGCTTGACAATCACCTGACTCGCCGCCAAGAATTAGCAACACTGGCAGGGGGACACTCCGCCAAAGATGCGATCGCTTTTGCAGAGTCCTTGCTAGCTCAAGCCGCAGTCAAACATAATGGACGCAAGGCAAATGACAACAAATAAGAACGTGCCCTCTATCCAACCCCAAAACAAAGAGTAAACTGTTGAGTAAGTAGTATGGCATTTGCTCACCAGGCACAAAAAGTTTGGCTGTTAAATTTGTAGGATAATTCCACCGCCTCGTACCTCGCTCAAATTCAGGCATCTGTAAAAATCTATGACACCTTCATCTACCAAAATGCATGCTTGGAACGATACAGACAGGGTGATTGATGTTGTTCCCCACGATGAAAATCCAACTGGGAATCAAATCCCTCAAACCTCTACAAATATTCCTACTGCTACTGGTGGTGCATTAGCCACAAAAGAAGGAAGTTTTACGGCACTTCTTGCCCCACTTAATAAGGAAACTTTCAAAGAAGTCGTCACAGGTGTCGAAGAAAAGCTCCAGGTAGTCAATCAAACCCTATCAATGTTGACTGATAGCCAGGGGTTTGATGCCATTCTTCAAGAAATGTTGAATGCCATTACCTTGAAAACAGGAGAATTACTCGGCGCAGATCGCACAACGATATATTTACTTGATGAAGAAAAGAACCAACTCTGGTCAATTCTTGCCGAAGGTGCAGAGGGGCGACCTTTAGAGTTGCGGATTCCTGCCGATAAAGGGATTGCCGGTGAGGTCGCAACCCATAAGAAAAGTGTTAATATTCCCTTTGATTTTTATGAAGATCCCCGGTCTGCGTTCGCCAAAAAGAAAGACGAAGAAAATGGCTATCGCACCTATACTATGTTAACTTTACCCCTGTTAAACGAACAGGGGGATTTAGTCGCGGTCGTTCAATTAATTAATAAATTAATCTTACCAAATCAACCAGGAAAGCCGTTAGCAGAACGAATCGATCTCAATGGCTTTAGTTCAAAAGATGAAAAAATATTTGCAGAATTTGCTCCTTCCATTCGCTTGATTCTAGAAAGTTCCCGCTCTTTTTACATGGCAACGCAGAGACAGCGGGCTTCTGATGCATTGATGAAGGCGACACGATCCTTAAGCCAGAGCAATCTCGACTTAGAAGATACCCTGAACCGGGTGATGCATGAAGCCCAGGAGCTAATGAATGCAGATCGTAGCACCCTGTGGCTGTTAGATAGCGATCGCCATGACTTGTGGACAAGAATTCCTCTTGCCAATGGTTCCATCAGGGAACTGCGAGTGCCAGTTGGAAAAGGTTATGTCGGTAAAGTGGCTGAATCCGGTAAACCCCTGAATATCTCTTTTGACCTCTATGCCGATCCAGATTCTGAAGTTTCTAAACAAGTCGATCAGGCAAATGGCTATCGCACTTGTAGCTTATTATGCATGCCAATCTTTAACGCCGACAAAGAGTTGATTGGTGTCACCCAACTTGTAAATAAGAAAAAACAGGGAGAATTTCCTGCTTATAATCCGGAAACTTGGCCCGAACCCCCTGAATGCTGGAAGGCAAGCTTTAATCAAAGCGATGAAGCTTTCATGGAGGCATTTAATATTCAAGCCGGTGTAGCGCTGCAAAATGCCAAATTGTTTGCTACCGTCAAACAGCAAGAACAAATGCAGCGTGATATTCTCCGCAGCCTTTCTAATGGGGTTCTCTCCACTGATAAATCCGGTCATATTATTGCAGCGAATGAAAGCGCCAAGCGACTCTTAGGATTTAAAAATGAAGACCTTATAGAAGGTAAAAAAATTGACGATCTGATCCGCATCAAAGAAGGTGACTTTTCTAAATGGTTTAAAGCTGCGATAGACGCCGCTGAAGAAAAAAGCCGCCAGCAATACTATCCCGATCAAACTTTGCTATCGACAGGAGAGGAACAACATAGCGTTCACCTGTCAATAAACTCCATTGCCGATGCCAGCGACAATAACAACGTCTACGGTGCCCTGGTGGTGATGGATGACATCTCTCAGGAGAAACGGCTCAAGAGTACGATGTACCGCTACATGACTCAAGAATTGGCAGAACAGTTAATCAATAGCGGTGATGCCAAACTAGGAGGCGATAAAAAAGACGTTTCCATCTTGTTCTCAGATATTCGCAGCTACACCACCTTAACCGAAAGTATGAATGCAGAAGACGTGGTGCAGATGCTCAATGAATATTTTGAGTCGATGGTAGACGCTGTTTTTAGCCACAAAGGCACCCTCGATAAATATATTGGCGATGCCATTATGGCAGTCTTTGGTTCTCCCTTACCCTTGCTCGATCATGCCTGGATGTCGGTACAAACAGCAGTCGAAATGCGCCATCGCTTAACAGAATTCAATGCCTGTCGCCAAAACATAGGATTCCCAACGTTTAAGATTGGGATTGGCATTAATTCAGGTACGGTAATTAGCGGTAATATTGGCTCCAGTAAGCGCATGGAGTTCACCGCAATTGGTGACGAAGTGAATTTGGGATCTCGCTTAGAAGGTGCTAGCAAACAATATGGTTGCGATATTGTGATTAGCGAAAGCACTTATCAGCCTTGCAAGGATCTGATTTGGGCAAGAGAACTTGACTGTATTCGAGTCAAAGGTAAGAATACGCCGGTTAATATCTATGAACTGGTGGGGCTGCGGGAAGAAAACATTTCCGATCAAAAGAGAACGGCAATCGATCTTTACCATAAGGGACGCGAGTATTACCTAAATCGCAAGTTTACTCGTGCAATGGGTGAGTTTGGCACCATTCTGGAAGAAATTGACAAAAACGACAAAGCGGCTGCCTTGCACCTGAAACGCTGTCAGTTGTTTCTCCAAGAATCGCCTCCCGATAACTGGGATGGCGTTTTCACGCTGACGGAAAAGTAGGAATGGCTAATGGCTAATGGCTAACCCATGTTTTTGCGATTAGCTATCAGTAAAATAACCCAGGAATGATATTACTGTACCAGTCCTAAATTATTCGTGAACGCGAGATCCCCGACTTCGTAAGAGTTGTCGGGGATATGAACCACTGGCATCGTGTTGCCAACTGACGTTAACCGACAAGTATTGCTAAGCTAACAGTTCTATTTTTAGGGAAAGCTGGAAATTAAATTTCAGTTGAACAATTTGAATCAATAAAATTGCCAACAATCTGGCGCAGTTGCTCAGCCTCAAAGGGTTTTGTCAAATATTCAGTTGCACCCGCCAACCTCCCTTGTACTTTATCAAAAACTCCGTCTCGCGCTGTCAGCATGATGATGGGTAAATCGTGAAATTGCGGTAAACTCCGAACCGTGCGACAGAGTTCTAAGCCATCCACTCCTGGCATGGAAACATCCAGTAATAAAATTGAAATTTGCTGGTGGTAAATCACCGATAAGGCATCTACTGCATTATCTGCCACCAAAACTCTGTAGTCTCTCTCTAGGGCACGTTTGATCAGCGTCTGCATGACGCTACTATCATCCACTGCTAGGATAGCCGGTATCTCACTTAAAGTTGAAGGCATCTTCTTTACCCAGTTTTTAGTCTACGAAAACCTAACACTCGTTGAATTGGGTTCAAAGCCTATTAAAAAGCCCAATCCAAATTATTCTAACGTCAGCCCCAGTAGGTAAGAGAGCATCGCTTTCCTTTGTAGAATACATCTATCCCGCCCAGCTATTCTTAATTTAAAGCTTTTCTACTTTTGTTGAGTGTTTCAGTGCTGCTTATTAATAAATGTTTGTTTAATATTTGTCTATCTCAAAATACTTTACAAAAATTGAATTTTATTAAAACAAAGATTCTACTATACGCACTATAGCTTGATGATTATTACGCAGTAAATAGAAGAATTACGGGAATGTATTTAAATAATTGTAACAAAAGACGGAACTGAAGTTGCATCTGTTTTCTGAAGATAAAATTATCTGGAAGAAGCGGGTGGGGTGTGTGTTAAATCAAAAAATAATCAGTCTGTGATAGAAATATATCCTGAACGGGAATCCTAAATACAGAAGGTTCTGTCAAGTCGCTCTAGAAGCGCTTCGTTGACAGGCTGCAACCAGAAGCGCGATCGCGTTTATTGTTGCAGATCCCAAAAAGCTAGCCTTCCCTAAAGACGGCTGGTGGCTTGGCAATTGCGGTGAAGAGGGTATCGCCTACCTAAACTTTGCTCTTTTGTTTCTTTTAGTTTGTGACTCACATCAACCAACCTAACCTGAGCGATGCAGTATAAAAGATTAAGTTCACGTTCCTAAGTAAGGGAACATCTACATCGTATAGCTATTAAGAAAGCTTTTAATGGAAACGAAGACGAGGTAAGTCTCAAAGAGTGCCTTCATCATCCGGTTCTAATAAGAGTAAACATTTATACAACTATCTCAGAAAAAGTGCAGCAGTCGCAGAAGAGGGCGCTTAAAAATGAACGCAAGAATACCTGGAAACGGAGCAATCCCGCTTGATGCTCTGGGATGGTGTCCGCTACTAGACTCTATCCCGGATCGCATCAGCGTTGCGGCTCCTCCGGAGCTAGCATATTTTCAAATAGCTGTAGCTGCATTCGACGATCTAACACGTTTGGCAGCGTATATTTGTCAGACGAAGATGGCTCTGCTCAGCTTCATGGATGGCAAACAACATTGGCTCCAGTCAAAATTGGGCATTTCCAGCCCAGACACTGACGCCTATGTTGCTTTCTGCACTTATGCCATCCTACAACCAGAAATCTGCGATCGCGAGTTGATGTTCGTTCGGGATACGCTGTCAGATAAACGGTTTGCTAGCCATGCTTTAGTGAAATCCGACCCAAAAATCCGATTTTATGCGGGTGTGCCCTTAGTCACGTCTGAGGGCGTGATGGTAGGCGTGCTATCTGCGTTTGATGATGTGCCGCGAGATTTCAGCCGGGAACAGCAGGAAGCGCTGGGGACATTAGGAAGGCAAGCGATCGCTCAACTACAACTGCGAAAAAACTTAACCAATCCCGAACACATTATCACCAATCAACAGCAAACTGAAGCGGCACTTCGGGAGAAAGAAACACGATTTCAGTTGGGACTAGCAGCTTCTCACACCAGCATTGTGGACTTTAATCTTTTGAGTCAAGTAGCTGATACGACAGGCTCTGATAATTTAGAGGGGCTATTGGGGCTAGTTCCGGGCACCTTTGACGGAACTCAGGAATGCTTCCTGAATTGCGTTCATCCTGAAGATCGGGAACTTGTCGCCGGGGCTTTCGCTGCTTCTATCCAGGATCAAACAGACCACAAGATTGAATTCCGCATTGTCTGTCCTAATGGCAGTATCCGCTGGATAGCGGGAAAAGGCAAAGTTCTTTACAGCGAAACGGCAACAGCGGTTCGCACGCTCGGTACAGTAATGGATATCACCAAACATCAACAAACTGAAGACGCCTTGCGTCAAGCCGCAGCAGAAAATCTGAAACTGGCACAAGCTGTAAAGTCAGTTTCAGATGGAGTTGTCATCGTCGATCCCAACCACCCAGATTGCCCGATTGTCTACGCAAACCCGGCTTTTACTCGAATCACTGGGTATCAGCCAGATGAAGTGATTGGTCGCAACTGCCGGTTTTTGCAAGGTGTCGATACCGATCCAGAAGCGATCGCCAAAATTAGGAATGCGATCGCCCAAATGAAAGAAATTAAAGTTACGCTGCTAAACTATCGCAAAGATAATCAACCTTTTTGGAACCAATTAAAAATTTCGCCCGTGTTCTCAGATAAGGGCGATTTACTTTACTTAGTTGGCATTCAGACAGACATTACTCTTGCTAAACGAGCTGAGACAGCGCTCCTGAACAGCAAAACTCGTCTCCAGTTGCTCAACAGCATCTCAACTAAAACCCGATCTGGTTTGTCGGTCGAGCAAATAATTGAACGCACGCTCAAACAAATTAGCGAATATTTCCCTAATCTGCGAGTGGCTTATTCAACGGTTAATCACCAAGGTATCTTGACGGTGATTTCCTCCATTGAGCCACCAGGAATGCCGAAACTTTCAGGATTAGTGGCTGATTTAGCTGTTGCATCTGAATATCTTAATGCCTTACAGATGGGCGACTCATTCATCTGTAACGATGTCACCCAAGACTTCCGGTTAGCACCTCTGGCTGATGTGATGTTGGCTGCTCAAACCCTGTCTATGCTTGACATACCGTTGCAGCATTCCGACCAGTTAGTAGGCTTGCTGTGCTTTGACTCGCCGCAACCTTACAAATGGAGCGAGTATGAAATCGCCACATTGGCTGATATTGCCGGATACCTGACGATTAGCATTAAAGACGCTCATGCACAACAAGAGCGCCAGCGAGCTGAGTCGGCACTCTCTGAATCCTTAAAAGAAGTGGCAGACATCAAGTTTGCCCTCGATCAATCTTCAATTGTGGCGGTTACAGACCAAACTGGAAAGATTAACTATGTAAACGATAAGTTCTGCGAAATTTCTCAATATTCTAGACAAGAACTGCTCGGACAAAATCACCGCATCATCAATTCCGGGCATCACCCCAAGGAATTTTTTCAGCAGATGTGGGCAACCATCAGTAGTGGCAGCGTCTGGCATGGCGAAATCAGAAATCGAGCCAAAGATGGAACTTATTACTGGGTGGATACCACAATTGTGCCCGTCTTAAATTCCGACGGAAAACCTGTTGAATATGTAGCAATTCGTCAAGACATCACTGAGCGCAAATGGGCAGAAGAATTACAACGACAGAGCGAACAGCGCTTTCGCGCCTTGGCTGAAGTGATTCCGCAGCAGGTATGGACGGCACAGCCAGATGGCGCACTCGATTATGTAAACCAGCGCGTTCTGGAATATTTCAGACGCACGTTCGAGGAAATGGTGGGCTGGGGATGGCAAAATGTGCTGCATCCGGAGGATGTGCCAGATTGTATTGCCCGCTGGAGTCATTCTCTGTCTACGGGAGAGCCTTACGAAGTTGAATTTCGCCTGCTGAGTGTGGCTGACGGAAACTATCGCTGGCACCTGGGACGGGCGGTACCCGTGCGTGATAACGAAGGTGGGATCGTTAGTTGGTTTGGGACGAACACGGATATCGACGAGCGCAAGCGGCAGGAAGAGGAGCGCATCCAACTTTTGGCGAGAGAACAGGCGGCACGCGAAGCGGCTGTCAACAGCGAGAACCGCACTCGGAACATTTTGGAAAGTATTACTGATGCCTTCTTTACTTTAGATACCGAATGGCGATTCACTTATCTGAACTCGCGGGCAGAGCAACTTTTATTTAGAAGCAAAGACGAGTTAATTAATCAGTGTATTTGGGATGAGTTCCCAGAAACAGTCAATTCTAATTTTTATCAGGAGTATCACCGGGCAGTTGCCAATCAAGTAACCGTTCACTTTGAGGTGTTGTATGAGCCTCTGGAGAGATGGTTTGAAGTGCGAGGCTATCCTTATCAAGATGGTCTATCGGTTTATTTCCGGGATGTTACAGGTCGTAAACAGTCAGAGGCAGCACTGATGGAGCGATCGCGCCTCTCCACCCTAGAAGCAGAAGTCGGTATCGCCTTGGGCGCGGCTGGCTCTTTATCGGAAAGCCTCAATCGCTGTACGGAAGCAATGGTGCAGCATCTTGATGCAACTTTTGCTTGTATCTGGACATTTAACCAAAAACTCAATCGCTTGGAATTGCAAGCAACCGCAAGGGTTAATTCTCAGAGCGAATTGTATTGGCAAGATTTGTTGGCTCAGCGTCACCAGGTTCTAGACGGTTCCCTAGTCGGCTTCGTGGCTCAAACTCGTCAACCCTACCTGACTCAGGATAGTAATTATCGGTGTGGGGGCGGGTTGGAAGCCCGCCTGTACGATGATTATGTAGCTGAAAGCTGTTTGCGAATCCCCGAAAGCTATTTGGCAAGCTATCCCCTGATTGTCGAAGACCGACTGGTGGGCGTCATGGCTGTATGCGGCAGCCAACGCTTTAGCGAAGCCGTTCATCAAGCGTTGGGGTGGGTCGTCAACGCTTTAGCGATCGCCATCGATCGGTCTTGGGCGAAAGAAGCCCTCTCGGCACGTCGAGAAGCCTTGCTGTTCCGCTTGGCGAGCCAGATTCGAGATTCCCTCGACCTGGATACCATCCTGGGAACCGCCGTGAATGAGATTCGCTGTTTGTTGAAAGTTGACCGATGTCAATATTTGTGGTGCTGGGCGCAGTCCAATCAGGCAAGTCTGACCGTAACTCACGAAGCGACAACAGACGCCAGTAGACCGAGTTTGCTCTCCGAGTGTCCCCCAGAAGAACTCGATCCCCTGAGCGAGAAAATCCGCCAACTCCAGACTTTGCGGGTTGACGATCTGACAAGCGATCGCAGCTTAAATGCCGAGAATGGAGAGATGCAAAGTCTCGTGCCTCTACTAAGCAATTTGGGCGTTCGTTCGGTGCTGCTGCTACCTTTGAAAACCCACGCCGGTCATCTAGGCGCGATTGTCTGTAGTCATAGCAGTGGATCTCGTCCCTGGCTTGACAGCGAAATTGAGCTACTGCAAGGCGTCGTGGATCAGCTAGCGATCGCCATTGACCAAGCAGAACTCTACGCCCAAAGTCGTGCCGCCGCCCGTGCCGCTCAAACCCAGACGCAACAACTAGAGCAAGCATTGCACAATCTCAAACAAGCCCAATCTCAGCTGATTCAGACCGAAAAAATGTCCAGCTTAGGTCAAATGGTCGCCGGTATCGCCCACGAAATCAACAACCCAGTCAATTTCATCACCGGCAACCTCAGCCACACCAGCGACTACATTCAAGACCTACTCGATCTCGTACACCTCTATCAACAGCACTACACCCATGCCGTTCCCGCAATTCAAGCGCAGGAGGAAGAGATTGATTTAGACTTCATCATCGATGACTTGCCCAAAATGCTATCTTCCATGCAAATGGGCGCTGACCGCATCCGTCAGATTGTCTTGTCATTGCGGAACTTCTCTCGTCTGGATGAAGCCGAAATGAAGCCGGTGGATATCCACGAGGGCATCGACAATAGTTTGCTAATTCTCCATAGCCGTTTGAAACCGAATGGCGCTTACGGCGGGATTCAAATCTTGAAGGAGTACGGCGATCTTCCCTTAGTCGATTGCTACGCCGGTCAGCTTAATCAAGTGTTCATGAACATTCTCAGCAATGCCATTGATGCCCTCGATAGCCTTCCCGAACCGAGGAAAATTACCATCGGCACCGAAATCCGTAATTGTCAAAAGGTAACGGGTAATGGGCAAGAGACTCGAAGCCCTAACACGCCGAAGATGCCTATTACCAATGACCCATTCCCCATGACCAAGAACCAAGTCGTTGTGATTCGGATTCGAGACAATGGCCCAGGAATGTCAGAGAGCGTTATCAAGCGTCTGTTTGACCCCTTCTTCACCACCAAGCCAGTCGGCAAGGGAACTGGTTTGGGGCTATCCATTAGCTACCAAATTGTGGTAGAGAAACATGGCGGAATGCTCAAGTGCGTGTCAGAACCAGGGCAGGGAGCAGAGTTTTCGATTGAAATTCCTTTGATTCCCTACGTTTAATTCCCTGAGTTTAATCGCATGGATGCATCTGCCGCCAGAAGCGATCGCGAAGCGCCGACGAGAGTCGGTTCGCGCAGGAATCGGTGGCGTTACTATTGCTCAAGATGTTACGGAGATCGCGCCAATAGTTAGGTCGTAATCGCCGTTTTCAAACTTCGGCAAAACTCGGCGATCGCATCCAGCCCCTGTTCTGGTGTTCCTTCTGCCAAACGTTTCACAAAAGCACTACCTACGATTGCGGCATCTGCCCCCCAGTCTTTCACCTGACGGGCTTGTTCTGGCTCGGAGATGCCAAACCCAACGCCGATGGGCTTATTCGTAATGCTCCGCATCTGCTTAAGGATATCTTGCACCCGCGAGTCCAGTCCAGATCGAATTCCCGTCACTCCAGTCACACTCACCAAGTAAATGAATCCCTGAGACTGACGCGCGATCGCTTCTATTCGCTCTGGGGAACTGGTGGGCGCTACCAATAAAATTACATCAATTCCCAGGCTGGCAGCAGTTTGCAGCAGCCCGGAAGACTCCTCCAACGGCAAATCTGGCACCACCAATCCCCGCACCCCAGCATCAGCAATCTGCTTGAAGAACGGTTCAACGCCCCGGTTTAGAATCGGGTTGTAGTAGGTAAATAGAACGATAGGCGATCGCACCTCTTGGCTAACGCCGGATACCATCTCCAGCACCTGTTCCAAGCGGGTTCCCCGTTGCAAAGCTCTAGTAGCAGCAGCTTGAATCGTTGGCCCATCTGCCAACGGATCTGAATAGGGAACGCCCAGCTCAATCATGTCAGCACCAGCGGCATCAAGGACTTTTAACGCCTTAGCCGTGGTCTCCAGATCCGGATCTCCCGCTGTGATAAAGGGAATTAAGGCACATTCAGAGCGATCGCGCAGAGACTCAAAGCACTCAGAAATTGAAGTCATTTGTCAAAAGTCAGTGGTCAGTGATCAGTGGCACTTCGGGCGTTAGCAATTCCAGGATCAGCGGTCAGGGGCAAACAAGAAACTACAAACTCCTATACGGGCACAGCATTACCGTACCCCTACACAACTGACCGCTGACAACTATCTGCTATTTTTGTAATTTGTTTTCCCGTTCGATTTCAGCTTGTAGCCCAGCCAGTTCTTCTGGCGTCATTTCTTCCAGTCGCTTTTGTAAAACGGCTTCTTCATAGTCTTTCAGCTGCTGGTTATAGGTCATCCGTTTCGTTCCCACTCGGAACAGGTAAGTCAGCAGCCAGCCAACCAACCCACCCACCAGGAAAACTTGACTCCAAATACCAGCTTCCAGGCTATCTAGCCCCGCTACCCGCAACAGCAAATACGCAATTCCACCGGCGGCAAAGACGCCGATGCCAATTCCAATGATGTCAATTCGTCGCATTTAGCGCTTACCCAACGACAAACCTTAACTCTGAACTTGCCGCCGCTGGGGTCGAAAATTCAAAAATGGACTGAGAAGCAACAAACCTGGGAAGAAAAAGAAAACCAGGAAATACATGAAACTGCGTTCAAAGGAGCTAGCAACATACCACCGCTTTTGCAGGTAGGCATACAGGGCGAAGGGAATCACCACCAGGTAAGCTCCACTCAAAACTAGATACAATATCGCAACCATCATAATTTTTTCTGGCGGTAGAAGAACGAGCGTGAATACCGGCGTCCCGGTGCGGACATCAACCCAAAAAGTCTCTCAAAAGAGAACTCTCCGTTTAGACACCCGACCAACTGTCCATATTTTACCGTTTGCTGGAATCAGCCGCTTAATTGGTGAGACTAAAGCAATAGTTGCACAAAGTCCCCATTTAATGTTGCAATAGACAATGAAGTTAGTTTTGTAGAAGATACGTAACGACACTTCTCCCGATCCGGGGGCATGGCGGAATGGCAGACGCTACGGACTTAGAAAACTGGGCCTTGATGGAGAAATCTGTCAAGTGACGGCTCTCAAATTCAGGGAAACCTAAATCTGGCAACAGACATGGCAATCCTGAGCCAAGCCAAAGTCAGTGCTTGAGGATTGAGAACTGAGTGAATTTAAAACTCAAAACTCAAACTTCAAAACTCTTCGGAAGGTGCAGAGACTCGACGGGAGCTACCCTAACGTCAAGCCGAGGGTAAAGAGAGAGTCCAATTCTCAAAGTCGTAAAAGGCAGTAGCGAAAGCTGCGAGAGAATGAAAATCCGTTGACCGTAAAAGGTCGTGAGGGTTCAAGTCCCTCTGCCCCCATCTCAATTTAAGCCACAATGCTATCTCCAGCTCGGCAATCCGTTGCTGTCTGAGAGATAGGCATTGTACTGGCATTTTCGGTTATTGCTCTTCTCAATACCGTTGATAACGTCAGGACTCGCCGCACATCACCACATAGTAAGGGCAACCACAGGGGGATTGAACCGACAAGAACGCTATATGTATAAGCTTTGCGTAAGCCCTGAACGTTTCTTAGTTAGGTGGAATCTATCGCGGCTCTAACGTTTTGACCATATCCACTGGGTACGGGCTTTTTGATTGCCATGCCCCTACAGATATACCGCACACAACCGCTCTGATAAACCTACCCAAAACTACCTAAATCTAGACTTAGCTGGACAAAAGTAGTTTTGGTGTTATCTTCCTGTTTCATCGTGGTCTTAGAATGACTTCTAAGAGGTTTGGCCACTCCGCAGGCTATCTCGGTAGAGCTTACCTATCTATCCCGTTCAGGGATAAAAATATCCTCAAACCATCGGTCAATATTCTTTGCAGCGTTTAAATCACGGTCTTCTGTATGTTGACAATCAGGACAAATATAAACGCGGTTTTTTAATGGCATCTTGTGGCGGTGGTTCCCACAGTTAGAGCATATCTGAGAGCTAGGAAACATTCTGTCTACCAAGATTAATTTACTAGAAAACTTCTCAGTTTTATACTCTAACTGTCTACGGAACTCATACATTCCACAATCAGCTATTGCACCAGCTAATTTATGATTTTTCAGAAAAGCTTTAATATGCAAGTCTTCTATCCGTATCTCGCTGTGGTTTTTGGCGAGGTAATGAGTCAGTTTATGAATAGAATCTTTTCTGATGTTTGATACTTTGGCGTGAAGCTTGGCTAGTTTTCTAACTGCCTTGACACGGTTCTTAGAACCTTTGACCTTTTTGCTGACACGACGTTGAGAACGCTTTAAACGTTTACTCATACGTCGGTAAGCTTTAGGATTATTGAACACTTTACCATTGGAACAAACAGCTAACTCCTTGATTCCGATATCAACGCCGACAGTAGGTCGCTCAGAGGCAACGGTTGTTAGCTCTATCTCATATTTAATAGCGATAAACCATCGGTCAGCTTGGCGACTAATAACGCAATTATGAACTGCTGTAACTGGTAATGGCTCCGATAATCGCACCCAACCGATAGAAGGGAGCTTAACACGTTTGCCATCATTTTGAATCTTAGGTACAGCCTTGGTTCCTTGTTCCAAATAGAAAGAATCGCGTTGACCTTTCTTTTTAAAACGAGGTTGTAGGGACATTTTTTTAAAGCATCTATCCCATGCTTGCCGGACATCTGCTAGCGCTTTCTGAGGGACATTTTTATTAGTTTCGTAGTACCATTCATGAACAGTCTTGACCTCCGCGACTAGTTTATTATGAAGGTCGATAGCCGATGGCACTTTGACTGTTTTATCGGTTTCGCGAACTTTCAAAACGTCCATAATTACAGCGTTTGCCCAGTTGTAGGCATGACGCGCTACACCAGAAGCTTTCTTGAATGCTGTAACTTGTTTGTTATTGGGAATTAGCGCTGTCTTGAAAGAAAGGAGCATTGTTTACGACCTTGACAATGTTTGGCTGACTTCTCTAATATATACCTATATCTACCCAAATGTTAACGTATTTATTGAGAATCTTGTACAGCTTTAGCTACATTATCAAGAAGTTTTTTATTTTTGCGACTACGAAAACCATAAAGACGTGCCGAGAACACGGTAATGAGTTCTATCATGTCCGTGACTAGTTCTTGCTCAAATGTCAACTCTTCATCTGATTTGTTAACTATTACAACTTCAGTTTCAAACTCTTCGCACATAGCGAATACTAACTCTGAACCAAATCTAAGCAATCGGTCTTTATGAGTTAAGACAAGCCTGCCAATATCACCTTTCATGATTCGCTTAAGCAGTTTTTGCAAGCCTTTTTGGTTGTAATTTAGCCCTGAGCCTAAATCAGAGATAGTTTCGTACTGCCAGCCATTAGCGCTACTAAAAGCTTCTAAAATTTGTACTTGACGCACTAAATCTGCCTTTTGGTCGTGACTAGATACACGAGCGTAATTGATAGTTATCCGGCTATCTAACTGCTTTAAGTCGCGTGGCGTAATTCGTTTTATGTCTGCTAAATAAAATCTTCTATGTCCGCTTGGACTGCGTTCGTAACGAAGCTTCCCAGAATCTGCCCACCTACGAACAGTTTTAATTGATACGCCCAATTCTTTAGAGGCATCACCTATACTTATAGTCACGTCCTGATTGTCCATTTTTAAGAGTTCCTCAATAGATTCACCCTATTATGTGGTCAATCAGGAGTTTTTGTCTAGATATGGGCAGAAATTAAGTTACAGTTTCAAACCCTTGAATTGCGATGGTAAAGACTCGCTACAGAATCTTGGCAACCCTAGGGTAATTTATTAGATTTACCAAGATTTTCCGAAGCAGCTACCAGCTTCACATTGGGTTGATTTTTGTCATCGGCTTCAAGCGAACGGGCATCTATGAAAGTCTCTTTATCTTTAGATTTCTCTTCTGACTTTCGAGCGACCGATTGCTTACCCGCAACCGTATTTAGCCTTGCCTTAGTTTCTGCCGAGCCAATCCGAATTTGAATTTGGGGACCGGAGCTGGCGAGGCGAATAATCATCCCATCGACCACTGGCACTTGGGCGATGCGTTTTCCATCAAGATAGGTGCCATTGGCACCTATACTAACAACTTCCCAATCGGAACCACTGCGCCGGATCTCGACGTGGTGGCGAGAAACAACAGCACTGTAAAGAATGACATTATTATCGGTTGACCGGCCAATCCGAATTACTACTGATTCGGGTTCAAAAGTCCAATTCTGAACTGGTATAGATTGGATAGGATGCAGCAGGGTCAGGGTAATCACCGATGTTACATATTCTAAAGATTTCCGCCTCTAGGCTTGGGACTCGTAACACTGTCAACAGAAGTGACTTCCTCCATTCAATGAATTGAGATGAATCCCCCAATGAATGGAGTCAGACCGCGAACTTTGGGTAGAACGTGGGCAGATGGAATTCTAAACTCTTTTGACCTCGTTCCACCTGGGGATCGCGTTTTTAGTTCCAAGGCACCCACGGGTGTTACAAATCGCATCGTATCATGAGGGGGTTAAGTCGGTGTATCCCCCGAATTGATTCGACGGGATTACCAATTTCTCATCCTTACAGGTTTATTTAATGGAATTTACATAAACCTGAGTCCGATGCCGAATTGTTTCCCTCAAGCCTATCACTTAAAAAAACAGTCTGCAATTGCCATGACCCCTCACCCCAAGAGGCGACACAGCATGATTTTCAGGCTTTGCGATCGCATCGAACAGCCTCTGGGATTAAGAGAGTTGGAACAAGAATGTCATCTTGTCGCCTTTGCCTAAGCCAATGCGATCGCCTGTTCTTAAACGGTGCCGATTGCCGCTAGGCAGGGGGTTATGGTTAATGTAGGTGCCATTAGCACTCCCAACGTCTTCTATGTAGAAGGCGTCTCCCTCCACGCGGATATCCGCATGAATCCGAGAAACAATCTCCGAATTGGGGAACCCTGAAACATCGATATCAGGTGGAATCTGGTCATTTGGCTTGCCGATGTGAATCACCGACAGTTGTGCTGGCAATTCAATCATCGTATCCGTTTGGATGTGCAGAAGACGAGCATTCTGCTGCTGTAGCTGCGTTTTTGAGCTAGCAGAGGAAGTTGCTGCGATCGCAGGTGGAGCGCTGCTAGCAGAAGTCGCCGCTGGGGGTGGACTGACGCTTGCTTGTTCCTCTGCTTGTTCCTCCTCCTGTGCGGGTGGCTGACTGACTACTGTAGCCGGAACGGGTGCCACCGGAGCGGGTACGTCCGGGCTAGAACTGGGCATTGATGGTTGAGGGCTAGCCACTAAAGGATCGGGTGCCACTAAAGGATCGGGTGCCATTAAGTCAGGGACGCTGGGGAGCGGGTCTAATCCTGTCGATGCTCCTACCTCACCTGGACTGCTCGGTCGCAGGTTAGAACCACACTGACCGCAGAAGGTGGCGTCGGTTTGAACGGGTGCGCCACAGTTGGGACAAGCGGTGGTGGCGGGTAAGGGGGTGTAGCAAGCCTCGCACTGGGCTGCTCCATCAGGATTTTGGTGATTGCAATTCGGGCAGACAATCATAAAACCTCCTTGCAGGCTGTATCCCTCCTAGAGATGGGAGTGGAAGGTGAAAATTCAAATATAGTCTGAATAGCGAGGCTTCTTAACTTTTTAGTTCAAGACCCGCAGCCTCATCCAACAGCCACCAAAGTTCTCCTTGGGGCTGGATTAACCGACTGGGATAGCTTTGGTCGTCAGATGTCGTGGCAAAAACCTGAGCTAGGGCTGGTCGTTTACTCGCACCGGCAACCACAAATATGACACAGCGAGCCTGGTTAATCAGGGGTGCCGTGAAGGTGATCCGGGGTTGCCCATCTTTGTTGCCAACAGTAATCAGACGATCTCGTACATTTAATGCTTCTGTGTGGGGAAATAGAGAAGCCGTGTGTCCGTCGTCTCCCATCCCCAACAAAATTAGATCGATGGCTGGAAATTCACCGGGTTGAACTTGAAAAAACTCCTTAATGTGTTGTTCGTGCCGATCCGCTGCGACGGCTGGATCGGCTTCATCGGTGGGCATGGGGTGGATGTTGGCGGCTGGGATATTTACTTTATCCAGCCATGCACTCCGCGCCATCCTTTGGTTACTATCGGGATGGTCTGGCGGCACGTAGCGTTCATCGCCCCAAAATATGTGAATTTTATCCCAAGGCAGATTTTGGGTAGCGATCGCTTCATACAGCGGCTTGGGGGTGCTGCCACCGGACAAGGCGATAGTACAGAGCGATCGCTGTTCGATGCAAGAGTGAATTTGATCGAGGCACACTTGGAGCGATCGCTCAATCAGCGCCGTTTTATCTGGTAAGACTTCAACGATTTTGTTCATCTATGGGGATGAATTGATGATTTCCAGCTCTACCCTACCGAAAATCTTACAGTTTCTTCTTCTTAGTACCCATTAATATATGTGTCTGGAACAATTTACTCTTCCGTTCTCAAAGAAGAAGCGTCAAGTTGGACTAGCCGTAGCACCCGGAAATCCTTATCGTGGTTGATTAATATAGATTACTTTTAGCGCTGGGGGAATTTTTCAAGATGGGACGAATTTTTATTTCAGCAGGTCATGGTGCTGGAGATCCAGGCGGAAAGGCAGGTGGCACCACAGAGGCTCAAGAGATGATTCTGCTGCGCGACCAGATTGTACCAGAACTGCGATCGCGGGGTTTTGAAGTTCTTTCTGTCCCAGACGACCAGACTTCAGCGCAGTCGATTTCCTGGATCAACGCCCGCACTCGTAGCGGCGACGTAGCGCTAGAAATCCATGCCGATGCCTATTCTAACCCAGCGACTCGTGGCGCTACGGTCTTCTACATTGCCAACAACGAGGAACGCAAGCAGAATGCCGAACTGCTACTTTTGGCGCTCTTACGCCGCGTTCCCCAGCTGCCCAGCCGGGGAGTCAAGCCAGACACCGCCACCGGCGTCGGACGTTTGAGCTTCTGCCGCGACACTTTCATTCCCTCCCTGCTGATGGAAGTTGGCTATCTCACTAACCCGGATGACCGATTCTTAATTCAGAATCGCCGCCGCGACATCGCATTAGGAATTGCAGACGGATTGGCATCTTGGAGCCGAGGCGGTGGTCCTAGCCCCGATCCTGGCACTTCCCCCACCTATCCTCCCATCAATATCAACATTAACAACCAGGTCTACGGGGAGAAGGGCGTTCTCATCAATAGCAACGCCTACATTCCCATCGACCTAGTGGACAGGCTCTCGATTGACTTGACAAATAACACCTCAGTCCGCCGCGTGCCCTACCAAGGTGTTGTCTATGTCAAAGCCATCGAACTGCGAAGCTTTAATATCTCCGTTGCTTGGGACAACGCCACCCGCACCGTGTCTTTGCGCTCCATTTTACCCATCTGCCCCGGTCAACTAGACCGGATTATGGGATATGGCAATACCTCTGAGGTACAGCTGATTATGTTCCTCAAAGCCAATAATGAGAATGCTCTTGCCCAGTTTCCCGACTTACCCAAACTTTACCGGGAAGAAGCCACAATCGAGGGCGTCAACTATGACATTGCCTTCTGTCAAATGTGTGTTGAAACCGGCTTTTTGCGCTTCGGGGGCGATATTAAGCCCAGTCAAAATAATTTTGCCGCTTTGGGATCGATCGGCGGTGCTTCTGAGAGCGCGACCTTCCCCAGCGCCAGAATTGGCGTCCGCGCCCATATCCAACACTTGAAAGCTTACGCGAGTTTGGAGCCTTTGGTGCAGGAACTGGTTGATCCGCGCTTTCGCTTTGTGACGCGGGGCGTCGCGCCGCTGATTTCTCAGTTGAGTGGACGGTGGGCGGCAGATCCGCAGTACGGCACCAAGATTGAGGCAACTCTCAGAAGGCTGTATGAGTCAGCGGGATTATTGTAAGGAGTGAGGGAAGAGGACTGAGGGAAGAGGACTGAGGACTGAGGGAAGAGGGATGAGGGAAGAGGAGTGAGGGAAGAGGAGTGAGGGAAGAGGAGTGAGGACTGAGGACTGAGGGAAGAGGAGTGAGGACTGAGGAGGGGAGAGGCAAC
>NZ_JBYCCT010000071.1:27773-86461 GCF_057473865.1 Coleofasciculus sp. H7-1
AACAGATGTGTAGGCTGGGTTTCGTGAACTCAACCCAGCACTGGTGCAGTTTGTTGGGTTTCGCTATCGCTCTACCATTCCCTACGCTTTTTCAAGGGTTTCAGGAGTTTTGGATAGTCTTTCAGCGCTCTGAGGAGGGGAGAGGCAACAGATGTGTAGGCTGGGTTTCGTGAACTCAACCCAGCACTGGTGCAGTTTGTTGGGTTTCGCTATCGCTCTACCATTCCCTACGCTTTTTCAAGGGTTTCAGGAGTTTTGGATAGTCTTTCAGCGCTCCTACTCTCTTAGAGTTTCACTTTTCACTTTCTTCTACTTAGTCCTCAGTCCTCAGTCCTCAGTCCTCAGTCCTTACTCCTCAGTCCTCAGTCCTTACTCCTCAGTCCTCAGTCCTTACTCCTCAGTCCTCAGTCCTCAGTCCTGATTAAGCGGTTTTGAAAAAGCGGATAATTTCGCGGACGTGGTCGAGAAATTGTCCGTCTGCTGTAAGTTGAGCGATCGCATTTTTCGCTTCTCTGGATAAGCGCTCGTGATCGCCTTGGTTTGTGGCTCGCAGTTCTTCGATTGTGGCATTCAGGCGGGCTAATTCTTTGCGAGTCTCATCGAATGAGCGCTGTTGAGTGGCGACAAAAGAGTATGCTTCTTCAGGATTCATTTGCGCTTCTAATTGCCTGACGGCAGACTCTAAATTATCAAAGCGATTGCGGAGTTCCCAAATATCTTGGCGGGGATACTGGAATTCTTGGCGAATCATCGACAAGCGGGCGGCTAAATATTCGTAGGTTCGCACGGCGGGACGCAAAGCCGTTAATAGTAAAGCGGCACCGGAACTGACGTATCCAACGGCACTGATGCCCGTTGCGGCTAGAGTATAAAGACCGGCAGCAGAGAGAAAATGGAGGGCGATCGCTACCCAAAATGACCGATTTGCGATAACTTTGGCATACTTAACTTGCTTCTCGTCAATCGCAATTCCTTTTTCTGTTGACAGTGCTGCTTCTGCGATGACTTCTTTAGCGTCAAAATGGATATTCCACGGAACTGTCACAATCACCAGCAGCCACCAAAAACTCGCCGCACCAATTACCCAATCGATAAAGTTACCCGCTGGCACATTTACCCCTTGCAATACGCCAAAAGCCACCAGCACCAAAACCACCAGTCCCACGCTGAAACCAATAAAGTTGAAATACATCTCAGTCATCTCTGCTGTCGAGGAATTGCCTCAATCCTGGCTGGTGATAGCTGTGGCAATAGAGCGATTTGTGCTAGTTTGGCAACTTTCACATGAGGCTTGATTTTTAAACCGCAAAGACGCAAAGAACGCAAAGGAAAGAAAGAAAACGATGGGACAGGATAATAGAAATTTATTAAATATTAATGGCTCAAAATTGGTTTATTGAATCAACCAAGTGCGCCAAGTCGGTTCAGTGTTTGTGCTAGTAGATCGAGGAATCGCCAGACGCCAAGTTTTGCCTTCGATTTGGCGTTGCAAGTAGACATCAAAGTGGTTTTGTTGTTGAGTTATCTGATGGCTGGGACGTTGCAGGGTAAAGTTGTAGGTGCCTTGGATGTGGTAGGCGGGTAACTTTTGAATCAATAAAGGTTCCTCGTGAGTAACTCGTATTTGAGCGATTTCAAAGCTGGAGGGTTGCTGGAATAACTGCTGACTCAGCTGCTTTTGGGTTTGACTGACTTGAAGCGCGATCGCTTTCTGCACCAGTTGACCACTTGGTGCTGCTACACCAACGCCGCAAGCTGTCAGCAGTCCCAG
This sequence comes from Coleofasciculus sp. H7-1, assembly GCF_057473865.1. NCBI lineage: Bacteria > Bacillati > Cyanobacteriota > Cyanophyceae > Coleofasciculales > Coleofasciculaceae > Coleofasciculus > Coleofasciculus sp. H7-1. The sequence continues at coordinate 29,545 of NZ_JBYCCT010000071.1, forward strand.
CAAAATCACTATCAAAATAATTCGCAGCATAGCGTTTAACTTCTCCTCTATTTCCTACGGATCGCAGCCGGAACGATAGGATAGGCTGTGTGCGTTCTTCGAGTTCTAAATCCATCATGTCAAAAAAGACCCTTGGCTTAGATGACCAGCTTTACGATTACCTACTTTCTTCATCGTTGCGAGAACCAGAGATTCTGCGCCGTCTGCGGGAAGAAACTGCAAATCATCCCTACGCAATGATGCAGATTTCCCCAGAACAAGGGCAATTTATGGCGCTGTTGGTTCAGCTAATGGGGGCAAAGAAAACGCTGGAAGTGGGTGTCTTTACTGGCTACAGTTCTTTGTGCGTGGCTTTGGCACTTCCCCCAGATGGCAAGATTATTGCTTGCGATGTCAGTGAAGAGTTCACCTCGGTAGCGCGGCGCTATTGGCAGGAAGCTGGCGTGGCGGACAAGATCGATCTGCGATTAGCACCGGCGCTGGAAACGCTAGATCAATTGTTGGCACAAGGACAAGCAGAACCGTTTGACTTTGCCTTCATTGATGCCGATAAGGGCAATTATGACGGGTATTATGAGCGATCGCTCCAGCTACTTCGTCCCGGTGGCTTGATTGCAATTGATAATGTTTTGTGGAGTGGACGAGTTGCCGATCCTCAAGTTCAGGATAACAGCACCCAGGCAATTCGAGCTTTTAATCAAAAATTACACCATGATGAACGGGTTTCTCTGAGTCTTGTTCCCATAGCAGATGGATTGACCTTAGCGGTTAAGCGATAAGGAGATCGAAGATACTTCGCAAGAAGAATGCTGATGACAGATGAGAAACTTGCTCACTTTAGTGAGCAAGCTAATCTAGATAACTATTTCGCGTATCTACACCCATTTCAACGGTTTAAAATCAATATCCAGTTGAGCTAAAGCTAACTTTAAGCTCCCTGATTCTAATGTTTTGTCTTATTTCAAAACATTGAATTATTGTTTCTGTGGTACCTTCTTTCAATCCATTCCAGCATATCAACTTCACAACCAAAAGTTGCAGAGCTGCCGCTGAAAGGATCGTAGGCTTCCCACCAGATATTCCCAAAGCGGTCGGAACGCTTCCAAACTTTTAGTTCTGGCTCCTTAGTAAAGAATGTAACTAAATGCTGCCAAATACTATTCAGAATAGAAAATACTTTGGTTTCCTTGACAGGCTGCTCCTCTTGAATGTAAAGAGCTTCTAGCCTTTCTCTATCAAAACAATTTTCTGAAGTTTTCATAATAAATCTCTTCGGATTCAAGGTAGAATGAATTTCGGATTGTGCTGCACAAAAGTACGCTTGACAAACTTATTTGCTTAGCAAGGTTCTCGGCATTGATTCCGCCGCAACTGATGAATATTAATTTCAGAGTACAGTTGAAGATTAGAAGGTTACTTCCTCCAGTAGAATCACCTGAATGGGTGATGTGGAACTAGAGAAAAACCTGGAAAATACCGACCAAGCCAACCAAAAATTCTAGATTGCACAACCTAAATTCGCTGACAAATTAAATGTAACTTTTGGTTATTTGATAGACAAAGCAATATTTGCATAGCTTCTATGAATAAAATTCATATATAAAGATGAAATGATTTAACTGGGTTTGCGACAATGCATACACCGCTTGCATAACCGCCATGAATGAAATCAATAGAAGCCGGATGAAGCTTTCCCAGATTCGTGCTTTAGTCGCAGTGGCAGACTACGGCAACTTCAGCTTATCAGCCTTGCAGTTGGAGGTATCGCAGTCAGCAGTCAGTCATGCGATAGCGAGTCTTGAAGAAGAATTGGGAGTCGTATTACTGGCTCGCGGTCGTTATGGAGCGCGTCTCACCCCAGTCGGAGAGGGAGTTACGGCTCATGGTCGTAAATTGCTACAACTTTTAGAAGCAATGGAGAAGGAAGCCAATTTAGAAAAAGGCTTACAGGGTGGAAACGTGCGGGTTGCCTGTTTTCGGAGTGTGGCGACTCATATTCTCCCAACAGCGATCGCTCGATTTCGCAGTTGCTTCCCCAATATTACTGTGAGCATCGTTGATGGTGATGACTACTCGCGTGTAGGAGATGCTTTGCGTGCAGGTTATGCCGATATTGGCTTTATCTATTTACCTGCAGGCACATGAATTTGAAACTTGGGAAATTTTGCGGGATGATTATGTTCTCCTACTCCCGCCAAAAACTAATTTAAGAAGTGCCAAAATTACCTGGAAGCAGTTAGCCACTTATCCTTTAATTATTAGTTCTGGCATTCCCTGCAATGAGTGGATTCGCAAATATTTGTCAATTGCAGAATACCCGCTCAACATTGCTTATGAAATTAAAGAAGACTCCACCATCGTCAGCATGGTTTCCCAAGGTTTAGGGGCGGCAATTCTCCCTCGTCTGGCTGCCGAACCTGTACCCGCTGGGGTGCGCGTGTGCAGCTTGCCAGCACCTCTAGAGCGGGTAATTGGGGTAGCGCTTCTAGCAAATGCCCTTCATACTCCAGCCGTCTATGCATTTCTAGATGCTATCCGGAATACAGGACGCTTTGCGGCTAAAGCAGCGGTTTGATTTAAGTTAAGGGGAGAGTGCGAGCGAAGTTTAAGTGAGAACCATTTTAGGTGGCTCTGGTCTGATAGCCGACTCAAAGTGCTGCTTAGAATCCCTTACGATTTGCTGAGTGATAGGCATTTCATCCCATGTCCGGTCTTCAAGTAATCGCCCAGCTTTCTTTTTATTAGTTCCGCCCCATTGTTTGAAAAAGAAAGGCACTTCAGCCTTTTGACATTGATCGCGGATATCAATAACCCATGCTGGGTCTATATGTCTAGCTTTGGGTCCCGACTCACCTCCGACAATGACCCAATCTATTCCTGTCAAATTGAGGTCATGTAATGGTCCTAAAAGGGGTTCAAGAGAGAGAAACTTGATTTTTGCTCCACTTTGACGCAGGTGATCGATCCGAAATATGTAGTTCTGATTTTCAACACTCACTCCCATCCAAATATTAGGCATCCAAGGGAGTTCATCGCTTATTTCTATAAGTCGCTCTGATCTTTTAGTTAAAATTTGAAAACGATGCCAATGAGCTTTTTGCATCACTTCAAAAACTTTCCTAATAAACTCAATGGACACATCCCTATGAAATAAATCACTCATTGAGTTTACAAATATAGTTCTCGGCTTCTTCCAGTGTACTGGCAACTCCAATGTATGTTCATGTAATGTGACCTTAAAACCATTTTTATAATTGGGTTGCCCCATTGCTTGAAGACGCAACGCCATTCTCTCAGCGTAACAGTGACTGCACCCAGGACTTATCTTTGTACAGCCTGTTAGAGGATTCCAAGTAACCTCAGTCCATTCAATATGTGATTTTGTGTTCATTTATTCTCTCCTCAATATATCTTGAGCGATTTTAATGGCGGTCGGTGTTCCCCGTTGATTGCTAGATGCAAAACATAGAAGATATAGAGGGTTATTCTTAGAAGTAAATAAAAGTCTTGGATTATCTGCAACTCCCGCAAATATAGTCTTTAAGCGTTCAATAAAATAACTTTTTAACGAATCAAAATTTGCCTTTTTCACTATGACTGTTTCTTCTCCAAATAATCCTACTCTTCTTTCTTCTGCATAAAACAAGTTGTACCAATCGTCTGTACCAATTATTATATCTATTTTCTTGCGGCATGAATCATTAATTTTGCCGTCTTTTTTAAGAAGTCTATTGAGTGCTATACCTATTGGAAAAAGATACCAGAGATCAATAGCTTGTGTTCGGGCAATAGCTTCAACTGTCTGCCAAGGAACTTGCATCCCATAAGGATCTAAAAATAAAACAGCACGCTCACTTTTTTCAAGCCAATTCTGGCTATCACAAATTTCTCTGATAAACAAGTTTGCATCTGAATTCTTTAATAAAATATCTCTGTTGGGAAAGTCCAGTTTTAAGGTTTCTAGCTCTTCAAATCTTTTTTTATCTCTTTCCACAAAGATATATTTTGTAAATTCGGGATTGACTTGAAGCGCAATTCGTGCAGAACCTTGTAAGTTTTTCTTTGATTCTTCTTCAAAAGTCCCGGTGAATAGCGATAATTGTGATTGCTGTTCTGATTGCTCATTCTGCTTAAGCGTTAGCCATCCAGTTCCTGCAAAGGCATCTATGTACATATATTGCTTGAACTTCTGATTCCTCATAATTGTTGTATATGCTTTGAGGTATTTGCGTACACGTTCCAATTTGTCAGTTGTCCAATTACCACCAAACATCTCTAACTCCATCAATTAGTTTCTTTCTTAAATTAATGCTCTACTAAAGCAAAATAGTACAGCGATGTATTTGGCGAAACTCTGTTGTAGCCAGATGTCAATTGTAGATACTGGCAAAGACAGCTAAAGTGATCGCTTGAGCCATTCTATACCCAGAAAGTAGCGATCGCTTCCCAACCAAACACCTATTCCTACCGGAGGCTAAATAGCACCGCGACACCGCCTAGTGCAACTAAAACGCCTAAGATAGCTCGAAAACTGACAACATTACCCATCCAAATCGCTAGAGGTAAAATAAACAAAGGGCTAGTAGAACTTAGCGTTTGGGCAATTCCGGCGGGGGCGAATTTCAGAGAAGTTTGTTGCAGCCAGATGCCGAGATAGGTGCTGAATAAGGCGGTTATGGCGATGACTTCCACGATGCACCAAGATTGGAACGGTTTAAGCCAGCCGTTGACTTCTCATGCAAAAATTTGTAATCCAATTAAAAAAAATTGTTAAAAATAGCATCCCTGTTTTTTGAATTGGTCATCCTGATGTAAATTTTACCGAAAGGCATACCCCTAAGTTCAGGCTGCACACTTCTTTTGGCGGATATTTCTCGCTTAGCAAACATTGTATAGATTTACTTCAGCGGGATGCCAAAGATGTTAGCAATGTGACCATACTATTCTTTAACAATTGGTAGGATTCAGCAAGAAAGAAAATATTGAGGAGACTGCTATGAACTATACCTTTGAAATTTTAGGGGTATCTCCCATTCTTTATTTCTTCAACCATCAACAGGAAATTATTCAAGCAGAGCCACATAGAGCCGAATACTTAGGAAGCCCTAAATGCACGCTGGATGCTTTTCTGGAATCAGTCGAAACGGTTCCACCCAAGCGAGGCTGGAATTTAGAAGAGGTTTTGGATACGATCATAGACTTTTGGCTGAATAATTCTGACAATATCCAATATTGGAACAAGCGCCTTAAGGATGCTGGCAAAGAGAATTTGGTAGTCGCAAGAGTTGCCGATATAAAGGCATTACGGGCGGAGTTTGACTCCTTATTGGGTCAAAATTTTTAACTTATTCAGCATAATCGCACCTAGACGTAGGCGCGAGTCAGTATTACTCGCGCTAACTGCTTGCGGCAGCGCCAACAAAGGTCGCATCATTGAGGCATTCATGGGGAACAAACAGCGAAGAAAGCCCAGACGTTACGCTTGCCCGACAGGTCGGCGCTTCGCGATCGCACTCTAACATGGGGCACGATTGGTCAGTCCTTAAAAATTGCCACCCATCTACTATTTCTGAAATAATACAAGTGTACTAAACTAGGTTTTACCTAACCAAAGACAGAACCTGAGATACTCAAGTCTTGGAGACAGCCGTCACAAAAGGTTTTGAAGCAAGAGCGAAAGCAACTCACCTGCATGAAGTTTGCACCGCACGATTAACATCAAAACTACTTTTGTTGTATCAGTGCCAGAATTTTATCCACAAACAGTTGATGATCGACAACTGGTTTAGAAATGTATTCATCGGCACCACTTTGCTGGAGGAAATTTTCGCGATCGCCTTCCATTGCATTAGCTGTCACCAGAATAATCGGTAGATTGGCAGTTTGGGGGTCAGCTTTTAATATTTGGGTGATTTTTATGCCATCCACTGATTTACCTTGGTAAAAACTGTTTGTTAAGGAAACATCCATCAAAATAATGTCAGCCTCCTTAGATTGGGCAATTTGAATTACTTCTTCTACATTTTCAGTATGTTTGACTTGCAAACCGGCTCGCTTTGTCAGGATTTTAGAAAAAACCCGAACATTAATCGGCTCGTCTTCTACAATCAAAACGGTTTTCATCGAGTTTTTCCCTTCAATAGCGTTTTTTTGCAGAGTCGTGGTCGTGGCTTTTTGGTTCAAGCCTATTATGAAAAATTCTTTCTTACGTTGGCATTTATCGCCTAATTTGTCATCAATCGCAATATGCAATTTTTCTGTTGTCAATAAATGGAAATAGAACTTATGGCAAAACAACTGAACCGACTTTCGACTGGACAGTTTTTCTAGACAGGATTACACGCAAAGATGCAACCGTCATATTTTGAAGATGCCCTTGAATATGCCATGAGCGCGATCGCGCCCTCGTGCCTTACCAAAGTCCGCGACAGTTTAAATCCCAGTTCGTGGGATTAACGCCAGATCGTCCCTCCTGTAGGTTTGCCGGAGTTGTCGGGGGATGCGAGTCACGCCAGGTAAAGAAACCACCCCCCAGGATTCCTTAATTAATACAAATGTACTAAACTGGTGGCAACACAAGAGGGCAAAAGCTGAAAGGCAAGCAGCCACCAGAGAGCCTTCACAATAGAAATGGAAGACCTTGATTTCAACTCAGGGCGGTAAAAGCCCGCCCTATGCCTGCAACATAAAAGTATTATTGTGGCAACAATGCCTTGATTTGCTCCACAAACAGTTGATGATCGACAACTGGTTTAGAAATATAGCCATCGGCACCACTCTGTTTGAGGAAATTTTCGCGATCGCCCTCCATCGCGTGAGCCGTAACCAGGATAATAGGCAAACTAGCAGTTTGCGGGTCAGCCTTCAACATCTGCGTGATTTTTATGCCGTCAACCGACTTACCCTGGTAAACACTATGTGCCAGGGAAACATCCATCAAAATAATGTCAGCCTCACCGGATTGGGCAATTTGCATTACCTCTTCCACGTTTTCGGTATGCTTAACTGCCAAACCGCCCCGCTTGCTCAGAATCTTAGAAAAAACCCGAGCATTAATCGGATCGTCTTCTACAATCAAAACGGTTTTCATCAAGTTTTTCCTTTCAATGGCGCTCTTTGGAAGAGTCGTGGTCATAGCTGCGGTTCCATACTACTGTGAAAGGTTCTTTGTCACGTTGCCATTTGTGACGCTATCGGTCATCAATCTCCAGATGCAAAAAAATTTTACGTTTTCAGGAAATAGGGAATAAAACTCATGGCGAAACAACTGAACCTTTTGGCAACCGGACAGATCATCCCCACGCCTTTACACGCGGAGATGCAACGGTCTTATCTTGAATATGCCATGAGTGTGATCGTCGGGCGTGCATTACCCGATGTCCGCGACGGTTTAAAGCCGGTGCATCGGCGCATCTTGTATGCGATGCACGAACTCGGACTGACGCCAGACCGCCCCTACCGCAAGTGCGCTAGGGTGGTTGGGGATGTTTTGGGCAAATATCACCCACATGGCGACCAGGCGGTTTATGACGCCTTAGTGCGTCTGGTGCAAGAATTTTCCAGCCGCTATCCCCTCCTCGGCGGTCATGGCAACTTTGGGTCGGTGGATAATGACCCACCTGCGGCGATGCGTTACACGGAAACGCGACTGGCTGCAATTAGTCATGAAGCGCTTCTGAGTGAAATTGGCGAAGCCACAGTTGACTTCATCGGCAACTTTGACAATTCCCAACAGGAACCAACCGTACTGCCAGCTCAGCTGCCAGTGTTGTTACTCAACGGGTGCGCTGGAATTGCCGTCGGCATGGCAACGAATGTGCCGCCGCACAACTTGGGTGAGGTGGTGGATGGTTTAATTGCCCTGATCGAGCGACCCGATCTCCCAGACGAGAAGCTATGGAAGCTAGTTCCGGGGCCAGATTTCCCCACGGGAGGCGAAATTGTCGGGACAGAGGGAATTCGGGAAGCTTACAACACGGGTCGCGGTAGCATCACCGTGCGGGGAGTCGCCAAGATTGAGGAAATCGCGGCAAGTCGGGGACGACACAAGCGGACGGCAATTGTGGTGACGGAATTGCCTTTCCAGGTGAATAAGGCGGGTTGGATTGAGAAGGTAGCGGAACTGGTCAATCAGGGTCGAATCGAAGGGATCGCGGATCTACGGGATGAAAGCGATCGCGAAGGAATGCGCGTGGTGGTGGAACTGAAACGAGACACCAATCCTCACCATGTCCTCGATCAACTCTATAGACAAACAGCGCTGTGTACCAATTTTGGCGCGATCCTGTTGGCGTTGGTAGATGGGCAACCGCGTCAGCTCACGTTGCGCCAGCTGTTGGAGGAATTTCTCAAGTTCCGAGAACAGACGCTGACTCGGCAGTATACCTACGAATTGGGTGAGGCAGAACGACGCATTCACGTTGTGGAAGGGTTGCTGGCGTCTTTAACCGAGTTGGATGCGGTGATTGAAATTCTCCGGAATGCTCCTGATGGTAGCACCGCCAAGTTAAGGCTACAAGAACGGTTGAATATCAGTGAGGTTCAGGCGGATGCTATTTTGTCAATGCCCCTGCGACGCCTCACTGGCTTGGAACGGCAAAATTTACAAGCTGAGTTTAAGGAGTTGTCAGAGAGAATTCATCTGTTGCAACTCCTGCTGAGCGATCGCGGCGAACTCCTAAAAGCTTTGAAAAAAGATTTGCGATCGCTCAAACGCAAATTTACCGATCCGCGTCGCAGCAAGATCCTGACTGGGGCGAAAGAATTAAAGACTCAGCCACCAGAAAAAAAACCAGACTCAAAAGGCAAAACTCACAAGTCAGAAGCCAAAAACTCTACTCAACCCGCACTCCTCACTCCTGGGCACTTAGAAGAAGAGGCAGTTCTGGAGTTTACCCAGCGCGGATATGTCCGGCGCTTACCTAAAAATGGGAATAAATCCGCGTCTGGGAAAGGCGATGGCGGCAGTCGTCCGGATGATTTTGTCGTCAAAACTCAGCACACTTGCACCCAAGCCGAGTTAGTGGTAGTCAGCAGCGGCGGCAAAGCTTACCCTATCAAGGTTGGTGAGATTCCAGCAACCGGGAAGCAATCGCGGGGAACGCCGCTGATTGGCTTGCTGTCCAACTCAGCTCAAACTGCGGCAGAAACGATTGTCTCCAACTTTTTCCTGCCTGAAGATCCGCAAAGTGCCGATTTAATTTTGCTTAGCGAACAGGGGAGAATCAAGCGCCTGCCTCTGGTAGAACTGGCTAACCTCACCAGTCGCGGCATCACGCTCATGAAGCTGAAAGAAGACGATCGGTTAAAGTACGTCAATCTGGCTAGAACCGGCGAACAGCTCGTCTTGGCGACTGGGGGTGGGCGTTTGCTGCGGCTTCAAGTCAACGATGACCATCTACCCTTGATGGGACGCACGACGATGGGGGTGCAGGCGATGCGGCTGCGGCGTTCCGAGCAACTGGTAGGAGCTTTAACGCTGGGTGATGATGAAAACATTTTAATCGTTTCCCAGTTGGGGTATGCCAAACGCCTGCCGATGAGTACGATCCGACTGGCAAATCTCGGCGATCTTGGCACTCAGTCACTGCATTTTACAAGCAAAACCGATGCTATGGCAGCGATGGTCGCGGCTCCAGCAAAGTCGAAGATAATCTTGCTGACAAGCGCCCAGCGAAAGCCCGTGCAAATGCCGGTGGATTCGATGCAGTTGCGGGGTAAAGATGGGACGGGCGATCGCTTGATCGAACTCAACCCGGACGAAAAAATTATTACTGTCGTCCTTTGTTCGTAGTTCGGGGTTCGGGGTTTATGGGAAAGGGCGATGAATCCCGAACTCGGAGCAATTCAGGACTCGCCGCACATCACCACATCTATGAGGGCAACCACAGGGGGATTGAACCGACAAGAACGCTATATGTATAAGCTTTGCGTAAGTCCTGCAATTAATTCTTTTCCATCACAAAATTCCCTATTGCTTTGGTTCTCAGATTCTCCTGAGAGTGTTGTGCTGCAAGTCAGTGATTGAAAATAGATTCAGTAGTGGGTATTAATAGCCGTGGCACAAGTTGTTATAGAAAACGTTTACAAAAGCTTTTCCGCTCGTCAAGGGGAAGTTGTCGCAGCGATCGCGCCAGAACCTCTGCTGACGCCAGTGGATGACGGGTCCCTGGTTGTAGATGATAAACCTTCGCCTCCATCTGGAGCTACGAATGTCTTGCGACGGATTAACCTGACGGTGCAAGATGGCGAGTTTATGGTGTTGGTTGGTCCTTCCGGTTGTGGCAAAAGTACGCTGTTGCGGCTGATTGCGGGGCTGGAAGAATTGACGGGGGGCAATATCCGGGTGGGGGACACTCTAGTGAACGATTTGCCGCCAAAGGAACGAGACATCGCAATGGTGTTTCAAAACTACGCCCTCTATCCCCACATGACGGTGTATGACAATATTGCCTTTGGACTGCGGCGCACGGGGCGTACAGGAGTGGGGGCGCAGAGGAGTGGGGGCGCAGAGGAGGGGCATCCTGCACTCAACCCACAGTCCTCCTTGCCCATTTGGGCGGAGAATCTGTTAGTGGAAATGACGCGATCGCTTCCAAAAGGTCTTCGCTATCTGCCTGCGCGAGAAAAAGCGATTAATGAGCAGGTGCGAACGGTTGCTCAATTGTTGCAAATTGAGCCGCTCTTAAACAGGTTGCCAAAACAACTATCGGGAGGACAAAAGCAACGAGTCGCATTGGGACGAGCGATCGCTCGCAATCCTCAAGTATTTTTAATGGATGAACCCCTCTCAAACTTAGATGCCAAACTTCGGGCAGAAACTCGCGCCCAAATTGTTAAATTGCAGCGACAGCTTGGCACAACAACCATTTACGTCACCCATGACCAAACGGAAGCGATGACAATGGGCGATCGCATTGCTGTGATGAATCACGGGAAAATCCAGCAAATCGCTGCACCGTTGGAACTTTACAACCACCCAGCCAACCGTTTTGTCGCAGAATTCATTGGTTCGCCGCCAATGAATTTTTTGCCGGTGCAGGTGAAAGCACCGCTACTTATTACCCATTCTCAATTTCGGCTCACTCTCCCCGATATTTGGGCGTCAGCACTGCAAAAATACGATGGGCAATCCCTGACTTTAGGCATCCGTCCCGAACACTTAATCATTGGCGTTCCCGCCCCCAAAAATCTACAGGTGCGAGTAGATTTGGTGGAAGCACTAGGTAACGAAACTTATTTATCTGTCACTTTGCTGGAGTCAGCGATCGCGTATTCCTTACAAGTACGGATTCCACCAGACAAAGCGGTGCGAATAGGCGATCGCTTGTGGTTATCGCTGATGCCTGAGAAAATCCATTTCTTCGATCCGCAGACTGGCATCGCAATTCCCTCTTGTTAGTTAATTACCTGAAATAAAAGCATGACAACTCTCAATGCCCGCAATTTATCTCTAGATGATATTCATCGTCTTTTCGGCTTCCATAAACAGTACAACGGCTCCTTCACACCCTTATTATCTCTAGAACCACTAACAGAGTTTGAGCAGCAGGAACTTGTGCAAATTCGGAATGACTTTGAGCGATACCTGACAGCAGGAAAAGTTTCAGAAGGACAGGTAAAGCTTCTTACCGTTGCTCCATTACTGCGATTAGCTGGCTTCTATCGCTACCCTATTCAGATTACCTTAGAAGAAAACATCGCAGATATCAATATCACCGATGAAGACACCATCATTACAGGACGGTTTGATATTTTAGCAGTCAATAAAACTCCCCAGACAACAGCTAACGTATCTTTTTGGGTTTTGGTAATTGAAGCTAAAAATAGTCAGGTTGAGGCTTTCACTGGTTTACCTCAACTGCTTACCTATGCCTATAAAAGTTTAGAACATCAAACATCAGTTTGGGGGTTGACAACAAATGGACTGCGATATCAATGGGTGTATATCCAGCGGGGAAATCCCCCGACTTATCTGCTAATGCCAGAGTTGAACTTGATTGATTCTGAGCGTTTAATCCAATTACTACAAGTTCTCAAAGCTATCTGTAAGGTAATAGGCTAGTCAGTATTTATCTAATACTAGGACAGCAGAGCGGCGTGTCCTAACAATAACTTTAGAGAGCCGCATCCATCTTTACAATGGCTGTTTTTGTAAGCTTCCTATAACTTCTAACAGTTCGCTAGGTTTGTCAATCAAAAAATCTGGGTGATGTTTGGCTAAAACTTCTTTTGAATTAAAACCCCAACTGACTGAAATTACTTTTATCCGACTTTTTCTTGCCGCTTCGATATCTCTTGTTTCATCTCCAACATAAACCATATCACTAATTTGAATATTTTGTTTCTTTGAAAAATTATTAATTACTTTGTGCTTTCCAAAAATTGTTGGGGCTGAATAAATAAAATCAAATAATTCTATAAAATTATTCTCCTTCAAAAAAAGCGTAACATTCTCTTTAGAGTTAGACGTGATAATTCCTAATTGATTACCTTGAGCTTTAAGCTCGGTAAAAGTTTCTTTAATCCCTGGGAAAGGTTTTAAATCTTGAATCTGATTATTTAATCTTATTCTAACTTTCCTAAGTAAAAATGGTAATTTAAAGATGGAAACGCCAGAGAATTGAATAATTTCTCTAGAACTTAAATTTTTAATCTTTTCGATATCTTCTAGACTGGCTGGCTGATATCCGAATTCTACAGCTAAACGATTAGTAATATTCACGACGGCATCGAGGCTATCAGCAATTGTGCCATCAAAATCAAAAATTATGACTTTTAGGGTCATCGTTTTGGGTGTATCTCAACTTGGGATGAATTTTGTCTAGTGTAGTGCCTACTTGCTCACACTATTTCATGCATCAGGTGAAGCATTTGAATCCAAATTTGCCCTAGCATTGCGCCGCAACATCTCCGGTTTTATCCGCCGTAGCGCTGAGGCGGGAAACCGACGATCCCACTCTTCATCGGAAATTTCCGCTAATTCGGTCAGAATCGGAGCTACATTTCCAGAATAAGGCTGAAACTCGGCAACATCCGTAGGCTGAGAAAAACGCTGATTCCAAGGGCAAACATCCTGGCAGATATCGCAACCGGCAACCCAGCCTTGCATCGGAGATGGAATAGCCTGTACTCCGTCCCGCTTCGCTAACGGCATCGCTTCGCTTAGCGCATCTGGTAACTTTTCAGCCCGATTCTCAATTGTGTGGTAAGCGATGCACCGATTGGCGTCTACGACAAAGGGCTGGGTAATTGCACCCGTGGGACAAGCATCTATACAACGAGTACAAGTGCCACAGTGTTCAGTATGGGGCAAGTCAGGCGTTAAGTCGAGGTTGGTCAATACTTCCCCTAAAAATACCCAAGAACCATACTCTCGCGTAATGACATTTCCATTCTTGGCAATCCAGCCAATTCCAGCTTGCTGTGCCCAAACTTTATCTTGCACGGGGCCAGTATCAGCATAGTAACGCGCAGAGATGCCTTCTCCCTGCTCTTGCAGCCAAGTGGTGAGTGCTTTCAGCTTTTTATGGAGAATTTTGTGATAATCCCGTCCCCAGCCATAGCGGGAGATTTTGGCGTATTCGCTGCCATTCGGACGCTGGTGAGGCGTGTAATAGTTGAGGGCAATACAAATTAGCGATCGCACTTCTGGCATTACTAGATGGATATCTTGCCGCTTAGGATTCGCCATCCATTCCATATCCGCCTGATAGCCTTGTGCCAGCCACGCCTGCAACCGCTGTACTTCCACCTCTGCCCCATCTACAGCCGCGATTCCCGCCTTGTGGAATCCCAATTCCAAGGCTTTTTGTTTCACTTCGCTACTACTGACGGGTACTTTCACAGGCAACGATGGCGAACTGGCAAGTCAGCGCAACGCGCGATCGCATCTGACCCGAATCATTATAGTTTCTCGGATTTCGGTTTGGGAAAGTTTAATTAAAGTTTGTAAATCAATATTGAAACCAGTCAAGGCGCAAAACCGGGAAATTTCTGAAGAATCCCTCCATAAGCGCAGGTGTAAACCTGCTTTTTTGTTTAATATTGATCGGTGTGATTTGCCGGAAATGCCATGACACCAGCTGACGACCTACTTTTAACTTCCGAATCTGAATCCACCACCGAGCTGACAATTGCCGGAATAACAGAGCCTGTCGTGCTACGCTATTTTGAAACGATGAATGCAGGCGACTTTGAGGCAACTGCTGCTTTGTTTGCAGAGGATGGGGCAATGAATCCCCCGTTTGAGTCGCCCATTGTGGGGCATGATGCGATCGCATCCTACCTGCAAGCAGAAGCCAAGGGAATGACTCTCTCTCCCCGTGAAGGAATTAGCGCAACTTTAGAGGATGGTGACACGCAGATTCAGGTTAGCGGTAAAGTCCAGACTCCCGTTTTTGGAGTCAATGTCTCTTGGATATTTATCCTCAACCAAAAGCAGGAAATTGTCTACACCAAAATCAAACTTTTGGCATCTCCTCAAGAGTTACTAAATTTACGACGCTAAGCCTTTTAAAATAATCAAGCTTGCCTACAGCCCCCCAAACCACTCATAACCTTGGTCTTCCCAATAACCCTTAGCGGGTGACAAATTGCTGACTAGCATAATGTGAGTCACCCACTTACTCTGCTTGTAGCCAAGTTTAATTGGTGAAGCCAACCGTAGAGGCGCACCATTATCAACTGATAAAGGTTGACCATTTTTTTGATAAGCCATTAAGGTTTGGGGATGCAGGGCTGAAGCAATATCCCAGCTTTCGTAGTAGCCATCAGCAGACTTAAAGTAAACGTAGCGGACATTTGCTTTCGGTTGCACCAAAGCCACTAAATCCTGCAAGCGTATACCACCCCATTGTACAATTGCCGCCCAACCCTCGACGCAAATATGGCGAATTGTCATCGAAGTTAGGGGCATTTTTTGAATATCTGCCATGCTTAATTGCAGCGGGTTGTTAACATCACCGTCAATCGTTAAACTAAACTTTTCCGGGTCAATTTGTGGGGTTAAGTCAAACGTATTGATTAGCAGCGCATCTGGCTGAATTGCACTGGCAGGAAATTCAGGAACAGGCTTTTGAGGGTTTAATAGTAAAGTTTCAACACTTTGGTTGAGGGGTTCAAAGGTTTTACCGGCGATGTCTTCAAAAAGACTTGAACCGCAACTACTCAGAAGTAAACCCATGCCAGAAATTCCAGATAACTGAATCAGTTGGCGGCGGGTTAATAGGCGACGGGGAACTTGAATCGGATGCATAAAATACTTTACCAAAACATTGATTCGAGCAGACGGGAACCTCCTACTTTTAGCCCCAGTAAGGAGTGGGCGATCGCAAAAATCACCACCGTCGGTACTGTCATAAAGTGAACTACCCGCAGTGCCTGCCAACTACCAAATATATCAACAATCCAATGAAATTGTGCTGGCTTATACATCCCAAGACCGCTCAGTATGGCAAGCAGTAAGATAGGAATAATAGCAGTATAAACTAATCGATGCCATGCATAAGTCTGGCGTTTTGGGTTCTGACTTACTTGCAGCGCTTTCAGGTCATTGGAACCAATAAATCGACGCTTCCAACGCTTGGTGATAAAAATATATAATCCATACCAAAGCAAATTTAACGCAAATAGCCACATGGCAGCAAAATGCCAATGTCTACCTCCACCTAGCCAACCACCTAGTACAAACAAAGGCGGAAAATGCCAACCACTACGTCCACCAAAAACTGGATTCGCATTGTAAATTTGGAGTCCGCTGGTAATCATGAATAGCAAGCTAATGATATTAATCCAATGAAATATCTTGGCAAGAATTGCTTGATTTGGTAGGCGACGAGTTGGAGTTCGGGCGGGAGTAGAAGAAGTCATAGATATTAATCAGTTAGGATTTTTTGAATGATTTTATAGGGGTAGAGGTGGAAATAGAGGGGCTAGCCAAAGCTGTACCTGTACATCCCAACCAAGGAGAATAGCGATCGCACCCGCTGCCACCAATACGCCACCCACTCGCTGCAAAACTGTACTATAGGAGCGTAAGCTTAGCAATTTGCGGCTGAGATAGCGACCTCCGTAAGCGATCGCCAGCAGCGGTAACGCCGCCCCTACACCATAGGCAACCAGCATCGCAAAGGAACCTGCAACCTGATGTTTGACAGCCGCCAAAACTAGAATACTAGCCAGAACTGGTCCCGCACAGGGAGTCCAAAGCAGACCCAACTGGGTTCCCAGCCAGAATTCTCCGAATAATCCTACCCGTGCGGGTTCTGGCATCCAATTGCCCAGATGTAAGTAAGCAAACAGGCGGTAACTCCATTGGGGGAAAATAGATAGCACACCCATGACTAGGAGTAAAGCGATCGCTACATTGCGTAGTACGCTAGCTAATCCGGCAAACCAGCTTGCCGTCACCCCCAGTAAACTACCCGCTACCGCAAAACCCGCTATCAATCCAGCCATTAAAGCAACGGGACCGTAGCGATGTGAAAAGAGCGATCGCCCCAACAGCACTGGCAGAATCGGCAACACGCAGGGTGAAAGCACGGTCAAAATTCCCCCCAGCAAGGCAAGACCAATCGATAGGGTAGAAACACTCATCGATCTACCCTAATAGTTGGCGAATAGTCTGTTCAGTTTCCTCATAAGCGCCTTCCCCAATATGGTCGTAGCGCCCAAAACCCTGACGATCTGCCAAAAATAGGTGAGGCCAATATTGGTTGTTGTAAGCGTTCCAGGTTTTGAACTCGTTATCTAGGGGAACCGGATAAGCGATTTTGTGTTGCTTTAGCGCTCTTTTGACATTGTTTGCATCCCGTTCAAAGGGAAACTCAGGCGTATGAATGCCAATTACCTTGAGTCCTTGAGCTGCATATTCCTGATGCCAACGGGTAATATACGGTAGGGTGCGCTGGCAGTTGATGCAAGCAAAAGTCCAGAACTGCACCAGCACAACTTTGCCTTTGAGGTCTGAAGTTTTCACAGGATCAGAATTAATCCACTGACTAATTCCCTGAAACTCAGGTAAAGCCTTATCCGCTGTAGGTAAGGCAGCAACAGCATCGGGAGTTGACGCAGCGCTTCTCGTAGAAGTCAACAAGGTAGAGGTATCGGTTTTTCTGGAACTTTTGAGGGTTGTCGTTGCTAAACCCGCTCCCACAACTCCCAACCCAAAATACCAAAGTAACTGGCGTCGCCGTAGCAAGTTCTTGTCCATCAAACACTCTCCCCTAGTTACTATTGGAAAAAATGGGTAGAGTGCTACTAGGGCTTGCTGGTCTTGGATGCTTGCATCATCGCATCACCTTGTTTGATCATCGCGTCACCCTGTTTGAGCATGGCAGCATCATTTTTCATCATGCCCTCACCTTTTTTCATCATGCCCTCACCTTTTTTCACCATGCCTTCGCTTTCTTTTTTCATCATGGCGTTGGTATCGGTTTTTAGCATGGCGTTGCCTTTATTCATCATGGCTTTACCTTCTTTCATCATGGCATCGCCATCTTTTTTCATCATGGCGTCATCTTTTTTCATCATGGCATCGCCATCTTTTTTCATCATGGCGTCATCTTTTTTCATCATGGCATCGCCATCTTTTTTCATCATGGCATCACCAGGCTGACTGCTATCGGCAGCAGGAGAAGCACCAGGAGCAGCCTGATTGTTGCTGGCAGGAGTGCTGGAACAAGCAGTTAGGCTAGCAGTCAGGGTCAAACTAGCGATCGCGCAAAATACTTTCCAATTCATAGTTTTTTTCCAATTTTTAGGTAAGCTGACTTAGCGAAACATCACCACGCCATCAAGACTTTATTATGGTGATTGTATTTAGCTAAAATCTTAAAGCAACATGAGAGCAGCATTAGAACTTGGTTCTGGAATTGAATTTCCCTTGACGCTATCTAGCCCTTCAGATCCCCGACTTCTTGGAGAAGTCGGGGATCTCGACTTCTTGGAGAAGTCGGGGATCTCGACTTCAAGAATCATTTTGGACTGCTATATAACAATCGATTTGAACTGCGATCGCTTGGCTTAGGTAATGGATAATCGGTAATATAGCAATCCTTTTAGGATTTTTATAGCAATCCTAAATTATTCATGAAAATGATTGCTATAAAATCCTCTTCTTTCTCTTTTTCGCTTGTCTTTGGCAGTTCGTTTAAAAAATATCTACCTAATCAAATATTTAATTCAAATTTGTTTTAATCAATTATTATTAGTAATTAAGTAGGTAGACCTAATTAAACTAAAAATTTTATGTAGGTTGAACCTTGGGAACGTAGGCGCGTTCATGCCGTAAGGCTTTAGCCTTCAAGGGAGAGTAACCCAACCAAAACAAGGGAGGCGTTGGGTTGAGCCTTTAAGCTCTACCCAAGCTACAAATCTTACCCTCTACCCATCCTACAAATAATTAAGTCCGTCTACTTATTAATAATTTGTGTTTGAAATTATTAATATTAACTCCAGATCGCCCAGGCTAGCCTAGCTGAATTGCCTGTAACAGTTGAGAAACCCAGGCTATCTAGCTTAATCGGGAAAGCTCTATTGAAGACTGATGAATCTAACTTTTGGGCACCCTGATGGGATAAAAGACCATCAATCCCAACGTGCTATGCTTTTGTGGCTTCTGGCAAACTCGCTTCTAACTTCAAACAGTTGCGACCGTTTACTTGTAAGCGATACTCTACCCGATCCATTAACCTGTTCATAATCAGCCACCCATAACCGCTTTCCTGTTTATCATCAGGGTTGGGCGGGAGATAAGTTGATAAGTCAAATCCCTGACCGTGATCCCAAATTTCTAGAGCAATATCCCGATTTTTTAACTCTAGGCGAATTAGCACGGGCAAATTTGGTTGCTCCTTATGAGCATGACGCACCACGTTCGAGTATGCTTCCACCAAAGCCAATCGCAAGCGATTCGATTGACGAGGCCAATCCACCGAGTCGGTCAGTTCGACTTCCAAACATCCCAGAAGCCAGCTTTCAACAATTGTTAAAAACTTCAAATCACTTGGTACGTGCAGCTCCGTTTTCATGTACTTAAAGAACCTCCAGAGAGAGTATGGTTTGGTCGTCTTCCTGAACGTTATTGGTGTGTTCTCGAATCCGCGCTAGTAAGTTAGTCAAATCGAAAGGCACTGGCTCAAGGCATACGAGTTTCCAAAGCCCATCTTGTGTCAGCATACTACTCGTACCTTCAAAGCTGCCAGTGTTACCCTCTGCCGTCGGCGCGATTTGCGAAGCAGTATACCGAAGGCTACTTTCTTGGGTGACAGTCGCCTCGGTAATCCCGTCACTCGTCAGTAGCAGAATTTCACCTGAATTTAAGGTCAGTTGCCCCTGCTTGGCTTTCCAGATGGGTAAAATCCCCAAAGGGATGCCGCGAGTCTTGAGAAAATTCGGTTCCAGCGCCGAGTCTGAAGTAGGTGCCGCTCTTTGTTGCACGACTTCCCGATTCGACCAGACTAAGGGATAGATGTGACCGGCGTTGGCATACACTAGCTCTTGAGTGGCTGGGGTATAACGAGCCAGCACCATCGTGATAAAGCAGTTGGTACTGACTAGATCGTTGGACATAATGCTGTTAAGATTCCGCATGACGACATCTGGCTCCGGAGAAATTTCCTGAGCTAGTTCCCGACGCAGAATCGAAATTGCACTTGCCATAAATAGAGCCGCTGGGACGCCTTTACCAGAGACATCTCCGACTCCTATCCAAACATCGCCTTGGGGATGGACGTACACTTCAAAAAAATCACCCCCTACTTCTCTGGCGGCGACGCAGCAGGCTTGCACCTGCATCCCGTCTACTTCAGGCCAACTTTGGCGGAGGAGGTTGTTTTGAATTTGACGAGCAACTTCTAGTTCGGCACGCATTTGCTGAGCCTGCTGCTGCGTGCGCTGGTAGAGTTTCGCCTGAGAAAGTGCCAAAGCGGCTTGTTCGGCGACGCCTTCTATCAGCTGAACTTCTTCGGGTGCCCAGAGGCGATCGCTATTTTCTTGATAGAGGCAGAGAACCGATAGCACCTGCTGCTGGAAGATCAGCGGCACCCCCAACTGAGTGTAGCTTGTTCCCCCTTGTTCGCCTTGAGCGAGTTGGATCTTACGACTTTCCAGGGCTGCTTGCAGTAAAGAGTCTGAGTCGTGTTGGGGCAATGGGGGTTCCGGATTCTCGGCTTGGGCATTGGGATCTGGGTAGAAAAAAACTTCGCTTGTCAAGCGATCGCTCTCCACGGGTCGCAAAATGCAACAGCTAGCCTCAAAAGCTTGACCAATGGTATTGGCAACTGTTTGCAGCATACTCTGGTAATCCAGCGACTCCCGAATTGCCGTTGTCACTGCATTGAAGAGTTCTTCTCGGCGCAAGGCGCGGCGCAGTTCGTTCGTCCTTTGCTTTAGCACTCGGTAAGTTTCCGAGGCTTGTTGAACCACTGCTTTCAGGTTCTCCGGGTTCCAGGGTTTGGTGATGTATTTGAACACCTGACCGGAGTTAATCGCATCCACCAAATCTTCGACATCAGTGTAGCCGGTTAGGAGAATCCGAATGGTATCGGGAAAGCGCTCAACTGTTTTACTTAAGAATTCGGTTCCATTCATTTGGGGCATGCGCTGGTCGGAAATAATTACAGCCATTTCCCCTTCCGTGTCCAAAACTTGGATGGCGCTGAAGGCACTGTCGGCTTTGAAGACGCGAAAATCTCGCCGAAATGTCCGATAGAGTAAATCTAGGTTGTCATGCTCGTCATCAACCACCATCAGTTTGAGTTTGCTCCCTTCTGCCTGACTCATCGGCCCACTCCGCTTCCCGCTTAATTAGATCATCGACAGCTTGAGGGGAATTTCACCGCTCATCCCTTGCCTTGATACCGCCAACCGGATCAAACTCCGGTAATCGCTTTTATTTCTTGAGATGCTGTTGATTGATGATTCGATAGAATAACAGCTTTGAGGGCATTGTGAGGTACGCCCGTTAATAAGGTTATTACTCGATCAACTGACTGCGGGTAAAATCCCAGTGCCAGGATACAGAGGTGAGCATAGCTGCTTTTGTTGTGGCAGCTACAGAGGGTTCACCGATGTCAAGCAGAAGTCAACTCATAGCGATCGCCCGCTCCACAGAAGAGCGGTGTTTATCCGACTAAGCCAGAGCGTAGGGCACGCACCGCCGCTTGGGTGCGGTCATCGGCACACAGCTTGTTCAAAATATTCCGGACGTGGGTTTTGACGGTTCCTACAGTGATGTAGAGCTTTTCAGCGATCGCTGCATTGCTGCACCCTTCGACAATTAGTTGCAAAACTTCTAATTCCCGTTCCGTCAGCGGATAAGCTTCAATTAGCTGGCTGTATTCCGGTTCGGTGGCATTGATAATCACCGTTTTGGATACGGTTGCTTGATCCAATCCTGTCTGACTAGCTCTAGTCTGCTGCAAGACAACCCGGGCGATCGCTGGATCGATCCAGCCGTTGCCTTCGTGCGTCACTTGCAACGCTTCCAGCAACTTATCAAAACTAATGTTTTTCATGCAGTAGGAATCTGCACCCGCTGCAAATGCCGCCAGTACTGCTTCTTCGTCATCCTGTAAAGTCAACACCAATATCTTGGTGTGACCCCCATCCTCCGAAGCCGCCTGCCATTCCCTAAACGTCCTCGTCAATTCAATTCCGTCCATATCGGGCAGACCAATATCGACAATCGCCACATCTGGCTTGGTCGTTTCCAGTAATTTCAGACCTTCAGTGGCATTGGCAGCCTCGCCCACAAATTCAATTTCTCCACGCTGTTGCAGCGCTGTCCGGATGCCGACCCTAGTCAGGTCGTGGTCTTCAATTAAAGCGACGCGAATTTGACTCATCTTCTACTTCCACACTTTGCAATTCTATTGACTTTCTAAAAATAAAGATTTCCTAAAGATTTTGCAGCCGTCAATTTTATTCTATCCTTTGAGGGTTGTAGTATTAGTAATTTATACCCTCCTCCTCTCTTTGAGGTGATATTTTTACAAGCGGGCAGTTGGGAAACTTAACCATAAACTTAAGCCTGAGTGTGGCAGTCTTTTTTGATGACAGTTTGGCGACTGGTCAATTTTAGTACGAATGTACGCTTGATAACTGCAAGAAACTAGCACTCATCAGGATTTTACCTTGCTGGCGGAGGTCAAACAATGCGGTTTCTCACGATCGAGCCAGTTGGCTCTTGAGCCGGGGAAATGTCTTGATCGAAATCACCAGATGTGGTAAAAAGCAGAATCTCAGATTTTTGACTTGCCAATGGCAACACGAGCAGCACAGATTTCAACTACCGCTGGTATGAGTATACCGGGTTGGCAGCATGAGAATCATCCTGGCTGGGGATTTTTTAAAGGAATCCCTAGAGCCGAAGCAAGGCATTGACAGCACGCCCAAGTTGCACCAAAGATCGCAAGGACTGTACCTGTCAGTGAAGCGGATTGAGTCAGCTTTGGACTTGGCATGCGTTGGGCGATCGCTACCCCAACACAGACAGTAACTCGTTATCAGCCAAAATCTACACTTTCACTGGAACAGCGACCAAGTTAGTTAAGCTAAAAGCTAAAAGTCTTTCGCTCGCAATGGCTCCCTCTGGAAATCAATACTTACGCCTCCTCTGGTCCGATCTTCCCGTGCGTCGGCGGGGTGCCCTGATCATCGCCATCCCGATTATGTGTCTTTTAACGTCGGTGGTGGTATTTGCTGGGCTGCAACGCAGTACTGCAATGGCGCAAAATTATGTTGACAAAACTCAGAAGGTGCTATTCCAAGCCAATCGCTTGCTCACAGCGCTAGTGGATGCCGAAACAGGGGTTCGGGGTTATGCCTTGACTTATCGCCCGGAATATCTAGAACCTTATAACGCCGCGATCGCTACCCTTCCTAAATTCCTCAAAGAACTGGATAATTCCGTCAAAGATAAGCCGCAACAGCTGCAACGAATCCAGCAGATTCAAAAGCTGGCATGGCAAAAAGTCAGCATTATGAACATGAATGTGGCTAAGATAAGAGCCGTCAAACAGGGAAGCGCTGGCTCTTTCCGATTGGAGTCTCAAGGCAAAACCACGATGGATGCCATTCGTCGGCAAATTGCCCTGCTCTCCGCCGAGGAAACTCGCCTGCTTGACCAGCGTAGCCGAGAATTAAAGCACCAGCAGCGAATTACGATTGGCGTACTCAGCGCTACAGCAACACTTGGTCTTCTGGGATCGCTGGCAGCAGTGTATCTGTTCGATCAGCTCGATCGAGAACTGGCGGGACAACAAACGGGTTTGCGCGAAACTAATATTCGCATCCGCGCCATTTTGGACAATGTGGTAGATGGGATTATCACCATCAACGAGCAGGGTCATATTGAGTCTTTTAATCAAGCTGCCGCCTTGATGTTTGGGTATGAACCCGCCGAAGCGATCGGCAAGAACCTGAAACTATTGGTAGCGCATCCGTTCAGCGGTAATAGCATCCAAACTCTCAACCACTTTGTCGGCAAAAACCCCATGCAAATGCGACGACTGCAAGAAACGGTGGGACGCCGCAAGAATGGCACCACGTTCCCAATGGAGTTAGCGTTTAGCGAAATGCACTCTTACAATCAGCGCTTGTTAATTGGGATTATGCGTGACATTACGGAGCGCCAGCAATCTGAGGAAATGCTGCGAAAACAAGCGACGCTGCTGGATCTGGCAAATGACGCGATTTTGGTGCGCGATCGCTACGATCGGATTACTTATTGGAATCTGGGAGCAGAACGGCTGTACGGCTGGACGAACAAAGAAGCCCTCGGTCACTATGCCCACAAACTCCTGAAAACCGAATTTCCCCCAAATATCGAAGAAATCGACGAAAAGTTTCTTGACGACGGGTACTGGAAAGGCGAACTGCTCGACACCAAGCGCGACGGTACCCAGATTCGCGTTTCTAGCCGATGGACATTGCAGACAGATGATGAGGGTGAACCCTTAGCTACCCTGGAAATCAACAGCGACATCACCAAACGCAAACAAGCAGAAGAAGATTTGCGATCGCGGGCGGGGGAATTAGTCCGTTTGAGCGCCATCCTTGCCCAAACCAATATTTCCCTAGAGAAACGCAACCAAGAACTCGACCAGTTTGCCTATATTGTCTCCCACGACCTCAAAGCACCCCTAAGAGCGATCGCCAATCTCTGCAATTGGATTGAAGAAGACATCTCCAACCAACTGACTGAAGAAACCAGGCACAATATGGACTTAATGCGATCGCGCGTCCATCGCATGGAAGCGCTGATCAATGGCGTCCTTCAATATTCCCGCGTTGGACGAATCAAGGCGTCTGTGGAATTGGTGGATGTCGAAAAACTACTCGCAGAGGTCATTGACACCCTCGCACCGCCACCCACCTTCACCATCGCCGTCAACCCTGGAATGCCTACCCTACGCACCGAACGCTTGCCCCTGCAACAGGTGTTTGCCAATCTGATTAGCAACGCGATTAAACACAATCACCAAGCAGATGGACAAGTGACGATATCTGTTCAAGACCAAGGCAACTTCTATGAGTTTGCTGTAGCAGATAACGGGCCGGGAATTGCCCCAGAATATCACGAGAAAGTTTTTGCCATCTTTGAGACTTTACAAGCCCGCGATACCGTCGAAAACACTGGCATTGGTCTAACCCTCGTCAAAAAAATTGTTGAAACCCAAGGTGGAACCATCTGGGTAGAATCTCAAGCAGGTCAAGGAGCAACCTTTCGCTTTACCTGGTCTAAATCAGTTCTGAGTGCGTAGGGGTATACGGCAATACTTTTCGGTTAAGTCACCTTTGTAGGTTGGACCCTGGGCACGGATGCTGTTACCTTTGGTAGTTTAGATGGGCGTGATAGATCATCTCAATTGTAGGTTGGGTAGAGGCACGAAACCCAACACGCATAAGCATTTGTTGGGTTTCGTGCCTCTACCCAACCTACCTTTGTTACCGTATTGGGTTGGCTCCTTGACACGAAACCCAACACTCTATTCTGTTATTTTGGGTAAGCTATGAACGCGACTTGGAATTAGTTGTTTTTACTTTGACCAAAGGTTAAACCTTTTTATTGGGATTGAACCCTTAGCAATAATTCCTTAATCTAGGTTCGATGGAGTAACCGTGCAAATTGTGGATGCCGAATCTGTTTAATCGCTCCTATGGCTGATGCTAAGCCAGGGTTGATTCTACTAAACAGAGACTCCAGAAAACTCGTGCGCGAACTGACTTTTTCTACGCTTCGCGATCGCTACGACACCTGAATTGCGCGGACTTTCTGGAGCGATTCTATAATACTGGATGCAAATCCTCCTTAACACAGCCGAAAACCCTTTACAATCGATCACCTTCCTAGTGGTTGATGACTGAGGAAGTGCTTTTATGGCAATTTGTGTTTAGAAGGATGAAACTTTTGCCGGTGGTAGGCTCCCAGCTAATGCGTTACGGTATCGCTCTATTAGCGGTGACACTGGCACTGCTAATTAAACTGATTCTAAACATTCTAACTGGCGGAAAAGAAACTCCTTTTCTAATCCTTTTTGCTGCCATATTGATTGGCACCTGGTATAGTGGCACGAAACTGGGTCTGTGGAGTGCTGTTTTAGCGGCTTTCGCCCAAGCCAAGAAGTATCCAGAAGCTGGAGGCTCAAGCGATTCCGTTTTGGAAACGAGGCTGGGCAGTGCTGTTAGCAATTATCTCCAAATGTCTCTAAGAACGCCAGACCGAAGCCGCGATCGCTCCTGGGAGCAGATGCTACGCGGTCGCGGCTTCTTACAGCCAACTCCAACGGCATCGGGAGATGAACTGCACAAACTCAACTTCCATCTGGAAAACTCACCCCTGGCACTGATCGAGTGGGACAGCAACTTTCGAGTGGTGAGGTGGTCGCGGGAAGCTGAAGCGCTCTTTGGATGGCGAAGCGCCGAAGTAACGGGTAAACATCCTCAGGAATGGCAATTTATCTGCGCCGAAGATGCAGCGGTAGTCAATGATGCGATCGCTCGCTTGCTCAAAGGCAGCGAACCGCGCAGCGTCTCCCAAAACCGTAACTATACAAAAGATGGCTCGATTGTCTACTGCGAGTGGTACAACTCGGCTTTGCTAGATGAATCGGGTCACTTGGTGTCAGTGCTATCTCTGGTTCTGGATGTTACCAGTCGGCAGCAAACGCAAGCAGCGCTGCAAAAGAGCGAAGAGCGACTGCGATTGTCCCTGAAGGCAGGACAGATGGGGATCTGGGACTGGAATATCCTCACGGGCGAACTGACGTGGTCGGATACCCTGGAACGCCTGCACGGTCTTGTTCCAGGAACTTTTGCCGGTACCTTTGCCGCCTTCGTAGAATTCGTTCATCCGGAGGATCGGGATTCCTTAAACAGGGCGATCGCTCAGTCGCTGGAGCAGAAGACTGACTTTGAGCTGGAATTCCGCGTCGTTTGGCCTGACAGTAGCACCCACTGGATCTCTGGAAAAGGTCAGGTTTTTGGCGACGAAACCGGCAACGCGGTACGGACGATCGGGGTGGGTACGGACATTAGCGCTCGCCAGCAAATTGACGAACAACAGCGCTTTTTGGGCGAAGCGACAACCCTCCTGACTAGCTCTCTTGACTATCAAACTACCTTGGAAACCCTGGCTCAGCTGGCAGTCCCTCAGCTGGCTGACTGGTGTTCCATCGATATTCTGGACGAAAATCAAACGATTCGCCGACTGGCAGTTGTCCATCAAGACCCATCGAAGGTAGATTGGGCTTACAAATTGCAGGAGCGCTACCCGCCCGATCCCCATGAACCTTATGGTCTTCCCAACGTTTTACGCACAGGTCAGGCGGAATTATACTCTGAGGTTCCCGACTCCCTACTGGTACA
Organism: Coleofasciculus sp. H7-1; assembly: GCF_057473865.1. Lineage (NCBI taxonomy): Bacteria > Bacillati > Cyanobacteriota > Cyanophyceae > Coleofasciculales > Coleofasciculaceae > Coleofasciculus > Coleofasciculus sp. H7-1. The sequence goes on from NZ_JBYCCT010000071.1 coordinate 56,416, forward strand.
GGTGGCTCGTGACGCCGAACACCTGGAAATCTTGAGGAAGATAGGCTTTACATCGGCAATGGTGGTGCCCTTGGTAGCTCGCTCCCGCACCTTGGGGGCAATTACCTTTACCTCAGCCGAGTCGGGTCGTCATTACGGTCAAGCTGACCTTACCTTTGCTTGCGAACTTGCCCGTCGCGCCGCTTTAGCCGTTGATAACGCTGGTTTGTTTAAAACGGTTCAACAAGAACTCGCAGAGCGTCAGCGCACGGAGGCGGCATTGCGAGAGAGCGAAGAACGCTTCCGCACGATGGCAGATAGTGCGCCCGTCTTGTTATGGGTGGCAGGTACGGATGGACGGTGTAATTTCTTCAATCAGCGTTGGCTGACCTTCCGGGGGCGTAACTTCGAGGAAGAACTAGACAAAGGTTGGGCAGAAGGCGTGCATCCAGAGGATTTACAGCGCTGCTTGGATATTTATATGGCGGCTTTTCATGTCCGCCAAAATTTCCAAATGGAGTACCGTCTGTTGCGGGCAGATGGGGAGTATCGCTGGGTTTTGGATACGGGAACGCCGCGATTTTTGGCGGATGGCAGTTTTGCGGGTTATATTGGCTCGTGTATTGACATTACCGAGCGAAAAATCGCCGAAGAAGCTTTGCGCGATCGCGCGGCGGAATTAGCCCGTCTGAGTACCATCCTTGCCAAAACCAACGCCGCTTTAGAAAAACGTAACGCCGAACTCGACCACTTCGCTTATATTGTCTCCCACGATCTCAAGGCACCCCTGAGAGCGATCGCTAACCTCTCCACTTGGATTGAAGAAGACCTACTCGACTTGCTAAATCCGGAAACCCAGCGGAATATGAATCTACTGCGGGGGCGCGTTCATCGGATGGAAGCTCTCATCAACGGTCTTTTGCAGTATTCTCGTGTGGGGCGGGTCAAGACCATCGTGGATCTTGTGAACGTTGACGCCTTACTCTCAGAGATCGTCAACTCGCTTGCACCTCCACCCACCTTCACCATCACCATCCAGCCCGGAATGCCTACTTTCCTCACCGAGCGTTTGCCCCTAGAACAGGTGTTTGCGAATCTGCTGGGTAACTGCCTCAAACACCACCCTCGGTCGGATGGAAACGCGACCATATCGGTACAAGATAAAGAAGCATTCTATGAATTTGCCGTGGCAGATGATGGGTGTGGGATCGCTCCCCAATATCATGAAAAAATTTTTGTCATGTTTCAAACTCTGGAGGCACGAGATAAGGTAGAAAACACCGGCGTGGGACTCGCCATTGTTAAGAAAATTATCGAAAACAAAGGAGGAACCATTCGCCTAGAATCTCAAATCAATCAAGGGTCAACTTTCTACTTTACATGGCCCAAACAACCAATCAGTAGCAATTAGCTTTTTGTCTGGTATTTCTAGTGAATAATTGATAAAAAATGAATTAAAAAACGCTAATTGCTAATTTTTTTAATCATGGGAGATAAGATGACAAACCTTTTGCTAGTTGATGACGACGAAGTTGATGTGATGACCGTGCAACGGGCGTTCAAAAAAAACAATATTCAAAATCCCTTTTATGTCGCCAACAATGGGCTAGAAGCACTGGCTATGTTGCGGGGTACTGACGATTCAACAAAGGTGCCGCGAGAGCGTCGGCTCGTCTTACTTGATTTAAATATGCCCAAAATGGGTGGAATTGAATTTTTGCGGGAATTGCGGGCAGACCCGGAACTCAGAGCAATTCCAGTGATTGTACTGACGACTTCCAATGAAGACAAAGACAAGGTGGAAGCCTACAATCTCAATGTAGCGGGGTATATTGTCAAACCCGTAACATTTGCTAAATTCGTGGAGGTAGTGGCAACACTCAATCAATATTGGATGCTCAGTGAGATGCCCTGATTTTGGAGAATGGGTAATGGGTAGTGATTATGAGTGTTGAGTTAGAAAAGAGTGTTTTAATTCAAAACTCAGACGCGATTAATCGCTTAAAACTTTTTACCAATTACCTCCTTTAATAGTTATGGAAGAAAAGTTAAAAATACTTGTAGTCGATGATGATGAAGTAGACCGGATGGCGGTTCGCCGGTCGCTCAAAACGGCTGGCGTACAAATGGAATTGGTGGAAGCCAGCGACTGCCAAGGAGCGATCGCTACTTTACATAGCGACAATTTTGACTGTGTCTTCCTCGACTATCGCCTGCCTGACGGGGATGGACTCACCCTAGTTCAGGAAATCCGCTCGTCCGGGTTTAAAATACCCTTGGTCGTATTGACGGGTCAGGGAGACGAGCAAACCGCTGTCGAACTGATGAAAGCGGGAGCGTCCGACTATATTTCTAAAGGCAAAGTCTCTCCAGAGAGTCTCTCTCGCAGCCTGTACAATGCGATTCGCCTCTATCGAGCGGAAAGGCAGGCATCAGAGGCGAACCAATTACTCAAAGAAAGCGAAGAACGCTATCGATTTGTTCTAGAGGGATCGAACGACGGGATTTGGGACTGGGATATCGCCACTAACACAGTTTATTGGAATGACCGCTGTTTTGAAATCAGCGGCTTGTCCCACGAAGAATTTGTGGGCAATTACCAGGCATTGTGCCAACTTTTGCATCCAGAAGATCGATACCGCATCATCCAGGCAGTCCGCGCTCACCTGGAGCATCAAGTTGAATGTAATGTGGAATTTCAGCTGTTGCACGCTTCTGGGCATTATCGTTACTGCATCGCTAGAGGCAAAGCGCAACGAGATGGGAACGGCAAGCCTTTCCGGATGTCTGGAATTATTAGCGACATTACGGAGCGCAAGCGGGCATTAGAAAACCAGCGATTCCTGGCAGAAGCCAGTGGTATCCTTTCTACTTCCCTAGATTACAAAACTACCTTGGAAAATCTGGCTCAACTGGCAGTGCCTCACTTAGCCGATTTATGCATGGTAGATATTCTGGCAGCAGACGGTTCAATTCAGCGGCTGGGAACAGCTCATGGAAACCCCACTCAAGAGAAGTTGGTGCAGGAGATGCTGCATCTGTTCCCCCCCGACCCGAATGGAGAACACCCCGCCAGCGTTGTATTACGCACGGGCAAATCAAAACTTGCCGATGAAATTGACGACGAAATGCTAGTAGCTGTGACCCGCAGTCCCGAACATCTGCAAATGATTCGGGAGATCGGCTTTCAGTCTTATATGGTAGTGCCGCTGTTGGTGCGCGGACAGACGCTGGGGGCAATTTTGTTGGTATCCACTCAAGAAAAACGCCGCTACGACGCAATGGACTTGGCGCTGGCAGAGGAACTTGCCCGTCGCGCTGCCTTATCGGTAGAAAATGGAAAATTGTACCGGGAGGCGCAGGCGGCGAGCGAGAACTTACGCAAGGCGATCATCATTCTGGGCGAACAACAGCAACAACTCCGGACACTCCAGCAGCTGACGAATTTACTGAACCAGCGCCTGAGTGACTTACCCGGTTTGTTACGGGTGATGGTTCAAGCTGTTTGCGATGCGATCGCAGGTGCCCAGTTTTGCTTTATCATGCTGCAAAACCCCCAGTGCGATCGCCTGGTGTTGACGGTGACGGCGGGAATCGGTACGGAAAAATTGCGGCTGGAAGATGGTTTTGCTTCGGGGGAAGGATTGCTTTCCCAGGTATTTTTGACAGGGAATTCCCAGTTTATCGAAGGGGAAGAAGCCGCTTTCCTCCACTCGACACCCGACACTGTAAACTCCTCAGAGTTGCCTGCTTCGCTTTATGTGGTGGCGATTGAGTCCGCGCAAGCTGGACGGTTGGGCGTGCTGGCAATCGGCAATTGGGAAAATTCCCATGCGTTTGACGAGGAAGACCGATATCTACTGACGGCGGTGGGGGAACAAGCAGCGATCGCTATTAACAATGCCCGTTTGATCAATGCTTTAGAGGAACGCGAAGAACGCTTAGCCTTACAAAACGAAATCTTGGCTCAGCAAAACAAGGAACTAGAAAATCTTTCCACGCAGATTCAACTTCAGAATCTGCAATTGCTGGAAGCCGCGCGGTTGAAATCGCAGTTTCTCGCCACCATGTCCCACGAACTGCGAACGCCGATGAATGCCGTGATCGGCTTTTCTCAACTGCTGTTGCGCCAGCGGCAAAATCAGCTCAGTCCCCAGCAATTGGATATGGTAGATCGCATTCTCAGCAATGGGAAACACCTGCTAACGCTGATTAATGACATCCTTGACCTCTCCAAAATTGAAGCCGGAAGATTGGAACTCAAACCGGAAGAATTTAATCTGCCAGTGCTGGTGAGAACAACCGCAGAAGAACTGCGATCGCTTGCTTCCGAAAAGCATTTGGAGCTGCAAGTCCAGGCAGATTTACAAAACTCTCAGATATTCAACGAGAGCGCCCGCGTGCGGCAGATTTTGGTGAATCTTCTCTCCAATGCCATTAAATTCACCGACGCCGGAACCGTGTGCGTGAAGGTGCAAGAACTTTCCCCGGATCAATTGGTACTCACCGTTCAAGATACCGGAATTGGGATTGCCAAGGAAAACTTAAAGCATATTTTTGAAGAATTTCGGCAAGTCGATCAGTCCCTCGCCAAAAGATATCCCGGTACGGGTTTGGGACTTGCCATCACTCACTCATTGGTGCAATTAATGCATGGAAAAATATCAGTGGAAAGTCATTTAGGTCACGGATCTACCTTCCAAGTAGAATTTCCCCGCCGGGTGAGTGCTTAGTTCGTTTTCATCTGTCAGTTGTGTCGGGACGGTTCTTTATCAAGATATAGGGATTGGCGATGGGGCAATACGGTTCACTACCGAATAGTTGTAGGTTGGGTTGAGGAACGAAACCCAACACCCATAAGCATTTTAGGACTTACGCAAAGCTTATGCATATAGCGTTTTTTCGGGTTCAATCCCTGTGTGGTTGCCCCAGATGTGGTGATGTTGCGTAAGTCCTGATTTGTTGGGTTTCGTTCCTCAACCCAACCTACGCAGATTTTGGATTTTTATCTCTAAATGGGCTTGCTCCCCCTTCCCTCGTAGGGAAGGGGGCTGGGGGGTTAGGTCTTGTATTTGAGCTTTGTGATGCGACACATTTGCTCCCCCCAACTCCCCTTAAAAAGGGGGGCAATAGAAGCTAAAATGTAGCGGTAAAAAAGTAAATTGGTATGAGATGCTATCTGCGAGTAATAACTTTACTGATAAACCTACCTCTACACTCAGTTATTGCTTTCATGCCAACGATTGATGACGAGTGACAGCTGTTAGCTTAGAGTAAGCAATGCGGGATCTCGAAGCGTATGCGGCGATGATTCAGCTACTGGCTCGATTGGGGAGAGTCGTGAGGATTCGGTCTTCGCTATCTTTGGTAATCTAATTCACCCGCTGCATTGAGAAAATAAATGCCTGGTCACGATATTATCGTCCTCGGTGCCTCTGCTGGTGGGGTAGAAGCGCTGACTCAACTGGTGAAGGCTTTGCCGCCGGACTTGCCAGCTGCAATCTTTGTAGTCATACACTTTCCTGCCCACAGCACCAGCGTCATGCCAAGTATTCTGAACCGCTGCGGCTCCTTGAAAGCGTGTCACCCTTCTGACGGTGAAGCAATTCAGCATGGGCGGATTTATGTGGCACCCCCAAATTACCACTTATTAGTTAAACGCGGATACATTCACCTGGCTCGCGGTCCCAGGGAGAACGGTCACAGACCCGCCATCGATCCCCTGCTTCGTACGGCAGCGCAGTTCTATGGGCGGCGCGTGGTGGGTGTGGTGCTTTCAGGCAATCTCGACGACGGAACGGCTGGACTCGCAGCTGTGAAGCAGCGAGGCGGTGTAGCAGTGGTTCAAGATCCCAACGACGCCTTGTTTGCCGGAATGCCCCGCAGCGCCATTGAGAACGTAGAAGTAGATTATATTTTGCCTTTGTCAGCGATCGCTCCTACCCTGGTAAGCTTGGCTCAGGAGCCAGTGGTAGAGGAAGGAGAAGACTCCGTAACTGACGAGATAGAAATCGAATCCGAGATCGCGGAATTAGATATGGCGGCTCTACACAAAGATGATAGACCCGGAACTCCCTCAGGCTTTGGCTGTCCAGATTGCGGGGGTACCCTGTGGGAACTGCGCGACGGTCAGTTGATTCGGTTCCGCTGCCGCACGGGTCACGCCTTTTCCGCCGAGACTCTGCTGGCAGAGCAATCTGAGGCACTAGAGACGGCACTGTGGAATGCGTTTAGGGCACTGGAAGAACGTGCCGCTTTGTCCCGTCGGATGCATCAAGGGGCACGCGATCGCAACCAAACTCGATCGGCGGCACGCTTTGAAGAGCAGGCGCACCAAGCCCAGCACAACGCCACTGTGATTCGGCAACTGCTTTTAGGCAATGGGGATAAAGACACGGACGCAGACCGGGAGAACGGGAGACAGGTAGAAGAAAAGAAAAACGGAAAAAAAGAAATATCGAACCAAGAGACAGAAGAAAAATCTCACTCCTTGATGCCCTTTCCCGTAGTGGCAGTGGCGGCGTCTGCGGGTGGGATAAAAGCTATCAGCGAGTTGCTTTCTGCCTTGCCAGAAGACTTTCCGGCAGCGATCGCCATCGTACAGCACCTAGATCCCAAACACCCCAGCCTACTCGCAGAAATCCTGAATCGTCGCACGTCTCTAGCGGTCAAGCAGGCAGAAGTGGGAGAGCAAATGCGTCCGGGGACAATCTATATCGCTCCTCCTAATCATCACCTACTGATCGACCCAGACGCGACCCTCTCCCTCACCCAGACCAAACTGGTGCATTTTGTCCGTCCCTCCGCTGACCTATTATTTGAATCAGTCGCGGCGAGTTTTAAAGAACGGGCGATCGCTGTCGTCCTCACCGGGACGGGTAGCGATGGTGCAACCGGCGTGAGAGCGATTAAAGAAATGGGCGGGATAGCGATCGCGCAAGATCGGGAATCTTCGGAGTGTTTTGGGATGCCGGGAGCCGCTATTGAAACTGGAACAGTTGATTGGATACTCCCATTAAATAAAATTGCCGCTACTTTGGTGAATCTGCTAAATTGTTAATAGCGAATGGCGAATTGTTGTCACCGATTGCCAATCATTTACAGATAAAATTGGGTAATAAAAATAAGGTAAAAAGCTAGCAATTTACCAAAAGTCGCTAATCAAAGCGGGGTACTCAATGTAACTTTGTTGAAAACTGGTAATTTGGAAAAAGTCAGTAGTTATGGGTTCTCAGTCCTTGGTTTGCTGCTAATGACTACTGACCTTTTTACCACTCCCAAAGCGTGATATTTAATTACGATCATGTACTTAATAAATTGATGTTCTGTAAAAAAAATATTCAATTAAGCGAATAGCTATTAACTTACAGTTATTATAGCTATTTTCAATTGGGTGAGGTATGCAAACGAGACCTACCCCCCCTTCCCGACGCGGTTGTGGGTGAATAATTCCAAGCCTCGCTCCCAACCTCTGGAGGCGGAATGGAAGCGAGGTTAAAACTGTACCGCACCTACCGAGAACTGCTATAACTAACAGCTACTTATGAATTCCTCAACCATCAACCCCGAATTTGAAGCGCTGCTGGAGTATCTTAAACGCAGCCGTGGCTTTGATTTTACTGGCTACAAACGCTCCACTCTAATGCGTCGCGTCCTCAAAAGGATGCAGACGGTAGGAACGGAAAGCTACAACGATTATATGGATTACCTAGAAGTATATCCAGAAGAATTTATTCACCTATTCAACACGTTGTTGATTAATGTAACTGCCTTCTTCCGCGATCGCTCAGCTTGGGACTACATCATTGAAGAAATTATTCCTCTAATTGCCGCCCGCAAACACATCAACGAACCCATCCGCATCTGGAGTGCTGGCTGTGCTTCTGGAGAAGAAGCTTATACGATAGCGATGGCGTTCGCCGAAGCGCTGGGAGTAGAACAATTCAAAGAACGGGTGAAAATTTATGCCACCGAGTTAGACGAGGAAGCCCTAAATCAAGCCCGCCAAGCCACTTATTCAGCAAAGGATGTCGCGGATCTGGCTCCCGAAATGCTAGAGAAATACTTCGAGGAATGCGATCGCTGCTATAACTTTCGTAAGGATCTGCGCCGCTCGGTGATTTTTGGGCGTCACAACTTGACGATTGATGCTCCCATCTCCCGCATTGACTTGCTGGTGTGCCGCAACACTTTGATGTATTTCAATGCCGAAACCCAATCCAAAATCCTCGCCCGTTTTCACTTCGCCCTGAATGAGGATGGCTTTATCTTCTTAGGTAAGGCGGAGATGTTGCTCAGTCACAGCCATACTTTTACACCTGCGGATTTGAAGCGGCGTGTCTTTACCAAAGTCCCTAGAATAGGAATACGCGAACGGTTGTTGCTTATGGCTCAATCTGGCAGCGAGGAAGCAGCGGACAATCTAGCCACTCATGTACGCATCCGGGAAGTCGCTTTCGACAGCAGTCCAACATCCCAGATAGTGATAGATGTCAATGGCTTTCTAGCGCTGGTGAATGAACAAGCGAGGGCAATGTTTCCCTTGAGTCCGAGGGATCAGGGTCGCCCCTTGCAAGATTTGGAAATTTCTTATCGTCCGCTGGAATTACGCTCTTGTATCGATCAAGCCTACGCGGAGGGGCGACAGATTACTGTCAGGGATGTGCAGTGGCAAACCCCAAAAGGGGAAACGATCTCTCTAGACGTGCTAGTGGTACCGCTAGTGGATGTCACCAGCAGTCTTTTGGGCGTCAGTATTTCCTTCATTGATGTCAGCCGCTACAAACGGCTACAGGATGATCTGCAACAATCCAACCAAGAACTGGAAATGGCTTATGAGGAACTCCAGTCTACGAATGAAGAGTTGGAGACGACAAACGAGGAACTCCAATCCTCCAATGAAGAGTTAGAGACGACAAACGAGGAACTCCAATCTTCTAATGAAGAGCTGGAAACGATGAACGAAGAGCTGCAATCCACGAATGAGGAATTGCAGACGCTCAACGATGAAATGCGCCGCCGCAGCGAAGAACTCAACGACGCGAACGCTTTTTTAGAGTCGATTTTGGGCAGTCTTCGGGGTGGCGTCGTCGTAGTTGGGCGAGATTTGCATATCCAGAGTTGGGATCGCAAAGCCGAAGATATGTGGGGACTGCGAAGCGATGAAGTCCAAGGACAGCACTTTCTAAATTTGGAGATTGGCTTGTCGATGGAGCAACTCAAACAGCCGATTCGCAACTGCCTAGCCGGAGACTGCAACTTTCAAGATATTATTCTAAATGCCACTAACCGACGCGGCAAGGCAATTGAGTGTAAATTCACTTGTAAACCTCTGTTGGCAAAGGATGGAGAGATTCGGGGAGTGCTTTTATTCATGGAGGAACAGGACGGCGCTACTACATGAATCAGGACAGGGAAGACTTACTGGTGGAACACGAGGAGCTATCTCAATACAACGAGTATCTAACGATCCCGTCGTATTCAGGGACTCGCCAGAGCGATCGCCAAAACAGGAACCAGTTTCAACAGTTGCAACAGATAGAATACTCCAAGCAGACGCTCGAAGTCATCAATGAGCAACTGCAAGGCGCGTAACGAGGAATTCCAAATAACATCGGAACTATTAGACACGAGCAACAAAGAGCTACAGACAGCAACGGAAGAACTGCGACTATGCAGCGACGACCTCAACCAAGCCAACGCCTTTCTAAAGTCTATCTTGACCAGTCTACCGGGCGGCATCGTCGTGTTAAACCAAGAGCTAAACATCCAAATCTGGAATTCTCAAGCTGAAAATTTCTGGGGATTGCAAAGCGATGAAGTCCAAGGACAACACTTTCTAAATTTGGAGATTGGCTTGTCGGTACAACTCAGACAGCCGCTTCAAAGCTGTTTAACCGGGGAGTCCGAATCCTACGAAGAAACGCTAGATTCTATCAACCGGCGCGGCAGGACAATTCAGTGTAAAGTCACCTGTATGCCTCTATTTAGCTTAAAAAAAGATATTCAAGGGGTGATTGTGTTAATGCAAGAATTGCACAGCATCATGCCAACGTTATAAACATCTCAAAGCTACAGTTTGTCTTGCTATAGCAATCCTAAGTGATTTCTAAAATTCTCTTCTTTCTCTCTCTTGGCGTTCTTGGCGTTCTTGGCGGTTCGTCAAAAAAATATATTACAAATCAAATAGAATTGCTATATATATTTTCTAAGTACGTGTAAAAATTAAACCTACTGGTAATAAAACCAACCACTTTCCGCACCTCGATCCGACAAGATGAAGAAAGTTAAAGTTAGCCTTCTTCTCCTTAAAAGAAGCTAAAATATTTTAACTATTTTTTCTTCTAACCAGAAGAGGCTTAGCGCGAAGTGGGAAAAAGGCTGGGGGAGCGGGCTTTTCCGGGTTCAAGAAGGCTATGAAGGTTATGTGGATTAGGCTCCGGTTACATCTGATTGATGTCCACCTAACTTATCAGTCTCAAAGAGGATTTACAAATAAATTTCTTACAGTTAACTCAAGGTGTGTGCCTAATGTTTTGCTGAGATTTTGCACACCCTTCGAGTTACTGGAATTTATTCATTGAATAAATTCCACAGCAATTGTTGCCAAAAGCGAAAAGCTAGGTGCGATTTGTCTAGTCATTTAGGGCACTTTCAGCTAATCTGATTTTCAAATTGCTCAAAAAGCAAAATGGGTGCTTCAATAGCTTAACAAAAGTTTAAAAAAGGTATTTATCAATAATTTCATGAGTTTTCACCTAAAAGGAGAGCGGTTTACCCAGAAAATAGAAACTGCACGCCACCGCGCAGCGGCGTTACAGCAGCGTGTCAGCGAATCGCCCCGGCAACAACCAGAGCTGCTAGCGGTATCGCTGGAGGAATTAAAAACCGCCTTAGAAGAATTGCACGTAGCCGAAGAAGAACTGCGCCAACAGAATGAGACTTTGCTAGCGACGAGGGGGGCATTGGAAGCGGAACGCCAACGCTACCAAGACCTATTCGAGTTGGCTCCAGACGGCTATCTGGTGACAGATACAGCTGGAACGATTCGGGAAGCCAACCGTGCCGCCACCGAGCTTCTCGGTGTCTCCCACACTTACCTGGTGGGCAAACCGCTAATCATATTTGTGCCTGAAGAAGCTCGTCGAGCCTTTCGTTCCCAACTGAATCAGCTCCCTAAAATCGGCTTACTTCAGGAGTGGGAGGTGCGACTAAAATCGCGTCAAGGCAATCTCTTTGATGCTGCTTTGACTGTCGCTAACGTCCAAGATAAGCAAGGTAAGGCGTCTTCTCTACGCTGGATGCTACGCGATATTACCGCCCGCAAGCAAGGGGAGGAAAAAATTCGCTTTTATCATCTGCAAAATTTGCAACTTCAAGAAGAAGTCCGGCTGAAGTCGCAGTTTTTGGCGCTGATGTCCCACGAACTGCGGACTCCGATGAACGCGATTCTAGGCTTTTCGCAACTGTTGATGCGCCAAGCTCAGCATCAGCTGGGTCAAAACCAACTAAATATGCTAGAACGCATTTTTAATAGTGGCAAACACCTGCTCAAGCTGATTGAGGATATTCTGGACTTCTCTAAGCTGGAGGCGGGACGCCTGGATTTAAACTTGGAAGAATTTAACTTAGCCGAGCTAGTCGAGCAAACAGTGGAAGAACTCCAGAGTTTGGCTCAGCAGAAGCACTTATCAGTGCATATTCACGCTTGTCTCGATAACCCTTGTGTTGTGAATGACAGTAATCGCCTGCGGCAGGTATTAGTCAATCTTCTTTCCAATGCGATTAAGTTTACCGATTCGGGTAGCATAACCGTGGACGCTTGCGAACCGGCACCCGACCAAATAGCGATCGCCATCAGCGATACTGGTATTGGTATCGATCCGTCGGAAATCCAACAAATTTTTCAGGAATTTCGGCAACTCAGTCAAAGCCTGACGCGCACTTATGGTGGTACGGGTTTGGGGCTTGCCATTACTGATCGATTGGTTCGCATGATGCACGGAAAAATTCAAGTAGAAAGTCAGCCAGGAGAGGGTTCAACTTTCCGGCTAGAGTTGCCCCGTGAAGTCACATCAAGTGCCAATAATTCTACGATAATCTCAACCTAACTCCCCAGCCCCCTTCCCTACTAGGGAAGCTACGGTGTACACACATCTTTGGTTAAGTTGCAGAACGTTGATTGATCTTCAATTGCATCCCCCGATAAATTGGGGGACTTTGAATTCCATTTCCCCCCTTTTTACTAGCGTTAGCGTTCGCGTAGCGGCGCGGATGCGCGAGAGGGATGCGCTCTCTTCGCGGGGGCTAGGGGGGATCTCGAGACGATTCATCAGGAACAGAGATGTGCGTACACGGTAGCTCCGATTCCGGGGAGGGGTTGGGGAGCGAACAGCGAATCCTTACCGTTGATTCCACGCTAAAGCTGCATCCGCAACTGCTTTCTCCACTGTCTTTTCCCCCAACATCGCTGCTTGCAAATTTTCATAAATTGCCTTCTGCAACTTGTTGAGATCCTTCATCGCCGGGACTAAAACCTCTGCCGCTGTCAATTGGCTGGCACTAATGACGCGAGCTTGTTCCACTGGCGACACCTTAGCACTACTGGCTATCTGGCGTTGGTACTCTTGCACTGCCTGAACTGTAGACGGCAACACGTTCGCCGCCTTGGCAAAAGCCAGCTGATTTTCATCGTTCGTGACAAATAAAGCAAATTTGAGGGCGTCATCCGGCTTCTGAGTGTCGCGGGGAATCACCAGATTCATCACTGCTACATTCTTTTTACCAGTTTCGCCAGTAATCTGGGGTGCCGCAGCGGAGACTTGCGCGATCGCTGGTGCATTCTTCTCAATCGTCGCCATAAACTCTGCACCCGAAGCCAGCACAGCCGTTTCACCCGCTTGGTACAGTTCTATTGCACGTCGATGTCCTTGTGTCAATACCTCCTGGGGTAACAGCTTCTTCTGGTAAAGGTCTACCCAATATTGAAACGCCGCTTTCCCTGCGGGTGTATTAAAAGCCGCCTCTCCTTTGGCATCCACCAATTGAACCCCCATCTGTACCATAGATTCCAGCACCTCAGCCGAATCTTCTGGAACCAAGGTCACAAAAAACGCATACTTGCCGGTTTTTTCCTTAATTTGCTGAGCGACTTGTGCTAATTCAGCATAAGTCGCCGGGGGTTTGCTCACACCTGCTACTTTAAACAAATCCTGGTTGTAAATCGTCACCCGCGTCGTTAAATACCAAGGAATGCCAAAACTTTGGTCGCTGAGCGTGCTAGCCTTCCATATATTAGGGAGATATTGCTGGCGCACCGCTTGGGGAACTTTAGTATCTAAATCCAACCAGGCATTGCGCGACGCCAACTGGGAGGCAAAGTCCGGATTCAGGTTCACGACATCGGGTGCCGTTTTCGCTGAAACCGCCGTCAGGATTTTGCTTTCCATCGCACTCCAGGGTACATCTACCCAGCGCACTTTGACGCCGGTATTTTCGGCTTCAAAGTTGGCAATCAGTTTGTTGAAATAGTCAGTAAACTGCGGTTGCAGCTGCATCGTCCAGAACTCAATTTCCCCTTTTCCAGATGGGGTAGAGCCTGGGCTACAGCTGATAACCCAGCTGAGAATGAACCCCAACAGGGTACATACGCCCAATCGTCTCCAGGTTTTCCTACGGATCATGTAAATTGCAATTCCACTTTCAGCGCTAGCAGTAACCCAGCTAGCAGTAACTCATCCTACCTGATGAGGTATATCTAATGGTACGGAATCTACCAGGGTGTATTTTTGTCTCTACCGATGTGTTTGTCAGCTAGATTGGGTACCATAAATCTGTCTCTATCTCCCTACACGCAATCTCTCTTACCTAACTAAACTTTCTTTTTTCTGCTTCCCTCAGCAAACCTAAAGATATGTTCACCCGGTTTAAAGGATTATTAGCTAAACGTACCAAAGGAATTGGTATAGAAATTGCCCCTGAACGGATTAATATTGCTCAACTACGCAAGCAGGGTCAAGGATTCAAATTAACAACGCTATCCTCTAAAGAAGTTCCGGAAGGGGTCTTTCAAGAAGGCAAGATTATGGATGCCCCGACTTTAGCCGAACTGATTAAGGAAGCGATCGCTGAAAGTAAGATAAAAGTCCAGAACGTCGCCACTGCCGTATCGGGGCGCGAAGCCGTGGTGCGCGTTATCCCAGTGCCTGCGGAACTTGATGACAAAGAGTTGCGGGAAATGGTGTTGGATCACGAAGCCGGTCTCTACTTGCCATTTCCACGGGAAGAAGCAGATGTAGACTACCAGAAGCTGGGATTTTTCACCGATGAAGATGGAATTGAGAAGGTGCAGGTGCTGCTGGTCGCTACCCGCAAGGAAGTGACAGACACCTATATTGAAACCTTCCGGGAAGCTGGATTAAAAATCGATGTATTGGAGATTAGTAGTTTTTCTCTGATTCGGACGATTAGAGAGCAGTTGCGGCAATTTGGCCCTCAAGAAGCTGCCGTTCTGGTGGACATTGAGTTCGACAGCACCGAGATTGCCATCATCGTGGATGGGGTGCCCCAATTCTCCCGTACCGTACCGATTGGGACGTATCAGCTACAGAGTGCCCTGAATCGGGCGATGAATTTACCGACATCGAGAAACACGGAAATCCTGCAAGGGATGACAATTCCCAACACCCCCGTCGATAATGTCCGCACGGGTGCAACGGGGATCAATCCCGGTATGGGAGCTTTAGTTAGAGTATTGGGAGAGCTTGCCGATGAACTGCGTCGCTCTATCGATTTTTATCTAAATCAGAGCGAAAATTTGGAAGTGGCGCAGCTGCTACTCGCTGGGCCAGGAGGAGGAATTGGACAACTGGATGAATTCTTCACGCAACGGTTGAGCTTGCCGACGACGCAAGTAGACCCAGTTGCAGCCCTTTCCTTGGAGATGATAGAGGAAATTTCACCAGTGCAAAGACCGGGATTGGGAGTTGTATTGGGATTAGGACTACGAGAGGTTTAAAGGGATGTATAGCCTAGATATTAATTTTCTTAAGGATCGCCCGGACATCATACGACGCGATGTCCCCGGTGCCAAAGCGCCCTCTGGTAATAAAAACATGACGCCGCTGTTGGCGGGATTGGCAGTCGGTCTGCTGTTGCCAGCAGGGGTTGGGGCGTTGTGGTTTTTGCTGCAAAACCAAACCGAACAATTGACGGCAAAAAAAGCTCAATTGGAACAGCGCTTGAATGAAGGCAAAGCCAAAGAACAGCAGATTCAAGCAATCAACAACGAAACCCAGACAGTTAAAGGAGAAACGCAGGCACTCGCCAGTGTGTTTAATCAATTGGCTCCTTGGTCAGCGATTTTGCAGGATATACGCGATCGCGTCCCACCCGGTCTGCAAATTACCAGCATTGAACAAACCGCTCCAGATCCAGCTACCACCACGGCAGCCCCTAGCCCCACTGCTGCCGCTGCCCCTCCCAGCTCTAACGTGGCAATTAAAGGGTACGCTCGCTCCTTTGATGAAGTGAACGACTTTTTGCTAACGCTACAGCGATCTAAATTATTCGATAGCGAAGATACCCAAATCGTGACTGCCGAGTTGAAAGACAATCAAACCCAGGTGCAACAGCCCCAGGATCAAGGAAATTCCAACGCTAAAGTAGAAATTAAATTGCCAAAAGTGGTGGAATACACCATTAAAACGAGCCTGAGCGATGCCCCGGCTTCCCAATTACTCAGAGAGTGGGAGCGCAAAGGTGCAGTGGGATTGGCGACTCGGCTTAGAAACCTTCAGAACACAGGAGCGCTGCCAAAATGACGGTGAGTCAAGACTTTATACCATCCAATGAAGGCCAAGAGGAGGCTGCCTATCCCAGTGCCTTTGGTATTACGTTCACACCAACAGTCAGCGGTGCCTTGCTGGCAGTGTTGGGTTTAGCAGGAGCAGCTTATTTGGTGGTTAACCTATTGCTGCCTGCGTGGAATTCTTATCAACAACTGCAAACTGAGGTAGAAAACACCCAGGAGCAAATTAATCAACAGGCACAACTCCAGAAAAAAATTGATGAGGCGAAAGTAAACCTAAATAAGGCAAAACAGCAAAAAGCTGCTGTCCTTTCCATGTTTGGTAGCGCGAAAACCCTGGACACCTTAATGCTGGATATCAATCGTTTTGTTAAGGCAAGACAAGGCAAATTGACCAAGTATGAGCCAAGAAGAAACGATGCCGCTGATGCCAACAGTAATGACATTATTAATGATGGCTCTTTAGGACCAGAAGTCAATGGTAAGCTCAAACGTAAGGTATACAATGTAAGTTTTGAAGGCGACTACGGACAAACCCAATCCATTCTGAGAAGTCTAGAGCGACTCCAGCAACTGCTAGTAGTAAAAGACTTGAAATCAGAGTTGAAAGAGGCGGCGACCAGTCAGAAAATTACGGTAAACCGGCAGGGTCAAATTGTCCCCAGTGGCAAACCAAAAGAGCGAACCTTGATTAACACCTCTTTTAAGTTAGAGGTGCTGCTGCCATTATCGGAGCAGGAAGCGAAAGAGGCGGCGGCAGCGGCAGCGGCAGCGGCGGCGGCAGCTCAACCAGCCCAGTAGGAGACAGCGAGTAGGTGACGAGAATTCGACCTGAAAGCTGTTATTCAGGTGCAAAAATTGCTTTTGTGTGAGGAGGAAACGGTGAAACAGCTATCAATATTGGGTGGAATCTTGCTCGGTTCAGCACTGGTTCTACCCGGAACACAACGGGTCTTAGCAGCTGCCACGCAAGTAACCGCTGTGCAACTCAATCCCACGGATAACGGTGTTGAAGTGATGTTAAAGACATCTGAGGGCGATACCCCCGGTCAGGACTCTGTCCTACGCCCTCAGATGTTCACACTCAGCCGTGGTAATGAGTTAATGGCAGATGTACGGAATGTCAAGCTGAGCTTACCTGAGGGAGACAGCTTCCGTCAGGAAAACCCAGCTCCTGGCATTAAGTCAGTCGTCGTGAGCCAGCGGGATGACAATAGCGTCCGAGTAACGGTCAGCGCTGCTAACAGCACACCGACCGGGCAGATTAGCCAGAACAAGGAGGGGGGAATAACCTTAAACGTTAACTCTGTTGTGCCGCCGACCGGAGTAACCCCGGCGACGCTCTCCTCCCAGACACCTGTTAATTCTTCTCCTACTGCACCTGCACCTACGGCCCAGACGCCACCGGCTCCAAACCGACTCGCTCAAACGCCAATTCCGGGCGGTGTATTCCCCCAAACGCCAGCTGGTCAAATCCCACAGGCTCCAACACCCAGTGGCATAACCCCTACCCTAGGGCTACCAGGAGTTCCTTCGCAAACGCCTCAACCAGTCATAAACCCGCCAAACCCAGACGTTCTGGTACCCAACCCGCGCATTACCATTGACGGAGTTCCGGCTCCAGCGGCTGGGACAGTGCAACCCGTCAGTCCGGCACCACCTTTCTTGCCGAGAGCGATCGCGCCCCCAGTCGGCGATATTACCACCTCCAACACCAATGCTGCCCCCGCTGTCATCGATCTCGGTACATCTGAGCGCGTACCCCGCTTAGTGTTGCGGGATGCCCCAGTCAGAGAAGTTTTAGGGCTACTTGCCCGTTCTGCTGGTCTCAACCTTGCCTTTACGGGAGGCTCGGCAGCTGGTACTCCTGGGCAACCAGCCCCCGCTCCGGGTGGTGCAACTACCGAGGGGGGACCTACCATTTCCCTCGATATCGAAAACGAACCAGTTCAAGATGTCTTCAACTACGTCCTTCAGTTGAGCGGCTTGGAAGCCAACCGAGTTGGACGAACAATTTTTGTGGGTGCCAGACTGCCCGACGATGCTCGAAATATCATCACGCGCAGCCTGCGACTCAATCAAGTCCCGGTCACGGCGGCTGCAAACTTCTTGACGACCCAAGGGGCAGAGACTCAAATCCCTACAGAGCAAATTCAAATTCAGACCATTGGAGAGGGAGCCGCCGCTCGAACCGTAGAAATCAGAACGCCAAGCATTCTAGCACTCAGAGCCACCGAGGGAAATGCCCCCTTACTACTCAAAGGGTTAGCAGTGTCAGCCGACGAGCGACTCAATGCCATCACTCTGGTTGGCTCTCCTCGCAAAGTTGAAATTGCGACAAACCTTCTGACCCAGCTAGATGCCCGCCGTCGTCAGGTGGCGGTGAATGTCAAGGTCGTTGATGTCAACCTATTAAACACCAAGGACTTTAATACTAGCTTCTCCTTCGGGATCGGGGATAGTTTCTTCAACGTTGACCGGGGAGCAGCCGTCTTTAACTATGGCGGTGTCAGACCACCTACGGCAGCGCAGACACAGGGGAGTCAGGTTTCTCCAACAGTGATTGCGAACCCCTTTGCAGGTGGAAATACTTTCCTAGATTTCAACAATTCCGTACCTGTTCCCGGAACTGGAACAGGCACCAGAAGCGTGATTATCAATCCGGGCAATAATCCTGCTGTGACGGTTAACGAGACACCAGGAGCGGCTTTATCATTTCCTCAACCTAGCGCGGGAGTTTCAGGAAATCCATTCCGAGCCGGTATAACCGACTTTACACGGGGAACGCCAAACGAAAGTACTGTCACTACAACTCCTGGTACTCCAGGCACTGCTGCTCAATTCATTCCTGCTCCTGCTGGTTCTCCTCCAGGAACCCCTGGGACAATTATTCCTGGTACTGCTGGTACTCCTGCTACTACTACTGCTACCTTCACAGCGGGAACTCTGGGGACAGTTACTACAGCTCTTCCCAGCTTTTTCCAATTCCCCAGCCGGTTTCTATCGTCATTACAGGCGCAGATTCAAAGTGGCAATGCTAAGATTTTGACTGACCCGACTCTGGTTGTCCAGGAAGGACAGTCGGCTACCGTCAATCTGACTCAAGAGGTCGTCGGCAATATTAGGCGGGAAACGGAAACAACCGACAATACTACGAATACAACAGTCACCGCAGAAATTAAGCAGGCAGGTTTAATACTCAATATCAGAGTCGAGCGGATTGACGATAATGGTTTTGTCACTTTAGCTGTAAATCCCACAGTAACTGCGATTGGGGGTCAGCAAAATATAGTCGTTGGTGATGATGTCAACCAAATCGCTTTGCTGACGGTGCGTAACCTGAACTCTGGACAACTTCGCCTGCGAGATGGTCAGACGCTGATTTTGTCAGGCATTATTCAAGATTCAGAGCGAACGACAGTATCTAAAGTGCCAATTTTGGGTGATATTCCTCTGCTGGGTGCCCTGTTTAGAAGTACCAATAAGGTAAATCAGCGACAAGAGGTAATCGTGTTGCTGACGCCTCAGATTATCGATGACTCGTCGCGTGCCGCATTTGGCTACAGCTACACCCCAGGACAAAATGCGCGTCAGATATTGGAGCGTCAGTAACAGGTAGCGCTAGAGTCTTGAGGAGACAAAATACAACTTCCCCCTGTTCGACTTCCGACAGGGGGCTTATTTGTGTCGTAGATGGAGTTTTTGGCTAGGAAATTAGGCTGTGCGACTCTCGAAAAGTGCCCGTTGTCGTAAAATTAGTCAAAAAAATCCTCAAATCTACATAACTTAAAGCTTTCGACGATCCATATCCAGCACGCAGACTTTAGAATAATGCAGTGAAACTTCGAGACAGCGAGAGTTTCAGCTTTTTTGAGGCTAAATTACCCTCGAAGGCTGGTGTCTATAGCCCCTATTTGGGACTTTAGCGCTGTGATAATCACGCCCGTGTAATCCATTTGGAGTGACTAAACATGAATAAAGGTGAATTGGTTGATGCAGTGGCAGACAAGGCTTCTGTCACTAAGAAGCAAGCAGATGCTGTTTTGACGGCTGCCTTGGAAGCTATCATGGAAGCTGTTTCTTCTGGCGATAAGGTGACTTTGGTGGGATTCGGCTCTTTTGAATCGCGGGAACGCAAAGCCCGCGAGGGTCGCAACCCTAAAACTGGGGACAAGATGGAAATCCCAGCAACGAAGGTTCCTGCATTTTCTGCGGGTAAGTTGTTTAAAGAAAAAGTCGCGCCCGAAGAGTAACTACTCATCCAAAGCGGCAATCATCCTTGACTCGGCCTGTTCACGGGGGTAACTTAGCCTGGGCAGCTGCACTGGCAGGCTGTTCCCCCGACCTCATTGTTGATTTTTCTGCCAGTATTAACCCGTTGGGGCCTCCCCAGTCAGCACTCGCAGCGATTGGGGCACATCTGGAGCGCTTACGTGCCTATCCTGACCCAGATTACGGGGAGTTGCGGGTGTCTCTGGGTCAGCTGCACCAACTCCCGCCAGACTGGATTCTGCCTGGGAACGGCTCGGCAGAGTTACTAACCTGGGCAAGTTGGGATTTATCAGAACTGACGGGAACGTGTCTGGTGACACCAGCATTTGGCGACTACTGGCGGGCACTCCGGACGTTTAGCGCCAACGTACTTGAGTGCCCGCTTGCCGATTTTCGATCTTCGATTTTGGATTTGCGATTCCCAATCCAATATCCCAAATCCCACATCCAAAATCGCATGGGTTTACTGGTGAATAATCCACACAATCCCACGGGTCAGATGTTTTTGCGGGAGACTCTGATACCTTATCTGGAGCAATTTGCTCTGGTGGTGATGGACGAAGCCTTTATGGATTTTCTGCCGCCAGACCAGCAGCAAAGCCTAATTCCAGTGGTGCAAGAGTACCCGAATTTGGTGATTTTGCGATCGCTCACCAAGTTCTACAGTCTGCCAGGGCTGCGCTTAGGTTATGCTATAGCTCACCCAGACCGCCTGCGGCGCTGGCAACAGTGGCGCGATCCTTGGCCCGTAAACACCTTGGCTGCTGCCGCTGGTGTCGCTGTGGTAAAGGATACACAATTTCAACAGCAAACCTGGGATTGGTTGGAACCGGCAAAGTCCCACCTGTTTCAAGGTTTGGCGCAAATACCGGGATTGCAACCGCTACCGAGTGCCGCTAACTTTTTACTGGTTGAGTCAGAACAACCCAGTAGCGAAGTACAGGAAAAACTTCTCAAGCAGAGTAAAATTCTGATTCGTGACTGCTTGAGCTTTCCAGAATTGGGCGATCGCTACTTCCGAGTCGCCGTGCGTTCCGAAGTTGATAACCAGCGCCTAATCGACGGTCTAGCTGCAATCTTGTAATCGCTAATGGCTAATTGTTCATTTTTCCCATTAGCCATTAGCCATAAATAATTAGCAATCAGCAATTAACAACTGACAAAGAACAAATCATGGCAGTTGAGTACGACTTAGTCGTAATAGGCGGCACAGAGGCAGGGCGTCATGCCGCAGTTGCTGCTGCCAACCTGCAAGCCCGCGTCGCCTTAGTCGAACCCCAGCCGCCTCCTGAGGGGCAACGCTGGCGATCGTCCCTACAGTTAGGGTCTATCTATAGCAAAGCTTTGACTCAGGTTAGGCGAGTTATTCACCCCCTGAGTGACGCCGATCGATTCGGTGTCCCCTGGGATCTAGCTGATTCCACAGAACAGCGAACCGTTCCAGGGGTGCGATTCACCGAGGCAATCCAGTGGGCGGATAGCGTCGTCTCCACTTTAGAAGAACAACATTCTCCAGCGATTTTGGCTTCTTTGGGCGTTGATGTGATTGTTGGAGAGGGAGAATTTTGCCGAAAACCTTACCTCGCCTTTGTCGTCAACGGACGGAGATTGCGATCGCGTGCCTACCTGATTGCCACGGGTTCTCGTCCTGGGATTGCAGAAATTGACGGACTCCAAGCCACCGGCTATCTGACGCCGACAGATATTTGGCAGCAATCCCCCGAACAGCTACCTGTAGATGCATCTCGCCGCCCCTGCTGGGTGGTGATTGGCGGTGGCGCATCTGGCACCGAACTGGCGCAGACTTTATCTCGGTTGGGCGCAGATGTCACCCTGGTGGTACGCAGTTCCCACATTCTGCCGAAAGAAGACCCAGAGGCGGCGAGAGTGGTGCATTCCCAGCTAGAAATTGAGGGCGTCCGGGTTCTGACTCAAACAGAGGTGACACAAGTCAAACGAATTGACGGCAAAAAGTGGGTTCTAGCTGGCAACAAAGCTATCGAAGCTGATGAAATTTTGCTGTGTACGCGATCGCAACCGAATGTCACATCTTTAAACTTGCAAGGAGTTGGCGTCAAGATGAATCGCCGTGGCATGGAGTTGAACGAGAAACTGCAAACAACGAACCCCCGCATCTACGCTTGTGGTGACGTTGCTGGGGGTTATCAAGCTGCCCACATTGCCCAGTACGAAGCCTGCATCGCCCTAAAAAATGCTTTGTTTGCGCCCATTTTCAAAGTAGACTATCGCGGCATTCCTACAGGCGTTTTTTCGGAACCGATGCTGGCGCGGGTTGGCTTAACCGAGGTGCAAGCGAGACGCCAGTACGGTAAAGATGTCTTAGTGTTGCGACAATATTTCAAGACAGTGGCAGCAGCCCAGATATTAGGGGAAATCACGGGATTTTGTAAAATTCTGGTGCGTCGCAATGGAGAAATTCTGGGCGCAACGCTAGTGGGAATGGAAGCGGGTGAGTTAATGGGAGCGATCGCGATCGCCATGCGGCAGAAAATCAAAGTGGATGCTCTGTGCCAACTGCCTGCCATTTCTCCCACCCTATCAGAAATTATTCAGCTAACCGCTAACGAGTGGCACCAACAACGATTAAGCAATAACACCCGCCTGCAAGACTTCTTAGAAGGCTTTTTTAACCTGCGGCGGTCATGGTCTTCATAAGCATATAAAGCTTATTTTAGCAAGCTATGGAGCTAACTTTGCCTTTTTTGCTCGGTTTTCCAAATACCATTGAGCGATCGCCGGAGTCCATTGTTCAAAATGACGATAGAGCAACTCGCAAAACTTTTGCGCCTCTAATTGGGCATCTTTTTTCCATCTTAGGTCTAAAAGATGCATGAGCGATCGCACATTACAACTCAGCACAAAATGCTGTCTGGCATCAAAAGGAATCATCCCTCTAGCGTGTTCTTCTGAAAGTCCTTCATCTATACGTTTCTTATAATGTTTGCAGGCCGAAACGCACCATTGCAAATCATCCTGACGTTGTTCTTCCGAATACAAATAGCGTTTTCCTTGACGGTTCGTATAGTTACCAACGGGACGTAAATAGAAAGCTTCTTCTATATCTAATTTGCCCTCCGTTACATCAACAATTCTTTGCCCTGTATAGCGAAAAGAATTGTGAACTACAACTCCATTACCTACAAAATTATGCCATTTTCCAGCAACTTCTAAATCGTAAGTTCTTTGTAGTCCGAGGTATCGCACCTGGACAACTTTCATCGGGTGAGCTTTTAGCTTGTGGCCTATCGGTTTAGGTTTTTCGGGAAGCTCTTGGATCGGAAGAAAGTTTTGGGCAAACTTTAGTTCTAATCCTTGATTGTGGATTTGTCGATGACAATTTTGACAATCAAGGATTAGATTGTCAAAATCATAAGCTTGTTCTGGGTGTGAGTAAACTGGAAGTAAGTGATGTGCATGAAGTTGACCCCCACGAACACCACACTGCTGACAAGTAAAGTCAAACTTCTCGTGAATTTGAGGTGCAATCGTACGAGTCCAGGCTCCGATAGCAACTCGTTCTTCAGTTACTCCACCTTTCCAAAAATGACTGTCCGCACCTCGACGTGTAAATAGCTTTGCTCTTTCCCTTCTTTGCTGTCGCTGTTCAGAAGTTAGGTTTAAAACGTAAGCTCCCCGAAATCCTTTATTCCAAGGGTTTTTCGTTCCAGGCTTGCACTTATTTAGATTTAGCTTGTGGTTATAAACCCACTTTTTGATAGCCTCAACCGAACACCCAGCCTTCTCAGCCATCTGTTGAGCAGTTAATCCGGCTGATAGTTGCTCAATGAGCCAACTTCTTTCTCGATACAATCCTTCGCCAACAATTACTCCATTTGTCATTAAGTAGCAATCAGGCTGATAAGAAAGAACTTCTTGGTTCGTGTTAGTAATTAATCCAATCGCTTCTTTCATCTTCTGCCAACCTTGTTTGGTGAGAAGACGATGCTCAGCAGTACAGTCTAATGTCCTACCATCTTCAAGAGTTAACCGATAAACAGGCTGTATTCCTTGATCGAACACTTCCTGAACATGACCAATTTCAAAAACCCCAGTATCTTCATTAAGAACTCTGAGGTTCATGTTCCTAAGACGGGATTTAGAATCTCTTCGATATTCTCCCGGTAGTTCTCCGTGGCGACCCTTAATTTTTCTTTCGCGGATAGCCTTTTCACCATTTGCCCATAAATCGTAAAGCTCGGCAATTTTTATCTTTCTCAAACCACCTGAAGCCTTGACAAATGTTACCTCAGTATCTCCGCTCAGACATTGGACATCAAAGCTCACGCCGACGCGATGAGTGCGGAGTTGCTGCATCATTGAGTGCGGGAAATAACCCACATTCACTGTAATTTGAGGATGTTCCAGAGGGCCGTAATGTCCGCGATCGCCTGATAATAAATGTTTAATAATCAGTTCGCCACTTCGCTCCTCATCAGGCCAGCGATCGCAACTATCCCAAACCAACTCTTCGGAGTAATCTTGATGCATTGCTGCCCAAATAACTTGTTGGGGATTCGGCGTGGCAGCAACTACCTCAACACGAAAGTATTTCACCTGAGTATTTCCTTATATTCGTGCTATAACAATTTTTTCCGGCTGATCTTGATATTTACCCTGCCGAGATTCATAGCTCACCTCGCAAGGTTTACCCTCAAAAAATAACAGTTGCACAATTCCTTCATTGGGGTAAATACGGCAATCTGCATTTGATGAATTGGAAACCTCTAGGGTTAAATGTCCTCTCCAACCAGCCTCAGCAGGCGTTAGATTGCAGATAATCCCGCATCGCGCATACGTGCTTTTCCCAATGCACAATACAGTAATATTTTCAGGCACTTCTAGTCTTTCTAATGCCACGCCTAATCCATAGGTATGAGCGGGCAGAATGAAATAGCTACCATTGGCATCGGTATGGAGTTTTGTCTGCTCCAAATTTTCAGGATTAAAGTTTTTGGGATCGACGACTGTGCCGGGAATATGCCTGAAAATGCGGAATTCCACAGGCGAAAGCCTGATATCGTAACCAAAACTGCTCAGACCAAATGAGATAACAGGTAAATCGTCCACACGACGAACTAATTTAGGCTCAAAGGGCGAAATCATACCCTTTTGAGCCATTTCAGTAATCCAGATATCGTTCTTAATCACAGGTTCACAAGTAATCCCAACCGGAATACTAGGATAGCGTGAAGTGAGCGCATTCCTTAAGGTCTGTGACTGCGACGTATTTCAGTAATTTGATCGGCGACATCCAGAAGCGCTTGGGGCATTTCTGGGCCAGTCAAAATGATATCTACATGAGCGGGGCGTTTTTCGAGCAGCGCCAGTACCTCAGATTCCGGAATTAAGCCAAAGTTAATCGCTAAGCTCAATTCATCCAGAACGACGAGGGAATATTTGCCGTCGTAGATTACTTTTTGGGTATGTTGCCAAAGCTGGAGTAAAGAGTGAGTTTCCGCCTCGTCGAGGTGCGGGGTATCAATGCAACGGGGTAAGTCGCAGCGAACCCAATCTAGATTTTGCCCTAAGCGCATGGGATGCTCGTGTCCCTGATTAATTCCGCCTTTGAGGAACTGAATCACTAAAACTGGGGTTCCTTGACCGGCAATTCGCAGCGCTTGGGCTATCACGCCGGTAAAAAAGCTGCGGTGAGCGCCGGTAAAAACTTGCACCAGTCCTTCAATAGTGGGGATCAGGCGACGATCTGAATGAAGCGCTGGAGTTTCTAGCTGGGCAACCATAAGGCGAAGTTTAATCGTGAGGAATCTTGAAGAGCGAATCGCTTGCCCCAGAAAGGTTTGGTTAGCAAACGATATGTAGTGTATTTTTTTATTTTGCCTCATAATCAAACACTAGATATATCCATCCGTCAAGAGTTGACTATCCTGAATGGCTTCTTGGCTTTGTCAGTCTCGCGCGATCGCCCGATCAATGGCAAAATAGCCAGCATAGGCTTGGTTGAAAGCTGGATCAAAATTCAGCGTCTAAACAGTGCTTAATTCAATCACACTTCTGAGCAAGGTGCCGTGAGACTGATAATTCTGGGAGGGCCTGGGGCAGGTAAGGGAACGCAGACTGCACTGCTATGTAGTCACCTGGGGATTCCTGGAATTGCCACGGGCGACATTTTGCGGCAAGCGATCGCATCCCAAACTCCCCTCGGTATCCAAGCACAGACCTATGTAGAAAAGGGTGAATTAGTACCCGATCCCGTCATGATCGAATTCATGCGCCAGCGTCTCCAACAGCCGGATGTCAAAGGCGGTTGGCTGTTAGATGGCTATCCTCGCACTGCTTTTCAAGCAGAGGAATTAGACTTTTTGTTGGAAGGTTTGGGGCAACATCTAGATTGGGCAATTTGGCTGGAGGTGCCAGAATCAATGTTGATGAGCCGTTCCAGAGAGCGATCGCGTTCAGACGATCAACCAGAAATCGTACAACGCCGCCTCCAATTATTCCAAGAACGCACGATTCCCATTTTGGAATACTACGAACATCGCCAACGCTTGTTGACTGTCAACGGAAACCAAACCCCAGAGCAAGTGCAGCACGACATTTTGTGCAAAAACTTGGCAGCGAGTGCTGAGTAATACAGGGGCAATACAGCGTTTTCTTTCTGGATGAGGTACAGTCAAGCTTCCAAAATCAAAGGTTTTAGGCGATCCTCGTACCTCACTAGCTTCAAAAGTGCTGTATTATCTGTCTTTTTACAAATAGAGAGGTTCTCATTTGACTCAAAAAAACCTAACCCCCAGCCCCTTCCCTAGCAGGAGAGGGGTTGGGGAGAGGTCACAATGTATGGCAAAGGTAGAACAGAAGGATTTTTGTTCCTCTGCGTTCCTTTGCGCTTACCTTGGCGTTACTTTGCGTTAAAAATAAGCAGGACTCGCCGCACATCACCACATAGTAAGGGCAACCACAGGGGGATTGAACCCGAAAAAACGCTATATGTATAAGCTTTGCGTAAGTCCTGTTTGCGTTAAAAATAAGATTATGTAGGTGCAGCAAAGCGGTTTTGTTTCAGAAAATGACCCAGTAAATAAAGTGAACCGCACAGAACCAATAAACTTTCTGGGGAGATGGCAGCTTCTAATCCAGTGGTGAGATCCGGGTAGGTGCGACAATCAGCTAATTCTGGGCAGATATTTTGAGCAATGGTAGCTAAATATTCTGGATCGGCGGAACTATGATCCGGGACAGGGACTAAGTACAAGCGATCGCCCTTTCTGAGTAATGCACTAAAAATATCAGCATGATCTTTAGTAGAAAGCATCCCCATCACCCAATGAATCGGCGATTTATCCAGGGTATCGACATATTGGCGCAGAGCGATCGCGGCGGCTGGATTATGGGCACCATCGATCAATAACGGATGATTTTGCCAACTTGTCCACTGAAGACGCCCCAGCCATTGAGTTTTTGCCATACCAGAAGCGATCGCTGCTTCGGAAATTTCCCAACCTTGTGAGGAGAGAATTTGCACAGATGCGATCGCTAATGCCGAATTACTCAGCTGAAAATCTCCCAACAAAGGCAAAGGATACTTTATCCCCTGATACTCCACCCTTCTTTCTTCCCTTTGCGTCTTCGCGGTTCCTAACTCCACCGCCGGTTCAGCCCAAACAACCGGACACCCTAACTCAATAATCCGCTGTTGTACCACCGCCCTCGCCTCCTCTGGCAACTGTCCCACGACAGCAGGACATCCCGCCTTGAGGATACCGGCTTTTTCTCTGGCAATATCCGCTAAAGTAGGGCCAAGGTTCTGCCAGTGTTCTCGACTGAGAGAAGTAATAATTGTGACGAGGGGGTTAGGGCATACATTCGTCGCATCCAAACGCCCTCCTAAACCCACTTCCACCACCGCCACATCTACCTGCTGCTGGGCAAAATACAACCAAGCGGCGGCGGTGATGACTTCAAATTGCGTGGGTGACTCTTCACCGGGTGGAATTGCCGCTTGGACTTGTAGCAGCAATTTTTCTAGCGTTTCCAGAGAGATCGCCTGTTCCTTTAGACAGATGCGCTCATTCCAATCCACTAAATGAGGGGAAGTATATCGCCCGACGCGATAACCTGCCTCAGTCAGCACTGCACAGAGGTAAGCACAAACCGATCCTTTGCCATTCGTGCCAGCGACATGAATCATTGGCACTTTGTGGTGCGGGTTGCCCAAGTTTGCCAATAATTTTTGAATGCGCTCTAAACCGAGATGAACGCCAAAGCGCTGAAATGGTTGAAGAATTGAGTCGATATCCACAAGCAACCAGATACTAACTTTTTTTTAATTAAACTTAATGTTTTAGTAAATTGGCTTTTTTACCGTGTCTCATCGCAATTTGCTTGAGAGTGACGGGAACCCTAACTTTGGCTAGATTGAATGGGAATACTAATTGTAGATCGCAATTATCTGGAATTACTGAAATGACAACCAAAGAGAAATCAAAAGATACAGCTAAAGGGTTAAGAGGTACGGAAGCTCAAGCTAAAACTCGCGTGCTTCTTGCTTTGTGGGATATGAAGGGAGCCGATGAGGAAGTTAAAAAAGGTGATTTAACCGAAAGAGTTAAACGGACGCACGAAAAATCAGGGGATTATCAGGGCGTTTTTGAACAGTTGCAAACATCTGGAGCGATCGCTATCTCCAAAAACAAAATATCCCTGTCTGGCAAAGGCGTTGAGATGCTTGGGGAGGGATTGAAAAACGCTGATTTCGAGTTTGACAGCCAAATTGGGGCAAAAACTGCTAATGCTTTGTTGAAGTGGCTTAGAGAGACGGGAACGCTAGCAAATGGGGCGACTGCTACATCGAATCAGGTAACAGGGAAAGCGATCGCGTCCTACGACGAGTTTAAGCCAGTGGCGTTAGAAGTGTACGACCAGCTTAACCGGGATTATAACCTGGACAATCTGGTACCGATTTACCGGATTCGGCGTGAGATTGGGGAACGAGTTACGCGATCGCACTTCAACGAGTGGCTGCTGGAAATGCAAGCCAACGACATTTTTCAGCTAATGGCTGGAGAGATGTCAGGTATCACCCCCGATAAAGCTGAGGACTCAATCACTACTGAACTAAGCGGATTGCGCTACTACGCCAAGCGCTTAAATTCCTAAATTTGAACTTGACCCTTTTTTGTTTGCTTACCTCACACAAATTGCCATGACAAACTTTTCTGCCTCTCCAATTGAACAGCTCAACGCTGCTATCGAAAGTCACAACCCGTTTGCTCTTAAAGGTGCTTCTGTCAGGATTCAGGATGTTTGGGGGCAAGGATTTCCCGATATTCCAACTTTGAACGCCCATGCTTCTGACGCTATTTTTCAAGCGATTAAACAGGTTAGCTCTGGTCAAGGCAAAGTTACCTCTATCGCCATAACAGCTGAACAAGGAGTTGGCAAAACTCACCTTATTAGTCGCATTCGCCACCGTTTGCAAGCTCAGGGGGGTGCTTTGTTTGTTTACGCCAGTGCTGTTAGGTTTAGTGACTTAGACCGGATTCAATACCAATTCTTGCAAACTTTGGGAGATAGTCTTAGCCAAGTGGGTAGTCAGGGGGTAAAGCAGTGGCAAGAACTAGCTACGGCTATGATAAACCAATCTATAAAAAATAAAAAATCTCCTCCAGAAAGCATTAAACAATTTCCTTTATGGCTCAAAAAACATGGAATGGATAAGCTGACCCAAGCGGTTCTAAGAACGAAACCTCATATCAGCGATCCTGATGTTGTGCGGGCTATTCTATGGACACTCTCAGAAGTTCATGCCCCTTTTGCAATTAAATGGTTGTCTGGTCTTGATATATCTGAAAAAAAAGCTGCTGAACTGGATTTGCCTAAGAGGATGTTTTAAAAGTAGGGTACTGTTGTAAGAAAGCTCACAAAGCTTATGCTGAGATTTGTAGAAACCAGCACCTTGTGAGCGAATGACTAAAGCATATCGTAGCAATCTGACATGGGAACAGT
>NZ_JBYCCT010000072.1:0-315333 GCF_057473865.1 Coleofasciculus sp. H7-1
CAGTCGCCCGCAATCTAGCTCTCAACCTGTATCGTGATTTAGGCTTTGACAACATGGCTCAAGCTCAGCGTCGTTGTGGGTTCAGCTTGAACCACTTGAAGTCAATCTTTAGAATGAAATAGCCCTGAATAAGGGTAATGCCTGTGGAGTTTGATTGTTTTCGACTAAGAGGCTGAATAGATTCAACTGTGCCTGAAGCCGAATCAAATTATCTGGTGCAACTGCGGCAGCTTGTTGGTAGAACGCGATCGCATTTGGATCATCCTGTCGCACTCTTACCACATTGCCCAAAGCCAGTAGCGTACTGCTTGTATCTCCCTTCAAGCGTTGGGAAATCTGCAAACTTGACTGTAAAATCCTGTGGCTCTCTTGCACATCACCCACATGAAATAGGGTGATTCCCAAACTTCGCAAGCTACTGGCTTTCAGTAGAGAATCTGGTAGGAGGTGCAATTGATCGCTGATTTGTTCCAACAAGCTTTTTGCACGGCGATATTGTCCAAGAGTTTGCAGGGCTTGCACCTGATTGAGCTGACTACCCAGTATGCCCGTTTCATCCCCTGCTGCTGTATAGGCAGCTTCTGCCTGTTTCCAGGTTTCTAGAGCAGTTTCAGCCTGTCCAATTTCCAGTTGACGTGTACCCTGGCTATTTAAGGTTTGGGCGCGGATGAGCGCTGCATTCGTCGCATCAGAAGAAGAACTTGCTGCAACAGGCATGGCTCCGATTAACAACACCAAAACACCAAACAAGAAATTTGTAATAACCGTTGATCTGAGCATCTTAATTGATTTCAAAACACTGCACTTTGGGCTACTACTTCCCCCTTTCTCTGGAACTGACTGTTCTGCTGAGGGCTGCTCCATGAGTCTCACCAGCCAGATTTCAGTCGAACCGCCAACTCTTTGATAACTGGAATGGTCAATAAACACATTTCTAGAAACGGACAGGGATAGTCGCAAACGAAGAGTCTGCTATTCTATGCTGGAATCGTCACCGACTTCCCGAACCTGCCTACCGCTTGCCTAGGAGAACGGCGTATTGTCCTCATCTTACTTATGAATTATCTACAAATTTCCAACACAGTAGTCATCCCAGCACAGGAGATCGAGATTAGTGCGATTCGCTCTCCAGGGGCGGGGGGACAAAACGTGAATAAGGTGGCGACCGCGATTCACCTGCGCTTCGACATTGGAGCTTCCTCGCTACCCAATCGCTATAAAGAGCGGCTTTTATTGCTAAGCGACCAGCGTATTACCAAGGATGGGGTCGTTGTGATTAAGGCGACTGTACACCGCCGCCAAGAGCAGAATCGGGAGGAAGCGTTGAGCCGACTGCAAACCCTGATTAGAAGTGCAGTCGTGGTACCCAAACGACGCAAACCCAGCAAACCCACTCGCAGCTCTCAAAGAAAGCGCCTTGATAGCAAAAGTAAGCGATCGCATATTAAGACAATGCGAGGGAAAGCTACGGATGAATAAGAGTTTCTGCCTTAGTCCCGTTGACGGCGGTAGAAGAGCGACTTGAGTAAAAGTGTCAAAATTAAACAAACCCCTAAGATCGGGAGAGCATTGTGATGAGCGTGGCTCAGCCCAAGCTTCTTTAAGATATTTTGTCATAATTGCTGTTAGAATGAGTTTCTTGCCAGTACATTCCGGTCTGTTACTGGCGCATTGGAAAAAGCTCATTCAAGCCATCCAACTGAACCACAAATTTCCTGCTCTTAGACTGGCCCCAGGCATTTGATTTGGGATAGGGGCACCACTAGGAGCGATCGCATCCATGACATTTCATAATCTCGGTCTTTCGACAGACCTGCTTCGTGCTGTTGCTGACTCTGGCTACACTGAGCCAACTCCCATTCAGCAGCAGGCAATTCCCGCCATATTGAAAGGCGAAGACATTTTCGCCAGCGCTCAAACTGGAACGGGCAAGACGGCTGGCTTTACCCTGCCTTTACTGCAACTCCTGGGTACCACCAACGCCAACCAGGTGCATCGCACGCCTCGCGCCCTCATTCTCACCCCTACTCGCGAACTGGCAGCCCAGGTCAACGATAGCGTCAAAACTTATGGTAAATACCTGTCGCTGAGATCGGCAGTAGTCTATGGCGGTGTGGGAATTGTACCGCAAGTTCAAACACTGCGTCGGGGAGTTGATATTATAGTCGCTACGCCCGGTCGGTTGCTAGACCACGTTGGGCAAAAGACTGTCAATCTCTCGCAGATAGAGATATTGGTGCTGGATGAATGCGATCGCATGTTAGACATGGGCTTCATCCGCGACATCCGCAGAATTTTGGCAACGCTACCTGCATCTCGGCAAACGCTGATGTTTTCTGCCACCTTCTCTAAACCGATTCAGCAGCTTGCCAGCACCCTGCTAAAGTCTCCGACCCAGATCGAAGTGGCTCCCCGTAATACCGCCGCTTCTCAGGTAGAGCAGGTGGTGCATCCGGTCGATCGCGATCGCAAGCGAGAGCTGCTTTCTCATATGATCGGGTTCCACAATTGGCAACAGGTACTAGTCTTCACCCGCACGAAACACGGAGCCAACCGTCTAGCCGAGCAACTTGCTCAAGATGGGCTAAAAAGCACTGCAATTCATGGTAACAAAAGTCAGGCAGCCCGCACCCGTGCCCTGCAAGACTTTAAGCAAGGGAAAGTGCGAGTATTAGTCGCCACCGACCTAGCATCACGGGGTCTAGATATCGATCAGCTCCCCCACGTAGTCAACTTTGAACTCCCCAATGTACCAGAAGACTATGTGCATCGCATTGGTCGCACAGGTCGCGCTGGAAACGTTGGACGAGCCGTTTCCCTCGTCAGCGAAGATGAATATCAATTCCTCAAAGACATTGAACGATTGCTCAATCAAACCCTTGTCAAAGACGTGATTCCAGGCTACGAGCCAACCTCCCCAGCTAAGAGCGGGGTAGACCAACCGAAGCGTCAGCGCACAAATCAAGGTCGCAGTAACCGCACAAAGCCGCAGACGCCATCCACACCCACCCGCAGCAAAAAGTCCCCCTCACCAGGTCGCGCTCGAAAACGGCTTCACACTGCTTAAGCCCCCAGCGATCGCTCTTTTGACTCATGAAAAGCGATTACGCTTTTATATAGCAATCCTAAATGATTCGTGAAGGCGAGATCCCCGACTTCTCTAAGAAGTCGGGGATCTGAACCGCTGGTATCTCACAACTCAAATAGGATTGCTATAGCTTCAAGATGAGCATTGTGCCGGTCACGCCTCAACTTTGCTTCCAGTTTTCATCGCTATATGCGGAACGGCGCTTCTACAAGAGATTGGGGTGTGGATAGTCCGATTGAATGGAATTGTCGTGTTGGTAGTAAATAAAGAGATGTTGGGTTTCCTTGCGTTTTCGCAACCTACGGCAATATGCGCGATCTCACTACCAGTCAGATTCCTTCACTCACGTAGATTACTGTAACCCTGATTCTTCTGTTGAGTAGTTGACATATCGGGAAAACACTCAAGCCCAGACGATTTAATCGATGCGATCGCTAAAGGCTTTGCTACCTAAAGAGGAACTTTTGGTAACTGAATGATAAAGTTTGTTCCCTTGCCCTCCAAACTTTCAACCTCAATCGTACCTTGATGCGCTTCAGTTATACTCTTTGCTAGAAATAATCCTAATCCCCATCCCGTTTGCTCCTCAGCAGAGGTGGTTCGCCGAAATTGTTGAAATAGGATTGATTGAGCGTCTAGGGCAATCGGATCGCCTTCATTATGGATGGTAAGGCTGATCTGCGTTTCAGTTTGTTGAAGCCTGAGGGTGATCAGCGCGGTAGGATCGCCATATTTCACGGCGTTAATGGCTAAGTTTTCAATTACCCGCCGAATTTCTTTAGGGCTACAATAGCTCCTGACCTCAGAATCAGAGACGACAACAAACCGCTTTCCATAAGCGAAGTTCAAATCTTCCACTATGTTCTGGACTAGCAGATTTAAATCGCATTCTTCAACTTCAAACTTCAAGCTCTGTCCTGCCCGCAGCCGACTTGCATCCAGCAGATTTTGAATCATCGAATCCAGGCGATTGATCGCGCCGATCATTCTCGCCGCCACATCAAAGTGGGTGTCTCCTCGTTCAAGCCGACGCAGAATCAGTTGAGTTCCCATTTTCACAACATTAATGGGATTTCTAAGATCGTGAGTCAGCGTCACCATAAATAGCTCTTGAATATCTCGCAGCGTCTTTGAGAACTGAGTAGCCGCGTCATTAACGGCTTGCTCAATAGAGCCGATAATAATATCTCGTTCCTGCACTTCTAAAGGTGCTTCTTCCTCTAAAACTTGAAAGATTACTTGACGGAGGATGTGGTACTCAAAGATGAGTTGACTCATCGAGTAGTCGGCATAGCCCGCCCGCTCATGTCCATGCTGTTTGCCAATCCGCTTGCTCTCTACCTTGTCGGTCGCGATTCGGGTAGGCGTCCTGTCAATCCTGGTTGAGAGTTCATCTACCAGTTGGTTTAAGTACTGAGGTAGTGAATTTTGCAAGACAAGAGAATCCTGATGCATTGACGCACTGACTTCATCACGCGCTCGAACCTCCCACAGTTGCATAATTCTTTCAGCATTTTGCTTAAGACGGTCAGAAGCGTAGTTAGACATCCTTTTTGATTTTCTGCACGAGTCGGGTAGGGGTATGATACCGTTCATAAGAATTAAGTACCACATCTTCGGAAACCTTTTCCCCGTGCGATCTCTCGTCGCAGTAGGTTGGGTTGACATGAGGAAACGCAACATCCCCACTCTAAAGATGCCTGATTTCTCTTTTCCTCTAATTCAAACTCTTTCGATGTAGGCAATGAGAAACACAATTTGATTAATTATCTGCTCATAAAAACGAATCTGTCTTACTACAGCTTCGCCCTATATTCAACGTTCAGACGGTCATACTCTTCGACATGACCGAAGATGCCCGACTTCTTAGAGAAGTCGGGCATCTAATCTCTCAGGCTACTCGTCTAGCAGCAGTCGTTTGAAACCAATGCTATCGGGCAATTGACAATCCGCTAAAAACTGCTGATAAGCCAAATCTCCCTCAATCTGCGCTCCGATAAACTCTATTTTGGGTAACGTTCCTTTCCGTAAGCCTGCATATTCCAAATAACTGGAAAACTCCCATTCTCCAGCCTGCTGCACTAGTCTTGCTTTCACCGGATTGAGATGAATATAGCGTGAAAGATTGACCAGATAATCGCTTCGGTCAACGTGGATACTTTGAAACCGCCCCTGAAATAATACCCCAACCCGATTGAACCGCTGATTAATCGCTTTTGTGTAGGAGAGTGAGAGCGATTTCATTGCATTAGACAAGTTCTCATCTCTCAGGTAAACCAAGAAATGGTAATGATTGGGCATGAGACAGTAAGTAACAACATCTACTCCGTTGCTTGTGAGATGCTGCCTCACTAATCGCAGAAAATAAAGATAGTTCTCACGCTCGAAAAAAATCGCTTGGTGATTGTTTCCCCGATTGTAAATATGGTAAAAGTTCCCGATTTGTAGTCGAATCCGTCTTTGCGGCATGGGTACAAGTCACAGAATCTGTCTTTAGTAGTATTCCCCCAGATCCCCGACTTGTTTCAGATCCCCGACTTCTTAAAGAAGTCGGGGATCTCAACCCACCAGTGAAGTAAAATTGTCTTCCATCCGCCATCTGCTAACCCCTTGTGCCCATGCTCTGCGACTACCTGGTACAAATCCTGACGGCTCGTGTCTACGATGTCGCCCAAGAAACCCCTCTAGAATACGCTCCTAACCTATCTGCACGGCTGAATAATAAACTACTGCTCAAGCGGGAGGATATGCAGTCCGTGTTTTCCTTCAAGCTGCGGGGTGCTTACAACAAGATGGTGAACCTGTCGCCGGATATGCTAGCGCAGGGTGTAATTGCCGCATCTGCTGGGAACCATGCCCAAGGAGTCGCCCTTGCTGCACGTCAGCTAGGAACCCAAGCGATTATCGTTATGCCAGTCACCACGCCTCAGGTTAAGGTAGATGCCGTCAAAGCGCGAGGGGGAGAGGTGGTGTTGCATGGGGATACTTACGACGATGCATATACATTTGCCCGTCAGCTAGAGGCAGAAAAAGGCTTAACCTTTATTCACCCCTTTGACGATCCGCACGTCATTGCTGGACAGGGTACGATTGGGATGGAAATTCTGCGACAATGTCAGCAACCCATCCATGCCATTTTTGTAGCGATTGGGGGTGGCGGATTGATTTCTGGGATTGCAGCGTATGTGAAACGGTTGCGTCCCGATATTAAGATTATTGGCGTTGAACCAGTGGATGCCGATGCTATGCATCAATCGCTGAAAGCAGGGAAACGAGTGCGCTTATCGCAGGTGGGTTTATTTGCTGATGGGGTTGCAGTGCGGGAAGTGGGGGAAGAAACCTTCCGGCTGTGTCAGCAATATGTGGATGAGATTATTCTGGTGGGTACAGATGACACTTGTGCCGCAATTAAAGACGTATTTGAGGATACGCGATCGATTTTAGAACCAGCGGGGGCATTAGCGATCGCAGGTGCCAAAGCCTATGTCGAACGGGAGCAAATCGAAGCACAAACGCTGATTGCCGTTGCTTGCGGTGCTAACATGAACTTCGACCGCCTCCGCTTTGTGGCAGAACGAGCAGAGTTTGGCGAACGCCGCGAAGCTATTTATGCCGTTACGATTCCTGAAGAACCAGGCAGTCTCCGCAAGTTTTGTGAATGTCTTGGCAGGCGCAATCTTACTGAGTTTAGCTATCGCATTGCCGATGAAAAATCAGCCCATATTTTTGTCGGCGTGCAAATTCAAAACCGTGCCGATGCTGCAAAGATGGCAGAAAGTTTTGAAGCTTGCGGATTTAAAACTCTTGACTTAACTGATGACGAACTGACCAAATTGCACTTACGTCACATGGTTGGCGGACGTTCTCCCCTGGCGCACCATGAATTACTCTATCGTTTCGAGTTTCCCGA
Source organism: Coleofasciculus sp. H7-1 (assembly GCF_057473865.1). Classification (NCBI taxonomy): domain Bacteria; kingdom Bacillati; phylum Cyanobacteriota; class Cyanophyceae; order Coleofasciculales; family Coleofasciculaceae; genus Coleofasciculus; species Coleofasciculus sp. H7-1. The sequence goes on from NZ_JBYCCT010000072.1 coordinate 6,999, forward strand.
ACGTCCCGGCGCATTGATGAAGTTTGTCAGTTCTATGAGTCCGGATTGGAATATCAGTATGTTCCACTACCGTAACAACGGCGCAGACTACGGGCGAATCGTGGTAGGGATGCAGGTTCCGCCGCATGAGATGGAACAGTGGCAGGCATTTCTCGATACACTGGGTTATCGCTATTGGGATGAAAGCCAGAATCCTGCGTATAAGCTGTTTTTGGGGTAAGAAATCAAATCAGGACTCACCGCACATCACCACATAGTGTGGGCAACCACAGGGGGATTGAACCCGAAAAAACGCTATATGTATAAGCTTTGCGTAAGTCCTGCAAATAAAGCTTTCTTAGTAGGTTGGTAGTTGCTCTCAGATTGAAAGTCGCCTAAGATTCAGGCGTATGGAACGCAAAAACAAATTGCTGGACTTGCTAAATTTCTTCGATAGTAACTATTATGCTTGGCGCTGACATCCTGAGCTTCCGGGAGTTTATGACAAACGAACCCTTGCCGTTGGCTACTATCCAAGCTGCGGTATTTGAATTTTTGCGGAACCGCGACGACGTAGTGGTGTTTGGCGCACAGGCAGTCAATGCCTATGTCGGCGAACCGCGCATGACACAGGATATTGACTTAATGTCGGTACGAGCAGAAGAATTAGTCCAAGAGTTACGCGAATACTTGAGCCAGCAATTTCATATCGCCGTGCGTGTTCGAGAAGTTAAAGAAGGACAAGGATACCGACTCTATCAGGTGCATAAATCAGGCAACCGTCACCTAGTAGATATGAGGAAAGTTAGCGATTTACCAGAGGCACAACGCATCGAACAAGTGTTAGTAATGGCTCCAGCAGAGCTAATTGCTAGTAAGGTGATATCGTACTATCAGCGGCGGGGAAAGCCAAAATCGGGTACCGACTGGCGCGACTTGGCAATGCTGTTATTGGCGTTTCCCGAACTGAAGCAGGAGTCGGGCGAAGTGTTAAATTGTCTCACAGCACTAGGAACAAGTGAGAACATTCTGGAACTGTGGCGGGAAGTTGTGGAAATCGCGATCGAGCCGGAAGAAGATGAAGGTTATTAGTATATGATTTTCCCCCAAGGCATTTCTCGATACACTGGGCGATCGCTATGGGGATGAAAACAAGAATCCGGCGTATAAGCTGTTTTTGGGATGGGGTGATTTCATCACAGGCGGCTCTAATTTTTTAGAATAAAGCAAAGAACGCCAGATTTTGACTTTTTATGCAAACGCCACAAACCGGACAGACACCGGAAACCTTAATACAAAGTCTTTATGAAACTGACTTCTATAGCTGGACGCAGGAACAAGCGGAAATCCTCAGACATCAGCAATGGAGCAAACTTGATCTGCCTAATTTAATTGAGGAGATTGAGTCGTTGGGAAAACAACAACGTGCAGAATTAAGAAATCGTTTAAAGGTGTTAATTGGACATCTTTTAAAATGGGAATATCAACCAGAACAACGATGCCGTAGCTGGTTGATGACGATTCGCGTTCAGCGTCGGGATACTCAAGAATTATTGGAAGAAAATCCCAGCCTTAAGCCCTATCTTGAGGAAGCATTGCAAAAGATATATGAGAGTGGTAGAGATTTGGCTGTAGGAGAAACAAACCTGCCGCTAAAAACATTCCCGGAGAGTTGCCCCTATACGTTAGATGAAATTTTTAGGGATGGCTTTTATCCAGGTGAAGCTGCAACAGATGATGTAATGGAATAAGAGCGACACGATCGCTGTGTTGATTCCTGTTTGCATCGCTCCAGTCTCTGTCTCTACTGAGTGTTAGCATTTGAAAGCAGGAACCGAGCAGGTGTTGAACAATGACTGTGGCAAAACCTCAAGTTGAATCTAGGCGAAAAGTGCTGCTGTATCCTGGTGAGGATGGTTATTTTGTTGTCGAGGTACCAAGTTTACCGGGCTGTATCAGTCAGGGAAAAACCCGTGAAGAAGCTTTAGCCAATATCGAAGAGGCGATCGCTCTCTACGTCGAGGTTCTGCAAACTCGTGGCGAACCTGTTCCAGACGATAGAGTTGAAGTTGTGCTTGTATGAGTAAGTTGCCTGTCATCTCTGGTGCAAAATGTGTCAAGGCACTTGAGCAGATTGGCTTGGTTGTAGCTTGGCAACGTGGCAGTTACATCATTCTAATTCGTGAAGAACCTAAAACGACAGTCAGCATACCAAATCACGATGAGCTAGATCGAGGGACTCTACGTGCGATCATCCGACAAGTGGACTTGAGTGTAGACGAATTCATTGAACTATTGTGAGACAGCTTCAAGACAGAGATGTTATGCAGTATCGCACCACAACCTATTCTAGTTTCTTCATCCAACCTTTAATAATAGCCTTCCCAATGTTGACATAGGGATTGTCTAAGAACTCTTCAATAGCAGCTTCACTACCAGCCTGCAATGCACCAACTACACGACGCTTGAAGCTACGAGTAGTTTCATCATTAACGTAGGCAATCTTTTCAGCCTCAGTAAGATTGGTTTTCTCTAACTGTTTGAGGAGTTGTTGAATTTCATTAGCCGCTTCTGCAAGTAATAGCAACATAATTGGCTATATCAATGTTTGCTCAGATATCCCCAATGCCACCTCAGATAAAAATCAGCCAGATATTCCTAACTTCCAGCAGCGCAGCAAGAATCAAAGTAAGATTAAAATTGATAAATTACGGCAGTTTGGCTTAAGCGACGAGCAAATTGCAGAGGCGCTAGAGCTACCCTTGGAGATGGTTAAGCAGGAGGACTTGGAGGGGTGAGGCTGCTGTAGAAAATTCGATGCACGAGCGAACAAGCTATTTTCGGGATAGTGCGATCGCGCTACACGCACGCTAAGCGATCGCTTAGCTTAGCGTTGTTAGACTCCTAATAGAATTGGAAAAAGATCGCCAGGTTTTTACTTTCTTATGCAAACACCACAAACTGAACAGACACCGGGAACCTTAATGCAAAGTCTTTATGAAACTGACTTCTATGCTTGGACTCAGGAACAGGCTAAACTCCTGCATCATCAGCAGTGGAGTCATCTCGATCTGCCTAATTTAATTGAGGAGATTGAATCGTTGGGGAAACAACAACGTGCAGAATTGAGAAATCGTTTAAAGGTATTAATTGGACATCTTTTAAAATGGGAATATCAACCAAAACAACGAAGCCGTACCTGGTTGATGACGATTCGCGTACAGCGTCGGGATACTCAAGAATTATTGGAAGAAAATCCCAGCCTTAAGCCCTATCTTGAGGAAGCATTGCAAAAGATATATGAGAGTGGTAGAGATTTGGCAACAGGAGAAACAAACCTGCCGCTAAAAACCTTCCCGGAGAATGGCTCATATACATTGGAAGAAATTTTTAGGAATGGCTTTTATCCGGGTGAACCTGCGGCGGATGAAGTGATGGAATAATAGGTTATTCTGCCGAAATGCTACAGTCAATGGGTTGGGATTATAGACCGTGCGATCGTTTCAGTTCCTTTGAATATGCTCTATAAAAATTTATACTTTTTAAGGCATTCACCTGCAACTTTAACAACAAATGGAACTCCTGATTTTTTAGGTTGCCATCCAATTTGCTTTGCTTGCAGTATCCATCCTGTTATATCTGAAGGCTTTACTGGTCTTACTTCAGTTGTTCTCCAATCCTGTGGGTGAGGCTTATCTGTGAGTATCACTAACACCGAGCCAGGTTCTTGAGCGTGTTCTACGGCAACATGAAGATACCCGCACCCGTAGTCTGACTGAGTATTAGTAGCTTTTCTTCGGATCAACCAAAGAAGCATCTCTCGGTCAACAATAATCCTTCTTGTCCCTTTTTTCGGTATTGACATTGTTCTGTTGAATCAAGCGCGATCGCTCCACTGCTAACAACTCCTAGAGTGGGGAAGTGCCAATGATTGCAACAGAAGCGATCGCAAGATCCTAAATCAACGTGACTTCTCCGGTATCAAGATCGTAACGACCTCCGACAATTTTGAGCTTTTCATCCAGCAATCGTTCAGAAACGATCGTTGAATTTTGTTTTAATTTCTCAATTTGATACCGAACATTTGCAATTACAGCATTATCAACCGGATCGCCCGGTTCATCTTTTGCCTTAGCGATCGCGGGTTTGATGGCTTTAACAAAAGAATTCATGTTTCCAGGGAGACGTTCCCCTTGGACTGCGGCGGTGACAGCACCACAGCGTTCGTGACCTAAAACCATAATCACAGGAGTGCCGAGGACAGCTACAGCATATTCCAGACTGCCAAGCACCTCCGGCGTCACGATATTTCCGGCAACACGGATATCAAATAAATCACCGAGTCCTTCGTCAAACAAAATTTCCGGAGGCACCCGCGAATCCGCGCAGGTTAGCAGAGTTGCAAAAGGGTGTTGTGCCTGGGCAACTTCTTTAATGCGTTCCTCTGATTGATCGGGATGCTTGCCCTTATGTTGCACAAACCGTTGATTGCCCTCCATCAACCGTTTTAGGGCGGCATCGGGGTTGGAAGGCTCAAGAGTCGCAGCGATCGCTCGGTTTGCTTGCACGCCCCAGAATGCACTTCCCGTCACAGCAGCCATCAGTGCTATTCCGCCAGTTCCCGTTAAGTTCAAGAAATTGCGCCGCCCCATCAACCCATTGTTTTGATTCATCGCTATTAAAGAAGTAAAAGTTGCAGAATAAACGATTCAAAGTTCAAAGCCGAAGCTAGACTTTGTTTTTGTTTTTTAGTTTCTTCAGATTTCACAGAAGACAGAAGCAGCCACCTTACAGCGACGCAACGCATCTTGTCGAGCGAATTTCCATCGCATCAGAAATGTAACAGCTGCCTCCAAACTTGTTGAGGATTGGTCGAATAATTTCCACCGCACCTTTAAGTTTTTCTGGCGCACAAAACGCGATGACATAGACATTATCCAGCATCGTCATGTCTAAATCTTCAGAACCGCCTCTAAGCCCTTGTCCGGCAACATTTCGGATGACTAGGTGCCCCGTTACACCTGATTTTTTTAAGCTGTCTAAAATTTTGCCAAGTTCAACTGAATTTGCGATGATTTCTATTCGTTTAACTGAATGCATGATGTTATCTCCAAAGCATCTCAATTCCGTACAGATATACAGGAATTCCGACAATGATGTTGAAAGGAAACGTTACAGCTAGGGCGGTAGAAACGTACAAGCTAGGGTTTGCTTCCGGAACCGTTAAGCGCATAGCGGCGGGAACAGCAATATAAGAAGCACTCGCACAAAGCACCGCAAATAAGAGTGCGTCTCCCTTGGGCATTCCGATAAATTTTGCAATACCAATCCCAATGGCTGCATTGACGATTGGGATTAGTATTGCAAAAGAAATGAGAAAACCGCCCGTTTTTTGCAAGTCCTTAATCCTTCTAGCCGCAACCAATCCCATGTCGAGCAAAAAGAAGGTCAGGATACCGTAGAACAATCCCTGAGTAAAGGGTTCCAAAGTGTGCCAACCGCGTTCTCCAGTTAGGACTCCGATGATCAGGCTACCAACCAGCAGAAATACGGAGCTATTCAGGAAGGCTTCTTGCAACACTTCGGGCCAGGAAAAGTCCCGATCTCCCTGGCTGGGTGTGAACAGATTGACCAGAATCAGCCCGACGATGATAGCCGGAGATTCCATAAGCGCTAGGGCTGCAACCATATAACCATCATAATCAATCCCCAACTCGGTCAAAAAAGCTCCTGCCGTGATGAAAGTTACGGCACTGATGGAGCCATAAGTCGCAGCGATCGCAGCTGCATCATAGGTATCTAGCCTCAGCTTCAGGATAAAAAAGGTATAGATCGGGACAGCACACGCCATCAATATGGCTGCCAGCATGGTGAATATCACTTCCTGGGTTAAGCCGCTTTTGATCAGTTCCACTCCTCCCTTAAAGCCAATGGAAAATAGTAGATAAAGTGACAGTAACTTTGGGAAAGGAGCCGGAATTTCCAGATCCGATTTAACAAAAACTGCCACCATACCTAGAAAGAAGAATAGGATTGGTGGATTCAAGATATTAGAAACGATCAGGCTTGTATCCATATCCACTCCCCATCCTGGATAACCAAGAATTTGAAAAAGGTTTTAATCATGACTGAAGTAACACAGTAGTTCTAGGCATCAGAGGTTGCGTAGAACCACTGTATGGCAATTGAGCCGCTAAAAAGATATAGGAAATTTTTATACGAAGTATAAATAAAACCTTTCTAAACACCGGAATCAGTCGGGCGCTGGGTTTGACAATCGCTGAAGGGTTCGCGACCGCAACAACAGCACGGGCTACAGGCGAATTCTAGTGAAGATGCCAGTGCTTCCCCACAAGATGGAGGAGGCACTGGCATTTCTCGATATGCTCATACTTACGTAAGTATTTCTTACCGCAAGCAGTCGGACGTGAGCGGATCGAATTGCTTCGGTTACGAAGAGCGCGATCGCTATGCACTGTTATTATGCACTGTTATATAGTCTGCAATGTCCAGGTGGGACCATCGCCGCGCGGGCCATCCGCCGTCCAAATCAATTTATCCAAGCACATTCGCCGCGCCGATCTGCCCGTATCCCAAGCATGGTAAGCGATATAATCAGTTTGACCATCGGGACCGACAACGATCGAGTTATGACCAGGACCGAGAACCCGATCGAGAACAGTTTTCAATACGCGGGGTCCGGCTTCATTCCCTGCATCGGAGTAAGGACCCATGACGCTATCTGCAACGCCATAATCGACACCGTAGTTTTCCGTTTCCCAGCGCCCACCACTGTAAAAGCAGTAGTAGCGACCTGCATATTTGCGGACACTAGGGCCTTCTAAGGTATGCCAATCATAGCTCGCGCCGTACATCAGACGGTTTGCTAGAAACCGTTGCCAGTCACAGCGGGCGCGTAAAACAACTTTCCCCTCTCCAGCTAGTTTTGTCATCCCTACCAATCGGTCTACCATCAGCGCAGTTCCAGCCCTTACGCCTCCTTCTGTGTCCAGGAAATCGCGGGCGTAGAACAGATACCATTGCCCGTCGTCATCTCGAAAGGGATGCGGATCGATGGCGAAAGGGCACGATTTGGGGTCTACGAGGGGTTCACCGATGTCTTGATAAGGTCCTAAGGGGCGATCGCTAGTTGCAACCCGCAACTGATGGTTCTTGTCTTCATGCCCTACTGAGTAATAAAGATAGAACTTGCGATCGCGTTGCGCCGACCTTGTCGGTTCGCAGTACGCAACTTCCGGTGCCCAAAAGTTATCGCCGAGAGTAGGGTCTGGGCGCAACAGTGCATTACCCGCGAACTCCCAGTTTACAAAGTCCTCAGAGCGCAGGAGGGGAAAAACGCGCCGTTCGCCGATTTCGTCCACCTCTCCCTCTGCTTCTGCTGCACCCGTGCCGATTGCGTAATATACCCCCTGGTGTTCCCAAACAAACGGATCGGCAAAATAGCCGTTGTACACCGGATTAGTGTAGGTGCGAATGCTTGGGAATTCTTCAGGTGTCGGCTCAAATTGAGACATCCTAATACTTAAAATTCACGTAGGTTTCAACTTTGTTCTCCGGCAACTGCTCCACCACTTGGCACCGCAGTAATTCCCTTACTGGCTCTGGCAGACTTTCATAATAGTCCCGTTGCACAGTCAAGTCCACTTTCGCGGTATGCAGCCAATGCATCACATAGCCCATCACAACCATCGGTCTGGGAGTGTTTGTCCGGTTCGGCGAGCCTCGATGTAGCGCCAACGGCGAGCGAATCATCACATCACCCGGCTGCATATAAAAGGACTCCATCGGAATTTCGCCAGCAGCGACCTTCACTAACCCTTCCTCACGAGGCAAGACATGAGTCCCCCGCGCCATTTGAAACGGCCCATTGTCTGCCGTTACTTCTACCAGCGGAAAGTTAACCGCCAGCGCGTAGAGTGGCGTTACTATCTGATCTGAGAAAAGTGGGCGAAAGTCCCGGTGAGTTTCTTGGTAATCCGAACCCTGTACTGGAATATCAGCCCCCAACTGCACCATCTTATATTCTTGGTAAAATACGCGATCGAGAATTCCCAAAATTACTGGATTCGCAAACACATCTACATTGGCAAAGGGAGCAACCCAGGGGAAAGTTAGATAGTAGCGGGATTGTTCGCGGGGTGCCAAACCTCCCGGTTGGTTTTGGCGCTTTCGGAATAATTCATTAAAAGCCTCTCCCCACTCTTCGATCAATCTTCTGTCCAACAAACCCCGAATTACACAAATTCCATCTCGATTAAGTTCTTCAGCAAAGCGATTCAGGTCAGTCGTCGTAAACTTAGCTGTATCTGTAGTTTGAATCATGTTGCTGTTCCTGCTCCAATTCAGGGCGTTAGAGTTGAAGTAAAATCTATCTTTACAAGAGCAAAGTGTTTCAGGAAGCGAGTTTGCTGCTCCCAAAACCTTCCGTGTAATTACTGCTTAACCAGGTGTTCAATCGTTCAGTAATTTCCACGTTTCGCGCTTATGGAATCTCCTGAACTTTTAGATGAAATTGTGACCGAATTGCTTAATCAGCGGGCAAAGAATGAAGCTGTGCAACCTTCACTCATCCTGCAACGGTTGAATTATTAACGACTATCGTCCAATCGTCATTTCCATATCCACAAGCCTTAGTGACCTAGCTTCTCGAAGTTACATCGCTGCTGCTAAAACTGATTCCTCATTGCTAGAGAGAAAAACGTAGCCTCAGATACTAAATACTATTATTCCTCGCGATAGATGCGAAATAGCGATCGCTACCTCAAATCTTAAAAAAACTTTGAGTTAATGTTGCAAGTTGAGCAACACTATTTTTATCTCAATGAAGACTGACGATGAGATGGCGAATGCTTACGGCACGGTAAGCGAACTGACAAGTCAGCGCTTCGCTATCGCCCGCTTGTCCGGTGCAGCGTGGTGTTAAAGACGCGATCGCTGCTGGCTTTGTGGCACAGGCGATCGCTCTGTAGCTTTCTTCAGTAGTTGGCGCTCTTTTTTGAGAGCCATATTTTTGAGGAGCAAGATGGTAGTAGCTAGGTACGTGTAGACTCAGATTTCAATGAGAAAGTTAGCTTAGGTATTCCACTTGCCTGTAAACGGCTTTTGATAATATTTGCAACTTCGCTGTATGACATATCATCTTTAGAACCCAATGGAATGTCTGCTTTCCACTTCCCATTTAAGGTTACAGTCAGCATAACAGGCACTAGAAATTTTCTAGCGGACACATACGCTTTGTTTATATACCCTTCTGATTCGTTAAGCTCTACTTTGACAAAATCCGACAAGTAGGTTTCTAATAGTAACCAAAATGCTCGGTCTACTGTGGATGCTAAGTAGACTTCTTTATAGGGACAGTCAAGCAAATTTGGCGATTGGTATGTGTTACCTTTTTGACCATGTATCATTCTACCGTAGTAAATAGGTTTACGAAGGTCGCCGTAAATAAAAGATTTTACGTAGACAATCATTCTCTTAGCATGATTATTTTCAATATAACTGTCATCTGTGGGTATCCTTTCTAGGTACTTGTTGACCTGATAACGGTTTAAGTCAAGTCTACGTTCTGTTAACAGTGTCTTGAGATACTCTTTCTTGAGTGCAAGGTTAGCTAACCTTGCAGAAAGACAGCATTGTTTTCCTCTTTAGTCTTGCGCTCTATTGAGAAGATTTGCAGTTTGCTTGTGTCTAAGTCTTCGTTAAACAACAGTTTAACCAAATCTTCCTTGTATGGAGATAGTCGTGCTATAGCTGAGCGGCGATATTGGTCGTATAGCTGATTTTGGGGTTCAGAATATGCATACATTCCTACAACTCTTAGCTGGCACTTATTTTTTATCACAGCCAAAGATAGGTCATTAACAGATCGAATTTTTACTCCAGAAAGTTGAATTAATTCGTAGTGTTCAATGAGTGCCACTGCTTCTTGGTTAGTTACATAGACTTCTATAGCAACACCATTAACTAACAGTCTTCTCAGGAAAAACATACCTGAATATTCATAACTTATTTTACCTTTACAAGCCCAATTGTCTGAATAGTTACTTCGCTTCCTAAAAACCTTTTTAAGGAAACGGCACATTGACAGCCAGTCTTGATCTTTGATAGCTTCTCCTAATTCATTTAAATTAATACAAACGTGTATCACCTTAAGAGGTAACACTGCTTTCTGAACTCTCCACTCATCTTGCCAAAAGACAGAATCCTCAATGAGCTTAAGGTCTTCTTTTCGGGGCGATTCTATACCTAGTACAAAGCTATACGGTGCAAGGATAACTAGCGTTTCCCGTAAGAGTGTCTCTGTGGGATGTAGCTTCTTAATCTTAACTTTAGTCCCGTTCAACTGTGGGCTGTATTGTTCAATTCGCTGCCGTTCTATAGCATCAAGCTGCAATTCAGCTACTAGCTCGTAGTAGATTGTAAATTGCTTCTTACGTTGCTTTTGTAGCTGATAGAATCTGTGGTGACTATCGCCCGCCCAGCGGCTACGCAAGTTCTTTGCCTGTCCTATATACCAGATTATAGATTTTTCGTCTATTACGTAATAGATTCCCGACTGTTCGGGAAGTAGATCCCTGCTTTTTATAGCTATATGGGATAGTCGGCGGATATGTTCTTCTGCGTTCATGTTTGTGTTCTGTAGTTGCTACGTGCAGTCTCTACATCTAATATTCCCGATTTAGTGAATAATCTAACGGCGTGTCGTCGTTCTTCTTACAACTGATACTCCGTTTAGCACACATCTTTGCACCTAATTTGGCAATGGCTAACGTAACGCTCGGCGCTGTGGAGGAATCCCGACAATATAAGCTTTCAGGCAGCGGGAAATGATGCCACCAGAGCATTTCAGCTTTGACTGGCTAGTGCCAGATGGTGCTTATTCAAGGGATTAGGGTGTGGATAGCAAGATTAAATTTGGATTGTCGTGTTAGCAGTAAATTATGTTGCTATTGTACTTGAAGTGCAAGGTCTTCCAGTTGCTTGATTCCATTCCAATCAATGACGGCAACCCACAAATGTTCTTCTTCAGAATATTGCACTACTCCATCCACTTCCAAATCTTCACTGTACAGCGTCAGCAACTGACCATCGTGCAACTTGATGTTTTGAAGAGCCAAGTCTTCAATTGTGCCAATACAGTTCAAACGTAAGCGACCCTGGACATCGGCATTATGAAAATCTGCAAAGACTCTTAGTTGACTCATGTGCTTCCTTTGCTGCTTACTACTGCCGAGCTGGATTGGGAATGGCAGGTGTCAGAAGACTGCTGATTTGCTCCGGAGTTAAGCCAGTCAAGGTGGCATGATTTGGACTTCTGCCGGATGTTCGGATTACATCCCCACCTAAAGACCGAACTTCGCCCACTGTAGTTACACCAACCTGTCTATGAGGGATTACTGGTGCCAACTCCACTACAGACAATCCTACTGCACATTCCACGGAAATTCCCGTCACGCCGCTAGGGTGGGTTCCCGTTCCACGTTGGATATCTTCTGGGAGATTGCGACCTCCTCGAACCAGTAAAGCTTCGTCTGGAATTCTCTCCACAAGTGCAAGCTTGCTTGACTCAAATATCCGCTACACTCTACCAAAAATCACTGCTTAACTGTGGTCTAACGGCAAAGCTCACGTTAGATCGACAATAGCGGTATAAGAAGTCTAATTTAGGTAGGGGTGGGGTAATGGTGCAATTAAAGGTGTGGCAGTGGGTAGTATCGGCAATGCCGATCGCACTTCATTTCCCCATCCGCTCAAGTTCCTCTCGTAAAACTCTCCGTAGCGTTTCTTCTAATGGTTCGCGATGCTGTTGGATATGCTGGCGAAGTACATCGTTGATTAACGTCTGATAATTTCCCCCACCTGCTAGATGAACTTGCTCGCGAAACCATGCTAAGACATCATCATCTAATCGGATGGTGATACGTGTTTTCCCTGGCGGCGTTGGCTCGATTGCTCCCCGCTTCCCCTGGCTAAAATCATACTCAGCTTCCATCAGTTATTCTTCCTCATATTGCTGGTAGTGTTCTAGACCTGTGTTTCACGGCAAAATAGAAGAGTCCTGATACCCACTCTCTGCTCATGGTTCTCGAACCCGTTTGCTGCCCCACTTGTCACACCCCTGATGTCGTCAAAAATGGCAAAAGTGATGAAGGTAAGCAGCGCTATCGCTGCCGCAACACCCAGTGTTCGCGTGCCTCTTTCATCCGTGACTACACCTACCGAGGCTACTTGCCTGAGGTCAAGCGGCAAATCAGTGATATGGCGATGAATGGCAGCGGCATTCGGGATACGGCTCGGGTGCTGAAGGTTAGTCCGACGACAGTGATTGAGGAGTTAAAAAAAACATCGGCATCTGGAGCCGGTTAACCGGGCCGTGTTAGAGCAGAAGCCAACTCCTCCCACCGCAGCCATGATAGTGCGGGTAGACGAAGCGGAAATGGACGAGATGTGGAGCTTTGTACAATCAAAGCGGCAGCAACGATGGCTCTGGCATGCCATCGACCATCAAACGGGTGCCGTGCTGGGCTATGTTCTAGCGCCCCATGAAGATGCCGCCCTCTCAGCGCTCATGACCTTGCTCACCCCCTTTGGCATCCAGCAGTTTTACACCGATAGGTGGGGGGCTTACTTGCGATTGCTCGAGCCCGAACAGCATACGGTTGGTAAAACGAACACTCAGCGCATTGAACGAAAACACTTAACGCTAAGGACTCGGATCAAACGGTTGGCGCGCAAAACCATTTGCTTCTCTAAATCTGTCTTGATGCATGACACGGTGATTGGACTGTTCATCAACCGCTATGAATTTGGGCGGGCTGTATGACAACCAATACACAGGTCTAGAACATTACCTTATCCCGCATTATGGGGTCTAGCATCAGAGGAAGTTAGATCGACAATAACGGTATAAGCAGTCGAATCGAGACAGGTTTGGAACAATGGTGCAATTAAAGGTGTGGCAGTGGGTGGTGTTGGCAACGCCGATCGCAACGATCGTCGGTTTCTTGCTAGTATCGGCAGGGTTGCAGATTCATGAGTGGCGGATTAATTGGATCTGGGCTGTATTTACTCTTGTATTCGTGGGTTGGCGTTGGCTGCTGGTTAAGTGGACTCGACCAGCGATCGCGCAAATAGAATCTGTTATGGCTGAGGTCAGCGCTGAACTAGAATCGGGTGCAGGCGACACTGTAGGGCTACCAGCAGCAAATGATGCCGTAAATCAAGCAGAAGTCGCCTATCAAGAGATCCTGAAAGCCGCACAGAGCGATCGCCCGATTTGGGAAGACTGGCAAACCTTTTGGCAGCGATGCCAGGATCTTGTGGTAGCGATCGCTCATGTCTACCATCCTGAAGTAAAGTATCCCCTGCTGAACATTCACGTTACTCAAGCTTACGGGCTGATTCGGGGAACGGTGGACGATCTGGACGGGTGGATACAGAAGTTATCCCCTGCCCTCGATCGGGTCACGATTGGGCAGGCATACCAAGCATACGGCGTTTATCGCAAGCTGGAGCCATCGGCTCGTAAACTCTGGCAAGTATGGAACTGGGCGCAGTGGCTCTTGAATCCGGTGGTGGCGGTGGCAAAACAAGTCACTCAGCGTTCTAGTAACCAGGCAAATCAGGAATTGCTGGGGAATTTGAGCCAGATGCTCCGGGAAGCTGCCCTCCGAAACTTATGTCGGCAAGCGATCGCTCTTTACGGAGGCACTACTACACTACCAGCGTTAGAATCCTCTGTTTCCACACCGACGTTACCCAAGGCAAAAACACAAACTCTCAAAGAAATCTTGTCTCAAGTAGAACCCGTCGAAGTGGTTGAGCAAAAACCCGTCAATATTCTGCTGGTGGGACGAACCGGATCTGGAAAAAGTAGCTTGATTAATACACTATTTCAAGCAGATCGAGCCGCAGTCGATGTGTTACCCAGCACTGATAAGATTCAGAATTACCACTGGCAGAGCCAATTGGGGGAAACCCTGACACTTTGGGATACTCCGGGTTACGAACAAGTGAACCGGGCGGATTTACGAGAGCTTGTGCTGGATTATGCCACCAACGCGGATCTGTTGCTATTAGTCACTCCTGCCCTCGATCCGGCACTGCAAATGGATATGGACTTTCTCAAAGATATGAAGGCAGAAGTTGCAGACTTGAGCGCTATCGCAATTGTCACTCAGGTGGATCGTCTGCGCCCCATCCGCGAGTGGGAACCTCCCTACGACTGGCAAGCAGGCGATCGCCCGAAGGAAAAGGCGATTCGGGAAGCTACCGAGTATCGCAAATCGCTTCTAGGCGACTTCTGCAATCTGGTTCTACCCGTCGTCACAGGTGACACGAAAACGGGTCGAGCTGCATGGGGAGTGGACGCACTATCATTGGCACTGGTGGATGCGATCGCGCCTACTAAGCAACTCCGCCTTGCCCGTTTTTTGCGTAACTTGGATGCCCGCACTGTCGCTGCTGCCAAAATCATCGACCGCTACACCTTCCAGATGACAACTACACAGGGACTGGCTGCACTGCTCAAAAGTCCCGTCCTCCAGTTCATTGCCACGCTGACAACCGGACGACCAAACTTAGCATATCTGCTGGCAGACCAAATTCCCGTGGAACAATTGCCGGTTGTCATTGGCAAACTCCAGATGGCGTATGATTTGTTCTCGCTCTTGAATCCGGGCGAAAACCCTATCAACTTTGACCTGCTATCCCTTTGGTCTTTGCTGTTGGAAAACCCCGCTTCACCAGAACGCAATGCCTGGGCATTTGGTCACGCTTTAGTGGAATATTGGACTCAAAATCTGACAGTTGAACAACTCCGGGAACGGTTTGAATTTTATCTCAAGCAAATTTGAGCCGATGCCTCTTTATCTGATCCAGGCTTCTTAGCGAATTTTAAGCAGGTTATCAGACTTAATTCAGGGCGATCGCGCATCCTAGAGATAGAGCCAAATAAACTCTCTCAAGGTTGAACTGGCTGGTTCACACCGACAACTGAATAATGCAGCATGAAAAAACGTTATCTTTTAAAGGCTGGCGCAGCAATCGTAGGTGCGGCATGGTTATCACGTTATCTAACTGGGAGATCGGGAGTTATGGCAGCTTCAAACAATAACTTTGAAATCAACAAAACTGAGGAAGAATGGCGTAAAATTTTGACGCCCGAACAGTTTAACGTCCTACGTCAACACGGTACCGAACGTGCTGGGGCTAGCCCTCTCGATAAGCAATACGCTAAAGGGATTTATGAGTGTGCGGCGTGTGACTTACCGCTTTTTACCTCTGAAACTAAATTCGACAGCCATACTGGTTGGCCCAGTTTTTATGCTCCCATTGAAGGTGGAATCGGCACATCCACAGACAAGTCACTTTTTATGACCAGAGTTGAAGTGCATTGCCATCGCTGCGGTGGGCATTTAGGTCATGTGTTTAACGATGGTCCACGCCCGACTGGCAAACGCTACTGCATGAACGGTGCTGCGCTTAAATTTATTGCAGGCTGACGATTCCTGTTTGACTGCATCGTTTGGCAGGTGTTTTAGAAGTGTTGACCAATTTTTTAAAATGCCTGAGTTAATTATGGGTTAATACAGTTCAGTTAGCGCCAAAAACCTCTTAGCCCAGTAGGGAATGGTTGAGGAAACGTTACCCAACACTTTTAGGATTTTGTTGGGTAACGTTTCCTCAACCATTCCCTACAATTTTCCTTAACTTCATTTATTAGGCGTTTATGCTCTGTCTCTGTGTCAATGCCTCGTGGCGAAGTTTCAGCAAGTAGCTTAGTGTACTCTTCCTTATTCAGTGTGTTAGTCATCTGTGTCATTTCCCAGATGCAAAGACTACTTGCTTTTTCTGTCTAAATAGCCTTTCAAACCGAAGCCACTTCCTAAGCCACCGGCAAAAGCAACAGTCAACTTCAGTAGCTCTCTATAAACTTCTACATCTTTATTGACTAAGAAAACCGTTAAAAATCCTAAAATAATAATCGTATTAATAAGAGTGTACATTCGAGCTGACTGAGCATCAGCAAACGTTCTCTCATCATCCTTTTCTACAATCTCAAGTATTTTTGAGATATGCTCTTCGTTAATCTTGCCTTGAAGTGGGGAACCAAAAGGTGTAGAAATTCGTTGCATTGAGAGAGTTGCTTGCACCACTCTTTTTACTTCTGCAGGCAGATTTTCTAATTCAGCAGGAATATTATCTAAATCTCCTCTATCATTTTGTGTTTCTTTTTTATTATCGTAGCTTTCATTAAATTGAGGTTCTTGCTCAGACATAATTATCTGCTCCTCAGAAGCCGAGATAGATTAGCTTTATAAACAGTTGCTTCTCTGTCAGAAATGTATTCTTCTAATGCTGGCGATAATTTTGAATTCCAGAACTGCGTAAGCTTATGCTCCAAAGCTTCTTGAACCCTTTCTTCTACTTCATTATCGATAAAGATTGCACAGGCATAGCGTACTAAAGCCTCAAATGCCTTATCGCTAATTTCTCCCTTAGAGTACGAATGAGAGAAGTAAGACAAAGTACCTTTGAGGCTCTCTACATTCAAAGCAGTAAAATTTGCTTGGTTTAAGGCTTCGTGTTTACTAAAGGCATATTTTGCTATTCCCGCAATTCTTTTATTTTCTAAAAACACAGGAATATTCCTCAAATTAAAAAATCCTTTGAACCCTATTCTATTTTTAGATTAACTGTGGAAATGAGTCAAGATGAAAAGGGCGCACTGCGGTGCGCCCCTACAGTTACCTCAAGGAGGAGGTACAAGCTTGTGCATCTTGCCAAAGCTTGAAGAGGAAGAATTCAGCGCGATCGCTCATTGCAGTCACAAAAACACCCTCTCCATTTTTTGAGCCTCCATCCACCCAACTACCATACAGGCAGACTTCAACGTACTCGGCATCGCAAGCACACAAGCCAATAATTTCCGAACCTTCCCGCTGCGCTTCATCTGCCAACCGTCCGATTTCTGGCAAACAAGCCGGAAGCAAGAAGCAAGCGGTGCTGGGTTCGACGGAGATGGGGGTACCCACTCGCAGCGCCAAAATCACCCGCCGTGCCACCCACTCTTCTAGAGATTGAGCTAGACACTCCAAGTAAAAGCCGTTTTCGGTGTAAGTTAATTTCAGCATTGCTTGGTGTCTCCTTACAAATCCAGGTGATCGTGCTGTTCGCGCCAGAACTGTTCGGCAAAGGCAACAGCAGGGTGCATGGGGGCTTTAGGCTGGGTGCGGAGGGGCATTCCCGCTTGAGTAGGAGTGCGATCGCCCTTGCGTTGATTGCACCTTTCGCAGGCGATAACTACATTGTCCCAGGTGTGTTTTCCGCCCTTTGATAAGGGAAGGACGTGATCGATCGTCAACTGTTTCGTGTTGCCGCAGTATTGGCAGGTGTGATGGTCTCTCCGCAGCAATTCCCGACGGTTCACTGGGGGAACCTTCCAAACTCGCTCTGCACTCGTGACGGTGAGGCGAATTTGTTCTGGCACATCGATCACCACGCTGGGCGATCGCACTTGCCAGCCAGCTGCATCGCTAAACTGCAAAGGTTCGGCTTTACCACCGATCAATAGAGCGATCGCTCGCTTAATATTGACCCGGCTCATGGGCAAGTAGTTCTGGGAAAATACAACTACCGACCTACCTAACACGTCAGTTGCGCTTGTCACGACTTGGCTCCTCATACAATTAACCCCCGCCTCTGGTAATTAGAAGCGGGGGCTGGAAAAACTTTTTGAGTC
This sequence comes from Coleofasciculus sp. H7-1, assembly GCF_057473865.1. NCBI lineage: Bacteria > Bacillati > Cyanobacteriota > Cyanophyceae > Coleofasciculales > Coleofasciculaceae > Coleofasciculus > Coleofasciculus sp. H7-1. Next base: position 24,742 of record NZ_JBYCCT010000072.1, read on the forward strand.
TTCTCGTCCTATGTTGGTACAGCTACTTTTAGCCTGTACCTCCCGCTTGGTTTGTTTAGTTCGGGTTCTGCAAACCGCAGACTCCCACTATTATGGCGCTCCAAATTTTTATCAATCTCCCTACCTTGCCCCTGGCAACCATATCCACCCATAAAAAGAAACTCCACGCCCGCACCGACTGATTCCCAACCCGTTAAGGAGTAGGAATCGCTGGCTGATGAGATGGAGAAAGCAGGTGTATGTCTCACAGGAAGGCTTCTTGAATGGTTTAACTTGAATGTGGCTTTCAATATACTACACTTGTATTACTAATCTGTCCACAAATTTTAGGAGAAAAATCATGCGTACCCTACCTCGCACCTCAACTACTGAAATGGAAGTCACCAGCATACGCTTGGAGAGAGAACTGAAGGAAGAACTCAAGGAACTCGCAGGTCATCAGGGATATCAAGCTTTGATTCGAGATATCCTCTGGAACTACGTGCAGCAGAAATCCGATGATTATAAACCTCAATTCTCCAGGTCTGATATCCTCTCTAGCGTTCCCGCCACAGCGCAGCAAGAACAACGCTGTGTACTGACGGGCAAGTTTATCCGACCGCAGGAGCCAATGCTGTTAGGATTTACCAATCATGGCGATCTGGTTCCTTTAAGTATTGAGAGTTTGTCATCGAGATAGGCTTTTGGTGTCTTCAAATTAGCGTTAGTACAGCATAAACAAAAGCGATCGCACTCTACCCCAGTACAAGGTAAAAAGTGCGATCGCTCACCAGCTCTTAGCTAATCGTTAATTATTCATTGCTATTAGCTGCTTAGACATCCTGTTCGCTTAAATCGCGGGTCATGTGGTCAAAGGGCTGATCCACAAATGCTGTATTTGTAACCCCAGCCGCTGCCACTTGTTCTTTCACAATGTCCTTCATGATTTGGATGCCCATCACGGTGGGGCCAATCGGCACTCCCAACGAGTTGTAAGTTTCCCGAAGACCTTGCAGCACCCGCTCATCCAGCACATTCGTATCACCTGCAACCAACGCATAGCTGGCATAGCGCAGGTAATAGTCCATATCCCGCAGACAAGCAGCATAGCGACGAGTCGTATATGCATTCCCGCCTGGTTGAATCAGTTCCGGCAGTTCTTCAAACAGCCGTGACCCCGCCTGCTTCACAATCGAAGCTGCATTGGAGTTAATCACAGCAGCCGCCTGGACTCGTGCTGTGCCGGTTTCAAAATAGGATTTCAGGGAATCTACGGCATTGCGATCCAGGTAACGACCCGTAACATCGTAATTCTTAATCAGGTTTGTGACTGCGTCGCGCATGAAATTGCTCTCCCAACAACAAGCTATATAGATGATTTTCTATTGTTTAGTGTGCTGTTGCATACCCAGTTTCTAGGGTGTAGTGTACAACAACAAACACTTTCACTAGCATATCTCCATCTCCACAAGCATCTTCACTAATGTTGAGAGCGATCGCTACAATTTTTAGAGAGCAATTTTTTCCGGGGTGATGCTGCAAGCCCTCTGGCGCATCAGGTTGCCATCCCGTGACTGACCCGTAGAGCTAGCTTTTCGACGACGGCTCACCGGCTTCAACCAACAGACGCCTCTCATCGGCACTGGCAGTAATGTCAGCTCTTCTGGATATCGCGGCTGCGGATCGTTGAGCAACCAGATGGGCGGCACCATCATCGGGTCATATTCAGCAATAATATCAACTACTCCAGGACGCTGCTTTAGCTCCACTCTCGTCCCAGGTCGATACTCAAATGCCTCTTGTTGGTCAAAATCTTGCTCAAAATCCGTATTTAAATTAAACATCATGCTTCCCCCCGCACAAAAGTAGCAAAAGCTACTGATTAGTAAAATTGTTGCTGTATATGAGATTCTTTTGTAAATCTTGCTACAAATTTTAACTTTTTATAGTTCCGGGATCAATCCGGACTCCCCTATTCTGTATAGCTGAATACAAAATCTCCTGGCACCTATCCCTAGGATGATCCAGTACATTGATGCCTTCCGTCTTGAAAAAAGGCTGAAGACTGTTAGCGTAGCGGCGCATAAGCGCGGACAGGGGATTGAGTGGGAGAGTTCTTGAGATGGGCAAAAGGGGAGAAAAAAGATTTTCAGCCAGGAAAGTTGTACTTCTGGATAGGGAAGTCTCACCTGAAAAGGCTTGCTTTCAATCCAGGTTCTACCCATCTGGACTTGACGATTCACCAACCCTGGCGATCGCTCTTACTGTTTTTTCTGCTTTCCAGACTGAGCCAGCTTAGAAATTAAGGAGTCCGTCATAATGTTCCAGACCCCGCAAGAATTTTTGACTTACGTCAAAGAAAAAAACATCCAGATCATTGACCTCAAGTTCATCGATATGCCGGGTATCTGGCAGCATTTGTCGATGTATCAGAACCAAATTGACGAAAGTAGCTTCACCGAGGGCGTACCCTTTGATGGCTCCAGTATCCGGGGTTGGAAAGCCATCAACGAATCAGACATGGCGATGGTGCTAGATCCGACAACTGCCTGGATCGACCCATTTATGGCAGAGCCGACTTTAAGCATAGTCTGTAGCATTATCGAACCCCGGACGGGCGAACCTTACAGCCGCGACCCCCGCACTATTGCTCAGAAGGCAGTAGACTACCTAATTTCTACCGGCATTGGCGATACAGCCTTCATTGGTCCAGAAGCTGAATTCTTTATCTTTGATGATGTCCGCTTTGACCAAAACCAGCATGAAGGCTATTACCACGTAGATTCCGTGGAGGGACGTTGGAATTCTGGTAAAAAAGAAGAGGGTGGCAACCTCGGTTATAAACCCCGCTACAAAGAGGGTTATTTCCCAGTCGCGCCGACGGATACCTCGCAAGATATGCGGACAGAAATGCTGCTGACGATGGCGAAGTGCGGGGTGCCGATTGAAAAGCACCACCACGAAGTTGCTACCGGCGGTCAGTGCGAACTTGGTTTCCGCTTCGCAACTTTGGTGCAAGCTGCTGACTATCTGATGACTTACAAGTACGTCATCAAGAACGTTGCCAAGAAATATGGCAAAACAGTCACATTCATGCCGAAGCCACTGTTTAACGACAACGGTTCTGGGATGCATACCCACCAGTCGATTTGGAAGGATGGACAGCCGCTATTCGCAGGCGATAAGTACGCTGGCTTAAGTCAAATGGCGTTGCACTACATCGGTGGCATCCTCAAGCACGCACCGGCGCTGTTGGCTTTGACCAACCCCACGACCAATTCTTACAAGCGCTTGGTGCCCGGTTTTGAAGCACCCGTGAACTTGGCTTACTCCCAAGGCAACCGTTCTGCCTCGATTCGGATTCCGCTGTCTGGTACCAATCCTAAAGCCAAGCGCTTAGAGTTCCGTTGTCCGGATGCGACTTCTAACCCCTACTTGGCATTTGCTGCCATGCTCTGTGCGGGTCTAGATGGTATCAAGAACCAAATTGACCCCGGCGAATCCTTGGATAAGGATATTTACGACCTGACCCCAGAGGAACTGGCGAACGTTCCTTCCACCCCAGGATCTCTCGAAGGTGCCCTGGAGGCATTGGAAAGCGATCACGCTTTCTTGACCGAGACTGGCGTGTTCACCCCAGACTTCATCCAAACTTGGATTTCATACAAGCTCGATAACGAAGTCAACCCGATGCGGCTGCGCCCCCATCCCTACGAGTTCGCTCTCTACTATGATTGCTAATTCCTCATTTACTCGATGGGAATGCAAATTGTGTGGAGGCAAAGCCTGACATTTTTGCTAGGCTTTTGCTTCTAATGCAGACTCTGCCTCCTGATTGTCTGACAAATCTCGGATGTGTAGGCTCTCTTTGAGTTCACGTTCCCCAGCACTGGTTTAGTTTGTTGGGTTTCGCTTACGCTCTACCATTCCCTACGATTTTTAAAGGGTTTCAGGAGTTTTGGATAGTCTTTCAGTCTGCCTCCCTTAAAGCGTTCCAAGCTGTAGAAATGGGGAAACCCCATCCTGAAAAACGCTTAATCCCTAGCCCGCCACCCTTAGGGGTGGCTCTTTTTCTTGTCCCACTGGAGACAGATGGCAGTTGGAAAAACTGCGTTAACATAAAAAATATGTCTTAACAAAAAGACATATAATTGCTCAGCTTTTTCATAGTCATACTCAGTTTTCAGCACCCCTTGTTAGCCTCTATGCAGTCAACCTCAAACCTTGACCCAGCAACTACTATTACTGAGACTCTAACCAAGCTGACCTATCAGACTTTTCAGCAAGGCAAAAATTACTTTGGTTTAGCTCATAAAATATTAAATTCGCAGTTGCTGAATTTAATTTCTCCTCAGGTAGAGGTGAAAACCAAACCGATTCCGCCAGATGTTATACAAAAACTGAAACAAAGGCACGATCGGATTATCGAAGCTGATTGGCAGGATGCCGAGCGAGGTGTATATCCCGCTAGCTTACTGTTTGATAACTCATGGAGCGATTTTTTCCGCTATTATCCGATGGTTTGGCTGGATACGCTGCAAATACATCAGCGGGCTAAACAGAAGCGGTATCAAGAATTTTCGCCAAACATTTCTACGGATGGTTATCCTAGCTACTACCTGCAAAACTTCCATCATCAAACTGATGGTTACTTAAGTGATTGGTCAGCCAATCTCTATGATTTGCAGGTAGAAATTCTTTTTGGTGGCACGGCAGATGCGATGCGGCGACGGATTCTCGCGCCATTGAAACAAGGGCTGAAAGCTTTTGATTCTATTCCACCCAGACAAATTCGCATTCTCGATGTGGCTAGTGGAACGGGGCGCACTTTGAAATTAATCCGGGGCGCTTTGCCTGAAGCATCTCTGTTTGGGATAGATTTGTCACCCGCTTACTTGCGGAAGGCGAATCAGTTGTTATCTGAAAATCCTGGAGAATTGCCCCAACTCCTACAAGCGAATGCTGAGAAAATCCCCTACGTGGATGAGCATTTCCATGCGGTTACTTGCGTGTTTCTCTTCCATGAGCTTCCGGCAGCGGTGCGTCAGCAGGTAATCGAGCAGTGCTACCGAGTCACGAAACCGGGTGGAGTCTTTATTATCTGCGACTCGATTCAGGTCAGCGATGCTCCAGACTTGATGCCACTGATGGAAAACTTTCCAGAAACATTCCACGAGCCGTACTACAAACATTACATTAGGGATGATTTGGTGAAACGGTTGGAGAAAGCAGGCTTTGAGAATATTTCGACTGAAGTTCATTTTATGAGCAAGTATTTGATTGCTCATAAGCCGGTTTCTGACAAGACAACGGCTTTAGATGGAGAACAGTCTTTAAGCGATCGCCAACTAATGGTTTGAAACGCGGGTGTCGAGAAGCAGTAGAAGCAGACGAAACCCGTGCTAACGCTCGTTACTAGGGTGGTCTACCCGTCCTGGTAACGAGAATAAAAGGAAGAAGTTAAAGGCGAGAGCGATCGCCTATGCGGCGATGATTGGGCTACTTATTGGGCTACTTAACGTTTGAAAACAAAAAACTAATCTTTAGAGGTGTCCTCCAAATGTGCCTCTAAACGATAGAGTTGGTCTAGGCAAACCGCAAAACGATAAGCAGAAGGTATTATGACCACCAACCAGCCTGCTGTGGAAAGTGTTTCCACCCAAGGACTGTCAACTGAGGATATAGTTACCAATGAGCTGATCGAGGATGCAACGGTAGTCAACTATGTTGATGTGATTCAAACCGTTATCTCCAGCCTGGATCAGGACGATACGGCAATGGTGAGCCGTGGCGAAGACAGCAGCTATCTTTGGAAATTTAAGTACGGTAGCGTTGAGGTGTTTGTGCAACTCACGGGTATCACTGAGGAGGATACTTTCACCGTTTGGTCTTATGTCCTGAAGCTACCTGCCACGAACGAACCGCTTTTGATGCGGAAACTTCTGGAAATGAATTGGTCGGACACGTTTGAATCCCGTTTTGGCATTGTGGATAACCAAGTGGTAGTGCTAACATCTCGCACTGTCGCAGAGCTTTCTCCCGGAGAAATTTCCCGCGCTGTCACCGTTGTAGCAACGATTGCAGATAATAACGACGAAGCTTTACAAGCTGAGTTTGGTAGTTAGTCATTGGTCATTGGTCATTGGTTTTAGGCAAATGACAAATGACCAATAACTGCTATTGGCGTTTGATTCCGCTGCTGGAAGCGTCAGGTCGTGTCCAGATGGCAATCGACCGATGGTTACTGGAGCAGCACCATCTGGGTTTGCATCCCCCAGCCTTACGGTTTTACACCTGGTCTCCAGCGGCAATTTCCCTGGGATATCATCAACACCGCTTGCCTGCATCTTGGCAGCAGCTAGCTGCGGCGGGTGTAGTAGATTTGGTGCGGCGTCCGACTGGCGGACGAGGAGTGCTGCACCAGGGCGATTTAACCTACATGGTGGTAACGTCGGGACTAGCTGGCAGTCCCATCCAAGCGTACCAGGAAATTTGTGAGTTTTTGATTCAAGGATGGCGATCGCTTGGTTTAGAATTGCACTACGGTTCGGCAGGACGGGGTTACATTCAAAATCCCAATTGTTTTGGCACCGCTACGGGTGCCGATTTAGTTTTAGCGGATAATTCTAAATTAATTGGTAGCGCCCAGATGAGGCGAGGCAATACCATTTTGCAGCACGGATCGATGCGTTTGTCGCCGGACGCCACGCTGTTTGAGCAGGTGTTTGGCGAGGCTGTGACGCCGATCAAGCTACCGATTAATCAACAGGGAGAGGCGCTAATTCCCACAGTTGTAGAAGCCTTGACGGTAGCAGCTAGCGATTGTTTTGGTGTCGAGATGCGGGTGCAGCCTTTATCAGAAGAGGAGTGGCAGGAAATTTTGGCGCAGCCAGAATTAGCGATTTCCTCACAGAATAAATATGGACAATGCTAACGCTACTAACTCTAAGGTCGGATAACTCGGTGCATATCTAGAACTGGCGGGGCAATTTCTGTTTGCGTCAACAAATCGTGAACTTGTCCCCGGTGGTGTGTCTGATGATTAAAAAAGTGTGCGATCAACAAATCAACCGGATCGATATAGATATTTCCTTGGTTATTGCGGTACTCGATCGTACCGCTCAAGAATTCGTCGTTTAAACTAGCCGCGAAGGCTTCGATGCGCTCATCTTCTGATATACGCGCTTTTGTAAGCTGGTCGAAATCCTCATAGAGAATCGCGTTGAGTCCGGTGGAGGGGACTTCTTTGCCCTCAAACCGCGACAACCAGATGCGATCGCCTACCATGATGTGATTAAGCGTCCCGTGAATACTTTTGAAAAAAGCGGGTCTGGTGCGCTTACGTTCTACATCGTCCAGCCGAGTGCAAACTTCATAAAGTCTGCGATTTGCTAGCGTGTTGTAGCGTGCGAGCATCTGGAAGTGCTGTATGAGCATATTCAGACTCGTTTCCTAGTGTCATCCTAGTGTCAATTAATCAGTTGTTGATTTTGCGATCGCTTGTAACTGCAAACTCGGCGGATAGGTGCCCTCTGCCTTGACGCGCTTGATTTCTGCATCGGAAATGAGTAAATTTAGCTTCGATGCCACAGCGCGGACAATATCGCCCCGGTCGATAATACCGGCGACTGTCCCAGCGGGTGAGAGGACAGTCATCCAATTTAACTGCTTGGCTTCGATGCAGTTAATCACTTCCACCAAGGGCATTTTCTCTTCAACAGTGGCAATTTCCGTCAGGGGATGCACAATACTATGCAGATTTTGAGTTTCCCACAGACTACGCTCTACAAAATGCAAATCTTCAACAGAGACTAAACCGCGATAGCGACCTTCACTCGCCGCAAAGTAAACCGGAAAGTGAGAGGCAACTGTTGCAACTTCCAGAATGTACTCATCGGCAAACTGGCGCAAGGTCTTATTTGCATCCACAACCCGAAATTCTTGGGTCATGGCGTCTTTAGCCACTATCTGGAGCAAGGATTCTTGGAGGGTGGTCATTCGGTCGTAGGAACGGGCATTGCGAATACCAAACCAGCCGAGTAAGGCAATCCAGAAGCCACTGAACCACTGATCCTGGAACGCAATAATCGACATTCCCACAGCGATCGCTCCCCAACCTAAAATTAAACCGCTTTTGGCTGCCCAACGGACGCCCTGAAAGCGATTTCCGGTGAACTTCCACACGGCTGCTTTCACAACTTGTCCGCCATCTAAGGGGAGACCGGGAATCAGGTTAAATAATGCCAAGATTAAGTTAATCTTCGCCAAGTCTAATGCCATGACCTGCACGATACCGGATATTGGCAGCCCATGAGCCAGTAGGTTAAATAGCAAATACAGCACTAAGCTAACCGCAGGACCAGCGATCGCCACTTGAAAGGCTGCGCCTGGGGTTTTGGATTCCCGGTCAATCGCCGCAATCCCGCCAAATAGAAATAAAGTAATCGAATTTACTTCGATGCCTTGCGATCGCGCGACTAAACTGTGACCCAGTTCGTGCAGTAAAACCGAGCCAAACAGCAACAAAGCCATTAATAATCCCGCACCCCCGCCTAGCACTGGCCCCAATACTGGTGAGAAATCCAGGGCGTTCGCAAAGGCGATCAAAGCTAAAATAAAAAACCACGAATAATCTATAAATAGCGGAATTCCGAATAGAGAGCCAACTCGCCAAGCTGCCTGCATTAAACTTTCCTATTCTTACCCTGCACTTACCAGGATATACGACGGCTCTTGTAGAAGGTTGAACGATGACTAATGAAGCGTGAAGTAGGAGAGTGAGCCTTGCCTACAATTAGGGCAATTGGCGAGCAGTGCCCACCCTACCAACTTCACTTAAAAGACAGTTATTATCGAGACGCGATGGTTTCTACAGGAGACCCGTGTTAGTCAGTCCCAAGATGGCACCTGTTCCCAGGATGTGACCAAAACTCAGACCCGCAATAAATTGAGCGAGGCTAAAGTTGTTGCCAAAACCGGGAAGCACGAAAGGCAGTTTGGGGCCAACTCCCGGCTTTTGGACGGCATTGCGGGCAACGAAAAGACCCAGAATGTTGAAAACAGCCATGACAATGAATACAGAGGGACTGAATGCTGGTGTTGGAGGAACAGTCGGCTGCACTGCTGCAAGTAAACTTGCAAGTAAACTTAAGTCAATCAATTTCTTTTCTCCTGCATTGATAAAATTAGCAACGAAGGGATTATAAAACGCGGCGGGAACTCTTTATTCTTTCTTATGGATGAGCTAAATTTTTAAGTCACCCAAAGCAGAAACAATTGCCTTTTAAAGGGCACCCGCGTTCGTTAATCCTAGGATGACGCCTGTTCCAATAATGTGACCGAAACTCATTGTCGCTAGGAGTTCAGGCAAGGTAAAATTGCGGAACAAAGCGGGCTTATCTAGAGGAAGGTCTGGCCCTATTCCTGGCTTCTGGATAGCAAAGCGACCGATGGCAATCGCCAACAGGTTGCACAGAATCATCACCAATCCGACAGTTGGAGTCCACGATGGGGTCGCGGGAACGGTAGATTGTAAGGCAGCTAGTATCGTCAAGTGAATCAAGTTCTTGTCTCCTGCTTTGACACAAATATCAAAACACAAAGTATTATAGAAACCTCTTAGTAAAAAGCCAGAATTTGTTTTAACAGTTAACAGTTATATTAATTTTTGATACAAATCGAAAAAAATTCAATGCGAGTCAAGATTTGCGGGATTACCAAACCAGATCAAGGGCAAGCGATCGCGCAACTGGGAGCAACCGCCCTGGGATTCATTTGCGTGTCCTCCTCCCCGCGCTACGTGAGTGCATTTCAAATCCGTGCCGTGATGGAACGGCTACCCCCTGACATTGACCGGATTGGCGTCTTTGCCAACACGACGCCGGAAGAAATCTCTCAATGTGTCGCTGTTGGGAACTTGACAGGCGTGCAGTTACATGGTATGGAAACGCCAGAATTTTGCCATCAGTTGCGCCAGTTGCTGCCCAGCGTGGAAATCATCAAAGCGCTGAGAGTGCAAACCTCAGAGGATTTAACTCAGGCAGATGCGTATGCAGAGTGTGTGAATACCTTGTTGCTGGACGCCTATCATCCTCAAATGTTGGGAGGCACTGGCAAAACGCTGGACTGGGAGAACCTGCGACAGTTCCATCCTAGCTGCCCCTGGTTGCTTGCCGGGGGCTTGACACCAGATAATATTTTGGACGCGATCGCTCAACTGCATCCTAGCGGCATTGATTTATCTAGTGGCGTCGAGCGATCGCCTGGGGATAAAGATTTAAATAGAGTTGCGGATTTGTTTGAGAAACTGCGGGGAACACGGTTCAAGTTGTAGGGTAGCTTCAGGCGATGGCAAAAGAGCGAACTGACTTTTTCTGCGCTTCGCTATCGCCTCCTGCTAATGGGTGAACAGCTAGAACGATATCAAACCGATCCAGTTAGTTTACCCGACCGTGCGAAGTAACAAGCACTTTCTTAAAAGTACTTTGGAGATGTAGAACACCAACAAATCCAAAGGACTCCACATCATGCTTGCTAACGAATCAAATCAAACTTTCACGAATCAAGCTCAGTTTAATAAACCCGTTCTGGGATTAGGTAGCTCTGGATCGGCAGTTAGAGAATTGCAACAAATATTAACTGAAAAGTGCGCTTATTTCGGAGTTATTCACGGAATTTTTAATGAAGAAGTAGAGTATGCCGTCATTGTTTTCCAAAATTGGGTTTTTCTCAAAGAAGATGGCATTGTAGGACCGTTGACTTGGCAAGCGCTTTATACAGGCGCTCCGGTTAATATGCCAATGCTGAAACGGGGCGCTAAAGGTGAAGCGGTGATTACACTTCAGCAGGTGCTATTTGTAGCAGGTGATTTTAACGATCAAATTAACGGCGTATTTGGACCGCACACCGATGCTGCTGTTAGATTCTTCCAAAAACGCAACGGTTTAGTAGTAGACGGAATTGTCGGTGAAAAGACTTGGTATGCTCTTTCTCAAGTGCGTCAGCAAATGGGGGGATGCTGAGTTTAAAAACCATTTTGTTTTTTGTTTGCAACATATAGATTTCTTAGCCCTGCAATTGATTGGGGGGTTGGGGAAATCGTTAATGTAGCGCCTCATAACCAAATGGTATAAAAACCCGATTCATTATACGTTGTCAGGACACGGCAGTGCCGTGTCCTCACTTTGAGAAATCAGGAGTTTTTCTCTTTAGTAGAAGCGAGGTCTCCCCGCTCTTACTGCAAACAACGCTTAAAAGAAAGCGGGTTGGTGGCGAATCAAATTGAGAAACTCTTCACGAGTTTTTTGCTCATCCTGAAACACACCGACCATTGCACTGGTAACAGTCCAAGAACCGGGCTTCTGGACGCCCCGCATTACCATACACATATGGGTAGCTTCCATAACAACGGCGACTCCCTTTGGCTCAAGGATCGCCTGCACCGCTTCAGCAATCTGGCGCGTCAGCCGTTCCTGTACCTGCAAGCGGCGGGAATACATCTCAACGATGCGGGCAAGCTTGCTCAAGCCCACCACTTTTTGGTTAGGGATATAGGCGACGTGCGCCTTACCCATAAATGGCAGCATATGGTGTTCGCAGAGGCTAAAGACATTGATATCCCGGACGAGAACCATCTCGTTGTGACCCTCATCAAAGATAGCTCCGTTGACAAGGTCTTCTAGCGACTGAGTATAGCCACTGGTTAGAAACCGCATTGCTTCTGCTACTCGCTTAGGCGTCTTGAGCAAGCCTTCCCGTTCCGGATCTTCGCCCACTCCCAGTAGCAGGGTTTTTACAGCACTCATCATCTCATCGTTGAGTTCTTCCGGAGGTGGCTGCAAATTGGGTTCTCTACCATTCATTGTGTTGCGGTCAGGTCGCGGGGGAGCAATTTTGGCGCTCAAATCGCCTGATGGGTTAGAGCCACTAGAACCGAAGGAAGAAGCAGTAGTCATGATTCAGTCTATGTTAGGGTTTGGAGTGGTTAACAGAGTGATGAATTTTGAGCGCTGAGTGATGAGTTAGTTAGGGATTTTTGGAGACTGTTGAGTGATGAATTCAGGTTTTAACTTATAATTTAAAACTCAACACTCATAAAACGCCAGCGTTCGGCATTAAGGTTAATTCCGCGATCGCTGCCTGTTCTGGCACGAGAGCCATATGCAGAATCGACTGGGCAACGATTTCTGGTGTTAACATGGCTGAACGGTTCAGATCGGCTTGAACCGTTTGTGTGTCCCAAAGTGGGGTATTGACAGCACCAGGAGAGATAGTCACAACGCGAATGCCTTTGGCACGTTCCTCTGCTGCGAGGGTTTTAGATAAGGCAATTAGAGCAGCTTTGCTAACGTTGTAGGCACCCCAGCCAGGAAAAGGTTGCTGACCGGCAATTGATGCCACATTAATAATTATCCCAGAGCCGCGATCGCGCATGGAGGGCAAAATTCCCTGGATACACTGAAACGCGCTGGTAAGATTTAGGTCAATCACTCGCTGCCAGTCTGATAAAGGTGTTGACATAATCTCGCCGGTGTAGCCCATACCGGCATTGTTAACCAGAATATCAATCGGGCCAAAAGAGTCAGCGATCGCGAAGACCTTTTCTCTTACCTGCTCAATATCGGCCAGATCCAGGGCATAAGCTTTCGCTTTCACGCCTGTCTTAGCGGCAGCTTCCACGACTGCCTCTAATTTAGACTCAGAGCGGCTTACTAAAGCCACATGGATTCCCGATGAGGCAAACGCCAAAGCTGTCGCCTTGCCAATCCCACTACTGGCTCCGGTAATCAAGGCACGCCGTTCGATTGGAGAAGTCATCAATTCTTCCCATATTCTTTGATTAGGTAGCCATCAGCTCTCTAGCTTACCTTTCCCGTTCGGTTTGGCTACCCTGTAGGAAAGCGAAAAAGCTCAAGCGATCGCTTAGGGGAACGCTTACTACGTACAGTTCTCCTTTTTAGAGTCGTTGTCGATGACGGGTTCGCTCATCTCCGTTAATTGCTTGCCAGCTAATCGCTAATTTCTTAGAAAGCAACTTGTCTAAACTGAGAAACTTGTAATAATTTGTTACCTTGTTAATTATACCACTCGTCACAGCGTCTTCTAGGGTCAACCTGCGTTAGGCAGAGATTTCTGTAAAAACACCGATGCTCCGAAACTTTTGATAACGTAGCTCCCGCCGCTGTTGAGCAGTCATCTGGGAGAGTTCTTCTAAGTTTTGCAACAGAGCGTCTTTTAAGATGGCAGCTGCCTGAAGCGGCTCACCATGAGCGCCGCCAACAGGTTCGGGCAACAGAACATCAAGAATGCCTAAGCTTTTCAAATCCCAAGCAGTAATTTTTAGCGCTGCGGCTGCTTGGGGAGCTTTGGAGACATCTTTCCACAAAATCGCGGCACAAGCTTCGGGGGTCGCAACAGTATAAACTGCGTGTTCAAACATTAATAGTCGGTCGCCGACGCCAATTCCCAACGCGCCGCCGGAACCGCCTTCCCCGATGACGGTGCAGAGGATCGGGACATCCAGGCGGAACATCTGCCGCAAATTATAGGCGATCGCTTCTCCCTGTCCCCGTTGCTCCGCTTCCACACCAGCCCAAGCTCCCGGCGTATCGATAAACGTGAGAATCGGCATTCCGAAGTGGTTGGCGTGTTCCATTAACCGTAGCGCCTTGCGGTAGCCACCTGGAGCAGGCATCCCAAAATTACGGGCGACATTATCCTTGGTATCGCGCCCTTTTTGATGACCCAGCATCACGACGGGACGCCCCCCCAGACGAGCCACACCCCCAACTAAAGCCGGATCGTCATTCCCACCGCGATCGCCATGTAGTTCCATCCATTCATCACTCATCGCCTGGATGTAGTCTAATGTACTGGGACGCCGAGGATGCCGAGCCAGTTGCAGTCGCTGGGACGGGGATAAACTATTGAAAATCTCCTCACGAAGTTGCACTGCTCGTGCCTCCAACTGACGAATCTGATCGGAGACATCGACGTCCTGATCTTCTGCAAGTTCGCGAATTTGGTCAATTCGTGCCTCTAGTTCGGACAGAGGCTTTTCAAAATCTAGAAGTAACGGCTTGCGCTCAGGATTTGCCACCTTAAGGATTTCTATAACCTATAACATTGAGTACATTATCTCAACATCCTACCTTGTAGAGTATGCACGAAATCGAAATCTACCTTGACGCTCCGATTTTTGCCCGCTTGAACCTGAGCGAACTACCCTAAAATCTCGCCGGAGACGATACAGCAGGTAGTAGCTGACGACAAACAAGTGATTTTGCCTTGAAATGGCAAAGATATAGCCGTTTTAGTGCTAATTGAAGATTTAGCCTTAATTGAACTGACTTTTCCCGCTAAGTTCTAAAAGCTTCCATATAGTGTGACTTTTCTCTAGTCTTTATTATCAACAGCTTGTTGTTAATGAAAAGAAGGACGAAAGAATCAGACTTTGGTGCAGTCGTCTTGCAAGCGAACTGACAAGTCAGCGCTTCGCTATCGCACTCTCAAAAAGATAACGCGAAAACTCAGAAATCACTCTTTCTAGAAACTGATTTCCGACTCAATCCTCCATAAATCAATCCTTAATTGGATTAAAGACTCCGGGAATGGCGGATTTACAGTTTGAGTCGCTTTCAGTCACAGTCTCTCGGTTTACTGGTAAACTTTGCCTGTCATTGCTTTGCCTTTGCTTACGCCTGTGCTACCGACTGGCTCCAGAGCGTAGTCCGGCTGCCGCTTCGCTATGTAAACTGGCTCTTCGCCAATCAAACCTCATTCCCAGTCGGAGACTGGGAATGAGAAACGAGAGTAAAGTTAATAACTCAACAGCGGTCGGAATCCGTGCCTCACGGACGCTTCACCGATTTGCTCCATCTTCTCTACGGTAATTTGATTGCGTCCCCAAGAAAAGTTGGTGTGCAACTTTTCAAATTCCAGTAGCATCGATTCGGCAAAACAGGCAAACAACTGGCGTCCCGGCACTTCCATCAAATTGACGATTTTCATAATCCGCCAGTCAATATCCAGGGAATGCTCCACAATGCCCCCATTGACGACGTAGACGCCCGGATGCTGAACTTTTGTTGACAGGTTTTTCGGATAGCCCCCATCAATCAGCAAACAAGGTTTTTTCAAAACCGTGGGGTCAATTTCGACACCCTTGGGCATACTGGCTACCCAAACTACAATATCAGCCAAAGGCAGCGCCTCTTCCAGTCCCATGATTTTGCCCCTGCCTAGTTCCGCCTGCAAAGCTTGCAATCGCTCTTGCTTACGGGCAATCAGCAACAGTTCTGACACCTCAGTTCGAGCATCTAGCCAGCGACAGACAGCACTGCCAATATCGCCTGTGGCTCCACAAATCGCCACAGTCGCTTTATTGAGATCAATGCCCAACTCTTTCGACACCTCTTCCAATTGGCGGCAGATAATGTAAGCCGTATGGGTGTTGCCGGTGGTAAAACGCTCAAATTCCAGTTTAATGTTGCGAACCTGCTTACTTTCATGCAGGTTGAATTCTTCAAAAATAATTGAGGAAAAGCCGCCAAGCGCGCTAATGTTAATGCCATGTTTTTGAGCATGAGCCATTGCGTTGAGAACTTTCCGAACTGCCGTCTTACCTCTCCCACTGGCAAGCATTTCTGGTACAAAGCAAGATTCCACATACCGACCTTCGATTTTTTGCCCGGTAATGCTAGTGACAGTGATGTGATCGACGATTTGGGGCGGAGCGCTGCACCAGAAATCTAGCCCTTGGTCGGCATATTCTGGGTAGCCAAGCTCTCTAGCGACAGATTGAGCGTGTTGCAAATTGGAAAGATGACCGATTAAACCAAACATGAACAGTTCTAACTACGCCTGTGGATTAGAGAAAAGAGAGTTAAAAGCGAAAAAATAGTTAAATACTTCTTAACAATAGTACAAAAAATTGCCGCTCTTCTGAGCGGCAGCTGGAAATTCATTTAAAAGGGCTGTTTTCTTGCCTTATAGAGAGCTAAAAGCTCGCATCAGGCGTTTACAAGCATGGGTTTTTGTTCGGGTGATGCTGGCATTATCGGATCGTAGCCTAGCTGTTGGGTAATCCGTTCTCTAGCTAAAAGGCGGTACTCCCAGAAATGCTCTCCAGCAGCACACAAGCCCAAGTACATATTTAAAAATTGAGGCTTTTTGCGTAGAATTACCCAAAGCTGTCGCCAAAATTGACCTCGAATTTCAGGTCGCCGAATGCCCTGATGCCAAATTAACTGGGCGACAAGCCGCAGTCCTTTGCCAGCGGGAAAGTACATATTTTGCGTTCTTCCTGTGGGCGGAACAATGTTGAGGCATTGGTGAAAACAGCGTCTGAGATAGTTCTGGGGTTCGTACATTGTCCAGAAGCCTTCTACATACTCTCTGGCAATTTCTGTCAGAGGTCGGCTGGGCGTAAAATTCATCAAGGAATTCTGATCGCCTACCTCGGTGACGCCAACTCCTTCTAATAAACGCTGCTCTTTTTGGAGCCGAGTCCACAGAGCCGTATTGGGCAAGGCTTGCAGAATGCCCAGCATGGGTTGAGGAATGCTGGTTTCTTCGACAAAGGCTTGAATGCGATCGCCAGCACCCGCGCGTTCTCCATCGAAGCCGAGAATGAATCCTGCATAAATTAGCAGTCCGGCTTCGTTGATCTTGCGACAGGCTTCTAAGAGCGGGCTGCGGGTATTTTGCAGCTTTCGAGTGACTTGCAGGCTGTCTTGATCTGGGGTTTCAATACCGAGAAAGACGGCGTAAAAACCGGCTTCTCGCATCAACTGTAACAATTCAGCATCCTCTGCTAAATTAACAGAGGCTTCGGTGATGAAGGTGAAGGGATAGTTGCGTTCCTGCATCCAAGGAATCAATTCTCGTAGCAGGCGCTTGACGTTGCGCTGATTGCCAATAAAGTTGTCATCGACAATGAACAGGGAACCCCGCCACCCTAATTCATAGAGGGTTTGCAACTCTGCCAAGGTTTGACTTGGTTCTTTGGTGCGCGGTTTGCGACCGTAGAGGCTGATAATGTCGCAGAATTCGCAGTTAAATGGGCAACCGCGAGAAAACTGGATTGCCATCATCAAGTAGGCATCCCGCTTCAGCAAATCGAAGCGAGGAAGGGGACTTAGCGTGACATCCGGCTTCTCGATGGAGCGAAAAACACCTTTTTCTTGACCTTGGGCGATCGCTTTCAAAAATTCTGGTACCGTTAATTCTCCTTCATCTAAAATTAGGTAATGCGCTCCCGAGGCGAGAGCGTCTTCAGGCACTGAGGTTGGATAAGGTCCTCCAACCGCCACCTTTTTACCCAACTGGACGGCTTTTTTGATCAGGAAGTGGAAATCTTCTCGTTGTGCCAGCATCGCCGATAGAATAACGATGTCGCACCACTCCCAATCTGCATCCGTCTCAGTCTTCACATTGCGGTCATAAAACTTGATTTCCCAATCTTTTGGCAACAGCGCTGCAACTGTGATAATTCCCAAGGGAGGAATGACCGCTTTGAGTCCAGCTATTTCCATAAAACGGTCATAAGACCAGAAAGACTGGGGAAAAGTGGGGGAGAGTAAAAGTGCCTTCATTGACTCCATCCTCAAACTAGATGACTTGGTTTCAGGCAATTCCCCACTCTTACTATTTCACTACCTGACTTGACATCCCCCGCAAGTTATACTAAGCAGCGGCAAGCCCGTAGGCTGACATCCGCATGATATCGCGGGTAGTAAAGCCAATATTGCTCAGCGCTTCGCCGTATTGAATCATGAAGTCTTCAACCAGGGATTCTTTTTCCATTCCCAGAACACTGGCATCCTTCTCGACTTCGTTGAGCATTCGCCAGACGATGGGAAGGTTCTGACGATTGGCTGCTTCAAGTTCTGCTTTGGATTCCTCGAAATGGTTTTTCAGCCAAACTTCACCGTAGTTGAGATGACTGTATTCATCTTTAACAACACCCTCAGTAATTTTACGGGCAAAGTCATCGGCAACGGGGATATAGATGTTGTAAGCAGCGATCGCAAAGCATTCGATAATCAAGGATTGAATCACCAAGCAGGTGACGATTCCACCTGCTGCTGCTGCATCTTGGAAATTTTGGTGTAGTCCCAAGAAGAACTTACGAGCAAATTCTATATCTGGCGTCACCTGAAGATTCCGCCCGCAGGCTTCAAATCCTTTCTTATGACGACTCTCCATTTTGGATAAGCGGATTAAGTCATCCCGATCATCTGGCAGCAATTCTCCCAGTTTGATGTAATTCTCATGAGCCTCTTGTTCGCCTTCAATCACAATCGCATTGATGCGGCTGTAAGCGTCTTTGTAGGTTTCGCTGTGGAAGTCAATTGCTAGGTTAGTCTCAAGCGACGGCATAAATCTCCTGTCTGCTCCTCACGAATAGGTCGATCCCAGACCGACCTAAAATTTCTGTGGAATAGTAATGTAACTTAATCTAATAATTGTACTGTACCTATCCTGGAGCCAAACGGGATCAGCCAATTTAAGTAAGTATTCATGCCTAACAAAAATCCAGAGGGTCGATTGCCAGTCACTCAGCCTTCCCAGCTTGCGAACCCGCTGTTGCTGTTGCTGGGCGCTTGTGTAGTGCTACTACCGCTTGGCATCGTCTTCCTTACCTCTTTTGACAAAGTGGGTGCGACGCCTGAAGGGAGCTTTTTACCATCCAATCTCAGCTTCGCCAACTATCGCGAAGCTTGGAGGCGCGGCAACTTTCTGTTAGCGTTTGCCAATTCAACCCTAGTAGCGCTAGCAGTGACTGGGTTTGGGACGATAACCTCTGCACTAGCCGGTTATGCATTGGCGCGGCTGAAATTTCAGGGGCGTCAGGCAATTCTGTTGATTGTCTTGGCTACGCTGGTGATTCCCTTTCAGCTGTTGGTGATTCCGATTTTTTTGGTTTTAAAGTGGGGACACTTGATCAACACTTACTGGGCGCTGATTTTGCCCACGGCGGCGAATGGATTTGGGATTTTTCTGTTGCGGCAGTATTTTCAAACCATTCCAGTGGAGTTGGAGGAAGCGGCGGCGCTGGATGGGGCGAACCGCCTGCAAATTCTGTGGCGGGTGATGCTACCGTTGTCTCGTCCGGCGTTGGTGACGCTGTTTCTATTCACATTTATTGGGGAATGGAACGATTTGTTTAAGCCGTTGATCTTTACGACGCGACCAGAGTTGAGGACGGTGCAGCTAGCTTTGGCAGAGTTTCAGGAGCAATTTACGAATAATTGGCCTTTGCTGATGGCGGCTGTCGTTATTGCTACCGTGCCTGTAGTGTTACTCTTTCTCGTTGGACAGCGTCAGTTCATTCGGGGAATTGCGGCGACGGGGATTAAGAATTAGTTTGACGATTGTAGGGGATGTTTTATATGCCCTTACAAGATATTCTGCATACATCCTGTCAATATTATTACAATTTGTCACAATCAGGAATATGCAGAAACTCGGTTTATTTTTAATTGTTTTCTCTTTCCTGCCTTGGGTGGCAATCCTCTTAGTAGTGCCCTTGCTACCGTTAGCGATCGCCCAAAAAGCCTTATTAGTTCCCATTCTTGCGGTTGTGGCAGAAATTGTCTTTGGGGTAGGTTTGGTGCTAGTGGGAAAAGAAGCCGCAACCAAATATCGGCGTTACTTGAATCCGGGCGCGATTTGGAAGAAGTTTAAAAAATTGATCCGCCCAAAGAAGAGATCAAATTGACCTTTTTTGCGGTATCTGTGTAGAGACGCAATTAATCGCATCTGGAGAAAGCGTTTTAGGCGTTATCCGTAAGAACTTTGAGGCGAATGGTGCGATCGCCTTCATCATCCAGACTCACCTCCACAACTTCACCAGCAAGGCGTTCCAGACAAGAAAGGAGCGATCGCAAATGAGGACTACTTGCGCCAGTGTCCACATACAGCCTATCCGTCAGGCTGCCCAGCCGCTTCCAGGTCATGTAAAATTTAGCAATCGTCTGTTCCAGCTGCGCCGCCTGCTTCACCATATCGGCGGCGGTATTCAAACAACCCAGACGCAAAGCTTCCTCTAGCGCCATTTCCACGTCAATCGAGGTGCGCTCAATTGCCTGGACTTGGGCGGCAGCGTCTAGGTACTTAGATAAATTCCGGGCATCTGATGTTACTTGTTTAACCGTATCGACATCGGGGTTCTCGGCGACTTCTTCTTGCAGGGCGCTGATGTGAGATTCTGGTAATTTCTCCATTTCCCGCACCAGAGGAGACAGATATCGAGGGGGAAGAGAACCCGCAGCTGCCTTTTCCTTGACTTCATTTGGCAGCAACTCTGAATTCATTGCTGTCCACTCGTCGGAGAGTTGCCGCACTTCGCGCCTGGTAATGCGATCGCCTTTATTTGCCGCATCTGTCACCAGTTGTTGGATTTCTGGGGAAGCCTTAGAGGTTTCGATGAAGGCGCGTTTGCTGAAGCTACGAATCGCATCCGGGTCAAGATGTCCCTGCTCTAAGAGGGTATCAGCACTATTTGCCAGTTGAATTAAGGAATACGCCTGACTTTTGCTAATTTCCCGTTCTTTGAGCCAATTGAGAAATCCCGTACCGCGTCCGTCACCGCCTTGTTTTTCTCGATCTCGCACCACCCGCAAAATCCGCCCCCGCCAGATTTCCGTCTGCAAGTCGAAGCGATCGCACACCAGCCAAGCATTATCTACCAGCTGCTGAAACTCAAACTCTGGAATCTGCTCATCCTCTGGATCGGGCAGATCGAAATTTAGATCGACTGGGTTCTGAAGGGCAGCAGCAAGTTCGCTGGGAGATTCGGGTGATTGCACCATTAGTAGCGCTCAAAGGGGGGCGATCGCCTTATTATGGCACAACCCGTAGCCGAAGACTCCTTAACACAAAAGCGCGAACTGACTCTTTCTGCGCTTCGCTATCGCTGCAACGTTAAAATATAAGCCAAAGCTTACAGAGGTAAATATGTCAACTATCACCGACATCGGGACATTAATTGTGCGTACTCCAGAAACCTGTGGAGGTCGTCCGCGAATTGCCGGAAGGAGAGTTTCTGTTCAAGCAATTGCCGTTTTGTACAAACAGGGTATGAGTCCAGAGGAGATTGCCGAGGAGTTTGAGTTTGTGACCCTAGCACAGATATATGCAGCTTTGGCATATTATCACGCCAACAAAGATGAAATAGAGGCATATCTAGCAGAGGAAAAAGCCGAGTATGAACGTTTAGAAGCAGAATATATCGCAGGTAAGCTGAAGTGAGTCAGATTCGTTTATATCTGGATGAAGATATGATTAGGCGAGCTTTGATACAGGCTCTGCGAAATGCTGATATAGACGTAGTGACAACTTCAGAAGTTAATAATCTTAGTTGTACAGATGAGCAACAGCTAATCTGGGCAACAGCGCAAAACCGCGTTATTTACAGCTTTAATATGAGAGATTTCTGCCGGTTACATCAAACTTACATGGAACAAGGTATTGAGCATTCAGGAATTATTGTTGCGGAACGTCAGAGTTACTCTGTAGGCGAACAGTTACGGGGAATCGTGAAGTTAATGGCTATTAAGTCAGCCGAGGAAATGAGAAACCAACTGGTGTTCCTGGGCGCTTACATTAGAGCTGAATAGCAGCTTGAACTCGACTCTGGTGATAGCGATCGCTATCTTATTAGCTTTAGCATAATTCAACCAGAGCGATCGCTTACAGCAAAATTCGCTCAATTGCTGGTGTTGTATCTATAGCTAAGATTCTGGCGTCTGTTTTGATTCTTCAACCGGAGGTGTGGGGGAACCTTGAGAAATCACGGTAGCACCTCGATATTTTAATCCCGATGTTGGTTGAGGCAAAGGAATGTTTTCTGATTTACGGAGTTTACAAACCTGACCCCGGTATTTTCCTGTAACTTCAACTTCTGCTACTTCAACTGTTGGAGGGGTGGAGTCGTAGTTAACCCCGCGATAGCTGAGTTGAGTCTTGTTGTCTTCCTGAAACTCAACTTGAGGTTGAGCTTCAGGTTCAACTACAGGCTGACATTGCTGCAAGAGTCGTCTCGCGCTTAGCAGTCCAAGAAATAGCAGCAATAGCTGAATTTGCCAAGGCGCTACAACCAAACTTACAAATAAGCCAACAATAGAAATTGCGGCGGCGAGATAGGAAATTTCGTCAGCAGAATTTTGAAGTATATAGACAGCTACCAAGACCATTGCCAGTGGCATGAGGAAAAATAAAGGCATATTTATCATCCCTGAAATCGCCTCTGAAACTAAATTGGGAAGTGTATTTAAAAATATAGGATAGCTGGTGCCAATTAGCGTACTACTCGCGGATTAATACGCCTCATCCTTTTGGTTGAAGAGTTTAATCCTAAATAGGTCGTATTCAAGAACTGGCTGATGTTCCAAGCCAGAGAAGAAACTATCATAACTGACGGGAATGCGATCGCAACCTAACAATGCAGCGACACATCTCTCTCATCGCTTGCCTTTGGTGGCGGCGCGGACTTTGTTTATATCGCTAGTAGAGGCGGTATCTTTCCGCCCCTACTGGAATTTGGCATCAAATGGACAATACTTAGGGGAATTTTACTGCTAAAAACGATACAAAGATTCTGATTTTAGAAAGTCCGTATCGCGCATAAACTCAAGAATCTCTGATGCGATCGCATCTGCATGACTTCCCGCCGCATCATGACCGCAGTCGGGGATAATCTTAAACTTAGAATCAGGCATACAGGCGTGTAATTTTTCGCCATCGGTAACGGGAAACCATTGATCTTGTGCGCCCCAGAGAATCAGAGTCGGACACGCGATCGCATTCAGGTTATCTTGTACGTTACGAATTAAATTCGGTTCATTCTTTACCAAGCGCTGAATTTCTTGCGCCGCGTGTTGTAAATCCTCGGCAGTTTTCGTCAAAGCATTGGGAAATTCAACATACGGATAAGTAATCCAGTAAACTTCTTCGGGTGTGATCTGTGTCCAATCAACGACAACTTCCCGACGCCCGAAGGCTACAATTTGCCACAGTAGCGGTGCAAACAGTTGGGTCACGCGCAACTTATCCGCTATCTTAACTAAATCTAACGGCAAATCTGCTAATAATTGCATCCCCCAAAATGGCAATCGTTTGAGGAAAATCGGTACATTGATTACAACTAATCGGGCGAACAAATCTGGATGCGCTTGGGCAGTGGCAAGTGTCACTAACGCCCCCAAAGATTGGGCTACGACAACAGCCGGTTCATCGCATAATGTTCGCACGATCTGCTCTAGTTCAAGTGCTTGATGACCGAGTATTTCCGGGTGTAGTGGCATCTCGGAAAAACCGTGTCCTTTCGCATCGAAACAGATGACGCGAAAATGTTGCGACAGCGGCTCGATCGCGTTACGCCAATTGTAGCTCCAACTCGCCACTCCATGCACTAAAAATAGCGGTTTACCCGTACCTTTTTCGCCATAAGCAATTTTTACCGGATTCCCGTTAGCATCAGAAATTGTTATAGTTTGACGCCCGTTTGGAAATGTGGCTTCCCACCAGTCTTTCTTACTCATCTGTTGTACAATGCCCTTGAGAATCGAATTCCAGGGTTAGCCAAGAAACTTTGCTTGCAAGCAATTAAAAATACCTGATTGGAAAGGAGAACTGGATTAAAGTTTTTAATTTTTAATTTTTAATTGTTTATAGCTTGCCACAGCAGATTCAGGATAAAAATACTTAAAGCAGCGATGCCAATCACAAAGAGCATCAACCCACCCAACAGCAGAATGATAAACCACCAGTCTGCCCTTTGACTCTGCCGAGGAGAAGCTAGATGAGCTTCTAGCAGCACCATGTTTTTGGCATTTGCTTTCCAGGTAGCGTCAAAGAAATCCCCTAACAGCGGCACAGTACCAACTAAAGTCTCAAAAAGAATATTTAGCACCATTCGCACCAAAGCTTCTCGCGGTAGTCCCAGCAGCGCTGCTTCCAGCACGATATAGGCTGAAAAGGCACTTCCTAGTATATCTCCGCCACCAGGGAGAAGTCCAAGTAGGGGATCGATGCCAACGCGGTAGGAGGTTCCCGGAATTGCGATCGCATTATCCAGAAGATAACTAAGCGATCGCAGGCGCTTAATTCTAGCTGACTTGGCGTCTGCCGATCTTATCGGAGGCTTGGGAGGAGGCTGAGACATCAGAATCGATGATGGGGTATTGGGTAGCAGGTAGTGAAAAAAATCGTTACCACCGACTACTGACGGACAAGGAACAAAGCTTCTTCTTGCTGTTGGAATCAGTGTTCAACACCTCAAACCCATCCCTTCCGGGGGTGCGGAAGACATTTCTTGTTCCACAGCCGTTAGCGTTGTCAGCGTTGAGATAGGAGTCGCAATCTGTTCGATTTGAGTCAACAGGGTTTGCGCTTGTGTATCTCCCTTGTCAGCCAGATAATTGAGGTAGAGCTTGAGTTCGTCGGCAAGGGCGGTGGGAATGTACATGGCTACCACTCCGTCTTCCGGTGTGAGCTTCTCTTATGCATCATAGCTTCGTCGGGCGCTAGAGTTAAGTCTCGATCGTTGCCAGTTAACAAGTTGCCAGTTAAATATTTAAACTAACCTTAAATCTTTCCACCTTCAACCTGCAATTTTATATCCCCAAAGACAGTTGACATTCATCAAGGCATTTGGTAGCTGGTATCAGTAGATTGAGATTGTTTACTAGACGACAGACAGCCTAGAAGAACTCGCTAGAATTAAGAATAGAGGATTTCAAAATTTACCCTCTTTTCACTGTTTCATTTGATCGTGTTGAGTTTGCAATTATCTTTTTATGGAATTAAGTAGCCAGTCCTCCAACTCTTCTGACCAACCTCCTCCGCATAGGTGGGCAGAGTTTCTGGGAACTGCAATTGCTTTGTTGACTTTGACTTTACCTGTGTTTGCGATCGCTCACTACTCTCCAAGCCGCGCTGAAGGCTTGCAGCAGCAAACCAGCTATTCAATCCCGTTACCCGAAGATTGACCTTCAGGATACAACAAATGGATGTAGCGTAATCCTTGAATCTGGGCTGCCAGAGATTCTGTGTTGACCTTCTTCCCGTAGAATGCTCACAAGGGCTATCTGAAAGGATGAAGGAAGAAGGAGGAATATCTTAATTCCTCCTTCAACAACGGGTGCGATTCGTAGCGGCTGTAAAGTAACTACGTTAAGGCTCAAGAGCCTTCAGCCTGACATCAGGACACCCCCAATACTTTGTGTTGCTTGGAGAAACGTCTTGGATTTAACACGCATTCCTGCTCAACCCAAACCAGGTCTAATTAACGTCCTGATTGAAATACCTGCTGGTAGCAAAAATAAGTACGAGTACGATAAGGATTTACAAGCTTTTGCCCTAGATCGGGTGCTTTATTCTTCGGTGCAGTACCCCTATGACTACGGCTTTGTACCCAACACCCTAGCAGATGATGGCGATCCCCTGGATGGCATGGTGTTGATCGATGAGCCAACATTTCCGGGATGTGTCATTCAAGCGCGACCTATCGGAATGTTAGAGATGATTGACGGGGGAGATCGGGACGAAAAAATTCTGTGCGTTCCCGACAAAGATCCGCGCTACGCCCAAGTCAAATCTCTCAAAGACCTGGCACCACACCGACTGGACGAAATCGCGGAATTTTTCAAAACCTACAAAAATTTAGAGAAGAAGGTCACGGAAATTCTCGGTTGGCAAGATGTCGATCAAGTGATGCCATTGGTGGAACAATGCATTAAAGCTGGTAGCAAAAAGAGTAGAGATAGCAGCGCTACGTGAGCGAACGAGGGAAAAATTGAGGGATGAAGTGGTTTGAGAACGTTAGAATCAGCTTTAGCTGAGAAAACTTTTCATGCGCCAAACCCTAGTGCTGATAGATACAACATGAGGAAAGTGCAGGCATCGCAGGAGAAGCAATCAGCGCCTTGCACTTTCTCAACGGTGTTAATAACCTTTCTTGTATGCAGCGATCGCTTCTTCTCTCGAAAATTCATAGTTGCACGCTTACTAGGGCAAATCTCGACTATGTAGGGAGTATCAGTATTGATAGAACCCTATTGGATGCCGCCGGTATACTACCTTATGAACAGGTACAAGTTGTTAATGTCTCGAATGGAGAGCGCTTGATTACCTATGCGATCGCCGCACCGGCAAATTCAGGGGCAGTCGAACTCAATGGTGCAGCGGCTCGTTTGGGAATGAAGGGCGATCGCTTAATCATCATGACCTACGGACAATTTAGCCCAGAAGAACTAAAAACTTATCATCCTAAAGTTGTTCTCGTAGACGCGCAAAATCGGTTAATAGAAGTCCGCCGCTACGACGAACTGCTAAGCGTGCAGCTAACTTCTTGAGCGAATATATGTCTTCAAAAGAACCAGCGGCACCAAATCCTCAAATCTCCAATCCCACAGCGAGTCAGTCAACCCACGCTGACGCCGAGTTTGTGGTGCAGTTTTGGGGTGTGCGGGGCAAAATTCCTGCCGCTGGGAAGGAGACGCTTCGCTACGGCGGCAATACCCCCTGTGTGGAAATGCGGATAGGCTGCAAACGATTAATTTTTGATGGCGGTACCGGCTTGCGGTTACTGGGTAATCAATTACTCCGCCAAATGCCGGTGGAAGCTTACATATTCTTTACCGACTCCCAAAGCGATCGCATTCAAGGCGTTCCTTTTTTCGTTCCTGCCTTTATTAAGGGCAATTGTTTTCATATTTATGGGGCAGCCGGGTCTAATGGAGCATCGATTAAACAAAGTCTCAGCGACCAGATGACGCCTCCGAATTTTCCAGTCCCCATACAGGTGATGCAATCAGAACTACAGTTCTATGACCTGACTCCCGGCGAGACGGTCGCGGTAGACGATATCGCGATTGAAACCTGCTCAACCAACAATTCCCTGGGGACAGTAGGCTACCGAGTCACCTGGCAGGGACACACGGCTGTTTACGCTACGGGTGCAGACAACGATCCGGACGTCCTAGATGAAAAGCTGCTGCACTTAGCCCGTGGAGCCGATTTACTCATTTGCAATGCGACTTCCCCTGAACTAGACAAAGGTTCGGGGCTAAAAGGCAAGTCTTCTCACGCGGGTGACTTTGCTGTTGAACCCTGCGAAAATCCCTTCTGGCAAACCTGCATCAAGGCGGCTGATGCGGCTAACGTCAAAAAATTGGTGATGTTTAGCTACGAACCAGAATACGACGATGATTTTCTCGACCAAGTGGAAGGGCAAATCCAGTTGGTGTTTCCGAATGGATTACTCGCCCGTGAAGGAATGATTTTAACCGTTGGGTAATCGGGAATGAGAGTTTTGAGTTTTGAGTGAGAAAAGAGTTCTTGAATTCAAAACTCAAAATATTTTACTAATTCTTTCGACTAAGCTGTTCCACATTTAATTGGCATACTAGAAAAAAATCAAAGTGCTTGCTTTAGACTGGATTTGATCATTTTTAATGCAAGCATTTTTAATTGCTTACCGACTACTGAAGACCGAAGAACTTAAAGAAGAAATCACTTGACTAATTTCCTGTAGTTTCTGAGCAACTTGACCGCTGCACAATAAGGTTTCTGCCTGAGTCAAACCGGATGATAAATCTGGGGCGAGACCGCAATGCCACAGGTAAAAACCACCGTTCCAGATGGCTGCTTGCATAAGTTCGCTCTTGTTACCTTGCAGCACTGCTTGCATTTCTTGTACCAGCTCATCTGTGGAGTTTAAAGAGACTTCCTTGCCCTCAAAGCCGTAGTCACGGGGATGAAGCAGGAGGCGTTGCGGAGGGCAACCGGGTTGCCAAGTTCCAATAATCGCAGTGCGATCGCGCGGTAAATCGCAGCTACCTTCTAATCCCTTCACTGCTGTGAAATACTGGGGATTGCCTCGCAATGCCGAAGCGTCTTGAAACATCCCTTCGGTGGGAGGATGGACAAACCCCGCTACAATGTGAGCTTTCCCCGCGTAGGGACACCACATTAACTCCATCGTCGCAAAGGGGGGACGTTTGCCAATTTGGTCGCGGTAGGGAACCAGTCCCGCCGCCTGGGGGAAATGCTTGGGCAAATAAACAAACCCTAGTTGGGTCGCCTCAAAGACCTGCTGGACGAGAGGTAAGGATAACTCAGCCCAATTGACGCCCAATCCCTGCCAAATCTCAATCAGTGGCAAGCCTTCCTTGGTAGGCATCCGGTCGCCTCCGTGCATCACCACCGCCTGTCGGGCCGTTGCCAGGATTAAAGCGGTCAATGGCGATATGGGTGCCGTGCGCGATCGCCCATCGTAGGGCGTCCCCAGAACGATTACCGGGCGTTCTGAGTCGATGGGTTGCAGTTTTTGCCCTAGTCCGTCGTAGGCGTCTAACATCCCTGCCAATTCTTCGCCTGTGGGACGCTTAATCCGATGGGCGATCATAAATGCCCCAATCTGCGCTGGTGTTGCTTCCTGTAGTAGCATCATCCGCGTCGCCTCCTCGGCTTCGGAGCGACTTATATTTTCGCCCGTGTGGACGCCACTACCCACTTTTCGCAGAATTTCCCTGAACTCATTACTCATAGTATTTTGTAGTAGTCAGTAGTCGTCAGTTTTTTGCTAATGGCTAATTATCAAAAGACTTTTTTTGCAATTAGCCATTAGTTAAGAGGTACAGAGGCATCCGAGCAGATTACAGTGTTGTCAATCGCTGCTTCTAATTGCATCGGTACTAAGTCGCGTACCATCTGGCAAAAGTGCTGAATGGGGGGAATGAGCAAGCGATCGCGCGTTGTCACCATCACCACCTGACGAGACAAGCTGGGATCTGCCAGCGAGTCGGCTAAGTTTGCCGTCCCCGGCGCTGGTGTGGAATCAATGACTCGAATCGCCAGCGTTGCATCCTGGCGAGCATCTACCAAAGCTGACTGGGGCAAAAGAGCAATCAATTCTCCCTGCCGCACGACACCGCGAAAGGCATCAAGCGTATTTAACTCCATCACCGCTTGGAGATTAGCACCTTGCCGCAAAAATCGCTCTTGTACCAGGCGTTGCATCCCGTACCCATCCTTAAACACCACTTGCGGATAGTGAACGAGTTCTGACCAGGGCACCTGTTTGAACTTGGTCAGCGGATGATTTGCCGCCATCAAGATTTCGATGGGTTCATTGTATAAGACATCGACCACCATATCCGGGCTAGCCGTTAAAAAGCGGTTATTCATCACGATCGCGACATCAACCATTCCGTCTCGCAGAACTTTGAGGGCGCGATCGCTTCCCAACGATGTCACCCGCAGCTGCACCGCCGGGTAATCTCGGCAAAACTGCTGTAACACCGGCGGCAAGTATTGGGCGCAAACCGAATGAATCGCTGCCACACACAGTTCTGGTTGCTTCCCTGCCAACAAGTCTGCTAATTCTTGCGTGGCTTGTTGCCACTCCTGACAAATTTTGCGGGCGCGGGGCAAAAAGCGATCGCCCCCAACTGTTAGCTTTGCCTGAGCCGTGCGATGAAACAGGGAAATACCTAGATCCGTTTCCAGAGACTGGATTTGCCTGCTAATAGTGGACTGAGTGAACCCGCACTTTCGCGCCGCTTGCTGAAAGCTGCCGGTTTCAGCAACTGCTAGAAAGGCTTGCAACTGCTCTAGTCGCATGATATGTAGCCTAAATTACATTTAAAGCCGATGAAATGAATTTAGCGGATTTGCTTAACTGTTTTGGTAGGGCTTGATACAGCAGCTCGCTCAGGGTGGCACAGATGGGTTTTACCAACAGCATCAACGGGATAAACCGTTGGAAATATAGCAATTATCGATTGGGTGCAATACATCTTACATCTGTAGGGGCATGGCAATCAAAAAGCCCCTACTGAACGTTAGAACTGCCATATATTCCACCCAACTCTTGAAACGCTATAAATACCATGTCTGCAACCGTACACTCATTTTTGATGCGATGCCTACGGCGATCGCATCAAAATAAGCGATCAAAAAGATATCCCTTACCAGTCTCTGATGAATCAGCATGAAGAAACAACCGTCGCTCCTAGTAGCCAGCCGAAACCACTACAACTTGCAACTTTTAGCACAATTCTTAACCCAGGAAGGATACCCGCTCCTCACAGCTAACAGTTTAGAGGAGTTCGAGCAAGCTTTGAGGCAACCGACACAAATCAGTCTTGCCTTAGTAGATATCTCTAGTCTCGACAGTCGGATTTGGGAATGGCTGCGACAAGAGGCAATCCCAATTCTGATGCTTTCTAATCAGGCTGACTCAGCAGACTGGCAATTTACGTTGATCGCTGGCGCTGGGGACTATCAGATCAAACCCGTCAGTAAGGGAGAACTGCTGACACGAATCAGTTCGATTTTGAAACACAAATCCAAGTTTGAGCTTGGGAAAGCCCGCGACAAGGGGCTATTAAAAGTGACACCACATCTACAGAAGTTTCCCCAAGTGTTAGATGATTTGGTTTTTAGAGACGCCCTAACAGGAATTGCCAACCGCCATCATTTTGAGGAAATTTTGGAACGGGAATGGAGACGTGCTGCCAGAGAGGCAAGGTTTCTGTCGTTGATTACGATCGATCTCGATTTTTTCAAAGCTTTTAACCATACCTACGGACTTCAGCGAGGCGATTATTGTCTGCGAGAAGTCGCAAAAGCTCTAAGTGCTGCTGTGAAAAGATGTGGAGACGTTGTCGCCCGATATGGTGGTGAAGAATTTGTGACACTTCTCCCCGATACAAATCGCTCTGGGGCGATTGTCGTGGCAGAAGCGATGCGTTTAAATGTGGCAGCTTTAAACATTTCCTACGCTAATTCCCCGATTAGCGATCGCGTGACTATCAGTTTAGGAGTTGCCACGTTGATTCCTGAGAGAAATTCCACCCCCCAAGTCTTGATTGCTGAGGCGCAAAGGGCGCTATCTGTAGCAAAAGAGGAAGGACGCGATCGCTTTAAAATCCATCCAATTTCAGGCGAACCGCAGGATATAAATAACTGAATATTTAATCATTGTGAGCCATATCACGGCACCTTTGACTAAATTACGGTACCACTAAAGAGAAGCCAAAAAAAAAGGGGAAATTTGAAGGAGCAACCGTTGATTTTGGCGGCAGCTCGAAACCAGCGCCACCTGGAACTTGTGGCTCAATTCCTCGGCAAAGAAGGAAATTCTGTCGAAAGTGCTAACTGTTTAGAAGCGCTCGATTTAGCCCTGACCGAGCCAAAAGCAATCGGTTTGGCGCTGATGGACAGGGACGGTTTTTACCGGCGTGTTTGGGAACGCTGCAAACGAATTCGGGATCGGCAAATACCCTTTCTACTACTCTTGCCTAAGCAAAGCGCCGCTATTGAGCAGCCTAGCCTAGCTCGCGGAACGCAGAGTACATTAGTTAAACCGCTAGTTGTCAAAAAGTTTCTGGGGATCGTTCGCAGTCTACAAAGAGATTAAGTATGAGCCGGATTTTGTTGCTTGTAGAGCAAAAAGAAAACCGCCGCCTGCTCTCAGAGTGGCTTGCTGGGCATCACGAGATATTGCTACCCGACGGAGAGAAGAGAGGGAGAGGGAGCAGGAGAGAAATCTTACTCAGTCCTCAGTCTTGTAGAGACGCGATAAATCAGCGTCTCTTCAGTCCTCAGCAGGAACGGGATCTCCCCGCCCTGACTGCGCTCAGCGCTCAGCACGGGCATGGTACTGTTCTGCCCCTACCGCTCAGTCCTCAGTCCTTAATCCTCAACACTCCTTTTGACCTGTGCATCTTAGATGGTTTGGCTCTAAAGCAGTTTTGGGAACAGGTGCAAGCTAGAAAAGCGGCTGAATTACCAGTTTTTCTACCGTTTCTGTTAATCGTTCCTCGTCAGGATGTGGGGTTGATGACTCGACACCTGTGGAAGAGTGTTGATGAGTTAGTCACAATCCCCATCGAGAAGATAGAATTGCAGACGCGAGTGGTGATTTTGTTGCGGACGCGACAACTCTCGTTGGATCTCAAACAGCGCAATGCTGAGTTAAAGGAGACAAACGAGCGATCGCAACAGGAAATTGTTAAGCATCAACAAGCAGAAGCCCAACTCCGGCAAAGCGAAGAAAAATTTCGGAAGTTTCTAGAAGCAGCACCAGACGCGATCGCAATTGTTGGCAAAGGCGATCGCATCGTTCTCGTTAACACTCAAACTGAGAAAATGTTTGGCTATGAGCGCGATGAATTGCTTGGGAATACCCTGGAGATGTTGCTACCCGATTACATCCGTCGCGTACACGATAAAGAACGCACCGACTCTTGTGAACCTCAAGTACCACCGATGGGAGTGGGTATTGAGCTGTTTGCCCGATGCAAGGATGGCAGTGAGTTCCCCGTAGATGTCAGCCTCAGCCACATTGAAACCCCCCAAGGATTTCTCGTCACTAGCATTATCCGCAACATCACCGTTCGCAAGCAAGCAGAAGAAGAAATTCACAAGGCGTTGGAACAAGAGCGACAATTGGGTGAATTGAAATCTCGCTTTGTCTCAATGGTTTCCCACGAATTCCGCAATCCGCTGACAGCGATTTCTCTTTCTGCCCATATGTTAGAACATTGCTCTAATGAATGGTCTCCGGAGAAAAAAAGCAAATATTTGCTGCGGATTAAAGACATCGTTAGAAATATGACCGATCTGTTAGAAGATGTGCTTTTAATCGGCAGAACAGATGCAGGGAAAGCAGAATTTAACCCAGTCTCCCTCGATCTAACAGAATTCTGCCGCAATTTGGTAGAAGAAATCCAAATGAGTGCTAGCAATCAGCACGCTCTCAACTTTGTCAGCAATCAAACACAATTCAAGCCGGAAAGGTTAAATATTGAAGATTACTCTCTTCAATCTTCTAATCTAGAATTTTTAACCATCCCTGAAAATGAATCCGAGACTATCGTTTTTATGGATGAAAAACTGCTGCGACAAATTCTTAATAATTTGTTATCAAATGCAATTAAATATTCTCCTCAAGGCGGCATCATTCATTTTGGCTTGATTTGTCAGAATAAAGAGGCTATTTTTCAAATTCGAGATGAAGGAATTGGCATTCCTCCAGCAGATTTAGCACGACTCTTTGAAACATTTCATCGCGCAAAAAATGTTGGCAAAATTCCCGGAACTGGCTTAGGACTGGCGATTGTCAAAAGGTGCGTAGAAATACACGGAGGCAAGATAGCGGTGGATAGTCAAGTTGGGGTAGGAACGACTTTTACCGTGACACTTCCGTGTTATTAGTTAATAGTTACTAGTCACTAGCTAGTGACTAATGACTATTAACTAATAACTATTAACTGTCCATTCTTTTAAAGCGATCGCTACCCCTTGTTTTAATTCTGGGGTCAGATTTTCGTTGTTAGCGAGTTGCTTTAATTGCTGGTAAGCGACGGAAAATTTTTTCAGGGCAGCGATCGCGTGCAGTTTTACCCCCGCATCGGGATCTGCCAACAGCTCAATTAGCTGGCTGATCGCAATGGCATCTCCTAGCTGTCCCCATGCCATTGCCACCGCTTGTTTAACCTTGGGATTTTGAGCAGTTGGGCTTTCTGATTCGAGTGCCGTCACCAGAATTTTAGCGGCTGTTGGAACTAATTTTGGAGAATCCACTCGCCCTAAAACGGTGACAATTTCCTGCCATAGCACCGGAGACTCAACAGAAAGGGCTTGTTGCAAATACTCCAAGGCGGCTGCTGTTTGGGGGAGCGATCGCACGATGTCTACTTGCAAGCTAAGCGGCGTATTCGGGGATGAGAGTACCTGAAACAAGGCAGCGGCGGCTTCATCTGTCCCCAGTCTTCCAATCGCGATCGCACTCTGCTGGCAAACTTCCAAATTAAAGTCAAATAGCAGGGGTTGCAGCTGATTTACCAGATCCAATTCTTCTAGTAAATCGGAGCGCATCCCCAAGCCAATTACCGCTTCTTTTCTCACCTGTGCGGCTGGATCTTTCAAGGCATCCATCAATACTGGCGGAATCCGGCTGTCGTGAAAACTACCCAGTGCTTCAATTGCAGCGGCTCGAATTGGAGATTGAGGATCTTGAACCACGTTAAGTAGAGGCGCAATGGTCTCCGAACGGCGGATTTGGGCAAGCGATCGCACGGCTAACAGTCGTGTCTCTGACTCTGCTAATAATTCGGTCAAAGCTTCCACAGCAGGAGAGCCGATATTCGCTAAAGCAGCCGCCGCTGACACTGTGAGTTCTTCATCCTCAGATGTTTTCAGCAGCTCCACCAAGGCGGTGACGACAGCAGGATTGTCAAATTCTCCCAAGATGCGACCAGCAAACCAGCGCTCCTCCAGGTCGGCGTCTTCGTCTTTCAGGATGGAAATCAAAGGTGCGATCGCGCCTTCCCCTAGTTTGGGTAACACCTTCGCCACTTCCCACCGTTCCTGAAAATCCCCCGCGTCAAGTACATCTAAAGCCAGGTTCAGTAATTCCTCTAAGTAAGGCGAA
The DNA here is from genome assembly GCF_057473865.1 of Coleofasciculus sp. H7-1. Lineage (NCBI taxonomy): Bacteria > Bacillati > Cyanobacteriota > Cyanophyceae > Coleofasciculales > Coleofasciculaceae > Coleofasciculus > Coleofasciculus sp. H7-1. Next base: position 59,171 of record NZ_JBYCCT010000072.1, read on the forward strand.
ACCTTAGAATCCTCTCCTCTTGCCGACTCCCCCTGCTTTACCTCTTCTTTTTTAAGTGGCAGTTGCTGCAAGCATTGGTTTAACAATGACCAGTTTTTTTGCTGTGCCGCAACAGTAGCCTGCTCTAAAATACTTAATAACATCATTTAAATCACTTTTACTCAATTTTTATCCGACACGCTTGACCCACACTAACTAGCCTTGAAAGACTATCCAAATCTCGGATGTGTAGGCTCCCTTTGAGTTCACGAAACCCAGCACTGGTGCAGTTTGTTGGGTTTCGTGAACTCAACCCAACCTACGATTTTTCAAGGGTTTCAAGAGTTTTGGATAGTCTTTCAGCTAACTAGCCTTGTTTCCTGAACCCGGATGCCTTTACACTTTACAAGCCAGTTTACCTAAACTCTAGGTGGGGATACTAGATTTGCCGATAAATCAGTATAGAAGCTGTGCTTGCTTTATTTTGACTAATAGAAACCTTTCTCAATCAAATCATAACTCATCGAAAAATGTGAATTAAGCATTGCTTTAATATATTAAATTTTATTGTTAACTATTATATAATTAGGTAGACATAATTCAACTCGCGCATCTGATGTAGAGAATGGTTGAGGAACGAAACCCAACGCATGACACGGGTTTGATGGGTAACGCTTATACTCTACCCATCCTACAAATAATTAGCTCCATCTACATAGTTATTAGCCAAAGCTTTAAATAAATATAGCAGTCCTATTTGATTGGTGACAAAAATTATTTTTAACGAACCGCCAAGAACGCCAAGAGCGCCAAGGAAGAGCAAAAGAGAGGCAAAAGAGAGAGTTCACAAATGATTTAGGATTGCTATACACGTTTTATGCAACTAAATAAGTTTATAAAATAACTGCCTCCTATCTACCTAAATAAAGGACAAATTTCTTGTCTTTGAGACATTCCCAAGTCGGCAACTAAACATTCTAGAGAGGACATAATGCTAACAACGATAGAGCTGCGCTGGTTTTATCGCGGCACAATCCCCACAGAGATTGAACGCTGGTTCAATCAAGATAGTCTCGGTGGACAGATGGAGTCACCAGAAGACCGAGAAGACTGGTATTTATACTTACCTAATAGTGATTACCTGGGTATCAAACTGCGGCAAGGAAAGCTGGAAATCAAGTGGCGTCAAACCGAATTAAAGGTGCTGCGTTTTGGAGATTTGGTTGAGGGTAAGGCAGAGAAATGGGCGAAGTGGATGTGTGAAGATCCGACTTCAAAATGCTTTATTCCCGCAGAGGTGGCGGGAAAAGAGTCGTGGATGGGTGTGAAGAAGGTGCGATCGCAGCGTGTTTACCAAGACTGTACCGTTGAACTCACTCAACTAGATATTAAGGGTAAAGATTGGTGGAGTCTAGCTTTTGAAGCTACGGGCGAAGATGACAAGCTAATGGATAATCTTGAAACGGTAGCCAGCCAAGTATTTCAAACTTACCAAGGTTCAAAGTTGCAAGGTAAGGATTCTTTTGCTTATCCTAGCTGGCTGTCTGTAGTTGGGGAGTAACGTCAACACTATTAACCTTGGAATCGTAACGCGACGATTGGCAGTAAGCTATTTTACGGCGTTCGTGGCGATTCAACATGGCAACGATTAACGATAACTACCTCAAACTCAAAGCTGGCTATCTATTTCCCGAAATTGCGCGAAGGGTGAATGCCTTCGCAGAGGCTAATGCTGACGCAAAAATTATAAGGCTGGGGATTGGCGATGTCACGGAACCTTTACCGGAAGCCTGTCGCACGGCGATGATTAAAGCTGTGGAGGAAATGGGCGATCGCGCTTCGTTCAAAGGCTATGGCCCAGAACAGGGTTATGCTTGGTTGCGGGAGACAATTGCCTCACATGACTTCCAGGCGCGGGGATGCGAAGTTGATGCTTCCGAAATCTTCATCTCCGACGGTTCTAAGTGCGATACGGGCAACATTCTCGATATATTTGGTGATGATAACGCGATCGCTGTCACCGATCCGGTTTATCCGGTGTATGTAGACACCAACGTGATGGCGGGACATACAGGCGCTGCTAACGATAAAGGCGAGTTTGGCGGTTTGGTGTATATACCCATCACCGCAGAGAACAACTTTACCGCCGAGATTCCCTCGCAGAAAGTTGACTTAATTTATCTCTGCTTCCCCAATAATCCTACAGGCGCAACTGCCACCAAGGAACACCTGAAGGCGTGGGTAGACTACGCCAAAGCTAATGGTTCCATTATCTTCTTTGATGCGGCTTACGAAGCTTTTATAACCGATCCAGCGCTTCCCCATTCCATCTACGAAATTGAAGGTGCAAGAGATTGTGCAATCGAGTTTCGCTCGTTTTCTAAGAATGCCGGATTTACTGGAACCCGCTGTGCGTTGACAGTAGTGCCGAAAACGCTTAAAGCAAAAGCCGCCGATGGTTCCGATGTGGAAGTATGGAAGCTGTGGAATCGCCGCCAGTCCACCAAATTTAATGGCGTGTCCTACATCGTGCAACGCGGCGCTGAGGCAGTTTATTCCGAGTCAGGACAGGCGCAAACGAAGGCGCTAGTCAACTTCTACATGGAAAATGCCAAAATTATCCGCGAACAACTGACGGCGGCTGGATTAGCAGTATATGGCGGCGTGAATGCGCCTTACGTCTGGGTGAAAACGCCTAATGGTTTATCGAGTTGGGATTTCTTCGATAAGTTGCTGCAAACTTGCAATGTTGTCGGTACTCCTGGTTCTGGTTTCGGTGCTGCGGGTGAAGGTTACTTCCGCATTTCGGCATTTAATAGTCGGGAAAATGTCGAAGAGGCGATGAAGCGAATTACTGAGAAGTTTAAGGTGTAAGTGTGAGAAGCCGCGCTTGTGGGACATACGCTACGCGATCGCTTTTGAGCATCAATTCTCGCTGCCTTGGTTAAACTCAATCTATAAGTCTAAAAGGTTGCGGTGGGATATTGCCCACCGCAACCCTAGCTTTAACCGCTAAGTAACAAGCAATCTTACGACCAAAGCGCCACTAAACTAATTGCTAAAATTCAAACTTGTTTGCAAGAAGGAACTCAATTAGGGTGGCTCTTCGATCCGACAGAACGAGTGATTATTGTGCTGTGGTCAGATACTCGGATGGCTTTGCTCAGAGATAGCGATCGCTTGCCTGTCCTACAGGATATCCCATTAGAATTGACGGTTGAGCAAGTGTTTGGCTGGTTACGGCGGGCAAGCTGAGGATATGTGAGCCTAAGTCTCAATTGTTGTCCTGGTAATGCTCACCCTGCGTAGCTATATTTGCATTCAGCATAAATCGAAGTAACTTCAAATGGTACAAACACCCAATAAAGCTTTGACTTTAGAAGAGTTTCTGGAGCTACCAGAAACTGAACCCGCCAGCGAGTACATTGACAGTCAAATTATTCAGAAGCCAATGCCGCAGGGAGAACATAGCACCATTCAAGGTGAGTTGATTATTACTATTAATGCTGTCGTTAAGCCCCAAAAAGTTGCACGGGCATTTCCAGAATTGCGGTGTACGTTTGGTGGACGGTCAATTGTGCCAGATGTAGCAGTATTTACCTGGGAGAGAATTCCCCGCAAAGAAAACGGCGGTGTAGCAAATGTATTTCAATCTGCTCCTGATTGGATAATTGAAATCTTATCTCCCGACCAAAGCGCTACGAAAGTCACGAAAAAAATTCTGCATTCTCTCAAATATAAAACACAAATGGGCTGGCTAATTGACCCAAATGAGCAGACGATTTTCGTTTATCAACCTAAGCAACAACCAGAGGTGTTTGACGAACCAGAACAGCAGCTTCCCGTTCCTTCATTTGCTAGCGAACTAAAGCTGAATGTAGGAGATGTATTTGGGTGGCTGTTAGAATAACAGTTTGTGAGGATGGGTGATGATAACCTGGAAATACCGTTCGCTAACCAACTAGGCACGTTGCAGGATTGCTTCGACTAACTGATTAGCGATCGCTTTAATAAATTGACGGGAAAATGCGATCGCTTTATTGTTAAACTGTGAATAACTCTGATTTCTAAGTAGCTATGCTATCGATCGAGCAACTGATGAAAGAAGCTTTATCTTTACCAAGTGCATCGAGAGCGCTCCTGGCGGAGAGGCTAGTTGAAAGCCTTGAATTCGATGTAGACGAAACGATTCAAACACTTTGGACAACTAAAGCCAAGAATCGTAGGGACGAAATCCGAAGCGGCGCAGTTCAACCAATTTCTGGGGAAGAAGCATTGGCTGAGGTAAGGCGACTCCTAGAGCAATGAAGTATGTATTTCACCCAGCAGCATTAACTGAATATGGTGAAGCGGTACAGTTTTATTCACGGAGTCGAGTTGAGTTGGCTCAAGCATTTATCAACGCAGTTGAGGATGCAATATTCAGAATTATCGAGTCTCCCACTCGTTGGCGCATAATTGATGAAGAATTCGTCGATGCTTGACGCGCAAATTTCCTGATGGAATTCTCTACACAATTGAGCAAGATTTCATTCTAATTGTGGCAGTGATGCACTGTAGTCGAGAACCTGGATACTGGAAAAATCGAGTTATATAGATACAATCAAAATAAAGGTGCGATCGCTTCCTTGAAATTACGATAAAATTGCGATCGCGCTCGTCTAATCCTCAAAGATGGCATCAAATAACGATCGCTTAATCCTGAAATTAATCGCCACTAGGTCTTGATACAATTGATCTAAGCTATCAATGGTAATTTTGCTATCTGCTTGAAGTTTCCTAATAATTGCTAACATTCCCTTAACATTCAGTCCCAAACGAGTTGCTTCCTTCCTGGCTGCAAAATCATCCAAAATAATGTAGTCTGTTTGCAATTCAATGCCAAGGGCGATCGCTTCCGCCTCTCCTCTCCCCAGTCGCATATTTATACTGTTGGCTAAGGAAGTTAATTTAATTGTCCTGGCTGAAATTTTACCGGAATCAATCAAAGCTTTCACTTGCAGACAAGCTTCGTCAGATTTAGCACTGATTTCTTCTGCAACAAACATTGGCAGGTAGAATTCATCGGGAGAGTCAACAAAACTATCCAGAAATTGCAGCCGTGATAAAAAAATTAATGGAGAGGAGTTAAAAATAACCTTCAAGAGAGCCTACCAATTCTTCTCAAGTGGAATATCTTGTGGAGTTAAATAGGAAAACTCAAGCCCCATCAAGTCTAACAACGTAAGAAACACATCAGGCTCTATTCCCATAATTTCTGCTGCTTTTTTCAAGCTAATAACTCTAGAAAATAATGCTCCCAGCACGAACAAAAAAGTTTCCTTCTGCTCAATATCATCGAATAGTTGTATTTCCGAAGCAACGCTTCTTAGCACTTCCTTGCTAGTCATGGGGCTTTTAGAATAATGGCAGGATACGCTTTAAGCATAGACTATTTACCTTGACCTAAATACTATTGACTTAAAAACCTCTCAACGGTAGCGCTTTACCCATATCAACTCGCTTTAAGGAGTAAAAAGGGCGAATAGAATTCGCCAGGTATATTTGCAAAATTGGGATGTTCCCGTCTTCAACGAAGTTGGCTGCAAGTTCGACAAGTGCGATCGCATCTACCCTAACCAATTAACTTCTCATTCTTAACCAGCCAAAAATTTGCTCCGCTGTCAATTCTAGGTCAATCCCGTCTAACACAGCTAAGCGATCGCTTCCTTGATACAATTCTGGCTGTTGGTTGGGTAGGAAAATTAGTACAGAGCGATCGCTAGGATCGATTAGCCATCCGAGTTGGGAACCATGCTTGAGACAGTGCAAAATATTACCCGTCACTCGATTTGAACTCGGTTCTGGAGATAAAATCTCGATCGCCCAATCTGGAGCAATAAATACATCATCTACAGGTTCGCCTTCATCATTGAATTCAATCCGGTTCCAGCGAAGAACGGCAACATCTGGAACAATTGACCGTCCTCCAAATGTGCATCGCAGTTCCGGAAAAGCGTAGGCAATTCGCTGTTCCTCAACAACACCATTAATTGTACCCGTTAACTTTTCCTGAAGCCTGGAGTGACGAGTTTTAGGCATTGGTTTCTGAATCACCTCACCGTTGATATACTCTGTGGCAGGCTTTGTCTCTGGGAGTTTCAAGAACTCTTCTAAGGTGATGGATTTAGAGGATATTTGTACCATTGAGGCAGCCTCCAAGAGCGGAATCAGACAAGCTTTACCTTTTATTCTAGGTTTCGCATCAAGTCTAAAGTACCAGAGGAGTCAGAATAAGCGATCGCCCCCAGAAATTGACGGGAAAATGCGATCGCAAACTATATCAGCGGGTAGAGCTTGGTGTAGCAGGGTGGTCTACCTTAAGGTTCTACCCAGTTCTTGAGAAATTTCCTAGCCTGAACCTATAGCTCACTCGTGCCAAAAAAAATTTGTATGACAACCGACGTTTCTACTGACATCAACAAGAACAAAGGTATTAATGGATCGCTCTTGACTGGCGCTCTTTTGATTATTTTGGGGATAGTTGCGATCGCTGTACCGAATGTCTCGACAATTGTCGCTGAGACTTGGATTGCTTTGATCCTAGCTAGCGCGGGAGTCGCCAAGGCGGTCTATGCCTTTCAAACCCGCGAGCAAGGAGGTTTCATTTGGAAACTCTTGTTGAGCGCCCTCTACATTGCCACAGGCGCGATGCTATTTTTCTACCCCTTAACAGGTGTCCTGACGCTGACTCTGTTGCTAGGTAGTTTTTTACTGACGGAAGGTGTATTCAACCTGATCCTGGCATTCCGGGTGCGTCCGCAACCGAACTGGACATGGGTGCTGACAGATGGCATTATTACGCTGGTGTTGGGCGCAATGATTTGGTTCCAGTGGCCCTTCAATGCCCCTTGGCTGATTGGGACGCTAGTGGGTGTCAGCGTTCTGTTCACGGGAGTTTCCCGCGTGATGCTGTCGCTGAATGGGCGTTCTGCATTGAATCAGTCTAACCAAGCTGTTTAAGTCTGGTGTAGCGCGGGTAATGTAGCGTCAGAAAATTGCCTGCAAGCTCGATAGAAGCGATCGCATCCTGATGGCGATCGCTGCTATCAATTAAGGAAAGGTGCGATCGCGTCCTCAGTTGAAATAATTACTGAAGCGAGTCCCGATACAAAGTTTGCAATAAATTTTCTAATTTTTCTTCAGGACAGCACTCAATCAACGCTTCAAAAACCTCTAACAATTTGGCAGCGCTGTCTCCCAAAGTGGGACTAAGTCCCCAAACATCTTGTACCCAGTCTTGAGGACGTTCATCTTCAAAAATCAAGCGTTCTAGGAGTTGCTTTGATTCTATCTTGGAGGTAGGCATCTGGTTTAGCTGATGGGTAAAAATCTAATTATTAGCTGTCCATCATTAAACAGCATATAAGTGATAGGCTCACCGTTGTAGCATGAGTAGTCAATGCCACTCTACTACCCAGATGATTTCAGCTTGTGAGCCGTCCTCAAGATTTGTCCAGCTAAAATAGCCGCACCGAAGCCATTGTCAATATTCACCACGCCCACGCCTGCTGCACAAGAGTTTAGCATTGTCAACAGTGGCGCAAGTCCGCCGAAACTCGCACCATAGCCGACACTGGTGGGAACTGCAATCACGGGACAATCAGCCAAACCAGCGACGACGCTGGGTAAAGCACCTTCCATCCCGGCAACGACGATTAGCACATTAGCCGATTCAATGACGTGACGGTTACTTAACAGGCGGTGGATACCCGCGACTCCGACATCCCAGAGGCGCTGCACCCGGAAGCCACACAGTTCTGCTGTAACCGCTGCTTCCTCAGCGACGGATAAATCGGCAGTACCGGCACTGAGGATGCCAATTGTGCCCGAATACTGGGGTTCTAGGGTGGCAGGAGAAATGGCACAGATTCGGGCAGAAGGGTAATATTGGAGACCTGCTACTTTTTCCTGCAACTGGGCATAGACTGCCGGTTCAATCCGCGTTGCCATGACGATAGGGTTGCGCTGCCGCATCGCCTCCATAATCCCAGCAATCTGTTCGGGTGTCTTTGCTGGCCCCCAAATCACCTCTGGAAAACCCGTTCGCAAGGTGCGGTGATGGTCAATTTTGGCAAAATCGCCCACTGGTTCAAAGGCAAAATGCTTGAGTTTTTCTAACGCCGCTTCTGGGCTAACGTCACCAGCGGCAACCGCTGCTAATAAGATTTGCAAAGCTTCAGGTTGAGTCACGGCTTCAAATTAAGAATTAATAATGCAAAAAGAAGAATGGGCAATGTAAATTTTGCCTTTAATCGGTCACTTTCAGCTCATAAAGATTCCAGAGGACACCGCCAAGAGAAGAGTATTTGATGCCGGTAACGCGATCGCGCACGGCTGACATTGACAGCGGGTTGACTAGATAAATCATCGGCAAATATTCCTGCGTAATCCGCTGCGTTTCGGCATAGATAGCTTTGCGCTTGACCTCATCCAACTCCTGCGCTGCTTTGATATACAGACGCCCAATTTCCGCCTCCCAACGCGCCACCTCTCGACCCTCTATCGGCTTTGACCCCGATACGGCATCTTGATTGAAGCTGTGTAACCCGCCATCTGTCAACCAGACATTCGCACCATTATGCGGTTCGATACCGCCGGTAAAGCCGAGCAAATAACATTCCCAATTTAGAGTGTTTGAGAGTTTATCTACAAGCGTGTTGAAGGCAATCGGATTGAAATCTACTTGAATGCCAATTTGGCTCAAACTTTGCTTAATTTGCGCTCCCATTGACACGCGGGTTTGATTTTCAGCATTCGTTATTAATGTAAACTGCACGCGATTTCCATCCGCGTCTAACAACTGGTCTTGCTTGTTATACTTAAACCCTGCATTTAATAATAATTCCTTAGATTTTTTCGGATTATATTCGTAAACTTTCAGACCTTCTGCCGGAGTTATGTAGTAAGAACTTTGTACAGAAATCGGTGAATTTTGCATTTCACCCAGACCGCGCAAAGTGTTGTTAATCATCGCTTGCCGATCGATGGCATAAGCAACCGCTTGTCTGAATGCTACATTATTGAACCAGCGAGATTTAACGGGATCGATCAAGGGGCGTCCCTTCCGGCGTCCTTTATTTAGATTAAAGGAAATAAAAGTCGTGCCCGGTCGCGGTCCACCTGTATAAACTGTAAATTTTCCTCGCTTTTCTTCTTGTTTCAAAAGGGGAAAATCTTCTGGGCGCATCCGTCCCCACCCGTCGGTCGTATCTAAATCGTTAGTGCGGAACTGGAGCAGTTGAGTGTTCATATTTTCCGTAATTTGCCAGACGATGCGATCGATGTAAGGTAACTGATTACCTTGTGCATCTCGTCGCCAGTAATATGGGTTACGCCGAAACACGACCCGTTCGCTGGTGGTGTAACTTTCTAATTTGTAAGGGCCATTAACAATAATTTCTGCTGGATTGGTATCTACTCCCCAGATAGACATCAACCTGGGTTTTCCCTCTGAGTTTTTCGACTTTACAGCGTCCTCAAGAGCGTGTTTTGGCAAAATCACGATTCCATCGCTTTTTGAGCCGGTCGTAGTTCGCAAAAAAGGAGCAAACGGTTCTGGCAAAATAAATTCAACCCGTCGTTCATCTAGCTTTCTTACTTTCGGAAAAGCACCAGATGTACCAATTTTGAGGCTATCTCTGGCATCGGTAAGAATCTCTTTATTAAGAACCACATCTTCATAAGTGAAGACAACATCATCCGCCGTCAGTGGCTGACCATCCGACCATTTCAATCCTTCTCGAAGGGTAAAAACGATCCGCCGTTTATCCTCTGATATTTCCCAAGATTCAGCTAATGCAGGCTCAATTTCACCCGTAACGCTATTTTCAGACGTTAATCCCTCGTAGGTGAAGAGAAAAACATGGGGAAATTCTTGGTTAACTACCCAATTGAAAGTTTTGGGATCGCTTAATGTGGCTGTCACCAACTGGGATACTTTCTCAGTTGCCTGAGTTTTGAGTAAAGTCGGGTGACAGCCGAATAAAGCAAAAGGAAAAAGCCAAAAGCAAAAAGAAAGAAAAAGAGGAAGCAGGAAAGCATTCTTTCTTTTCTCTTTGCCCGATTGTTTTTTGCCTTGTTTACGGAATGTTTTTGTTTTCGGCGACTTTGAGTTCATAAAGATTCCAGAAGGCTCCACCAAGGGCCGAGTATTTGATACCCTGAACGCGATCGCGCACTGCCTCCATTGAAAGCGGATTCACCAGATAAATAAAGGGTAAATTTTCCTGGGTGATGCGTTGGCTTTCGACATATATCTCTCGCCGCTTACTTTCATCAAGTTCGCTGGCACCTTTAATGTAAAGGTTTTCAATTGCCAATTCCCAGTCCTCAGTCTCCCAACCCTTCAGCGGAGGTTCTCCAGCCTGTTGTGCCAGGTTAAAAGTGTGTAACCCCCCTTTGGTTGTCCAAGTGTTTGCCCCACCATTTGGCTCAATGCCGCCGCCGCCAATTTTGCCAATATAACTATCCCATTTCCGTTGGGTATAGACCTTTTCAATCAACGTATTGAAGTTAATCGCATTAAAGTCTACCAGAATCCCAACTGCGCCAAGGTCTTGTTTAATCTGAGCGCCGATGGCTTCCCGCAGCTTATTCCCTGAATTGGTGAGCATACTAAAGCGCACCCGATTGCCATCTGCGTCAAAAAGTTGACCCTGTGGGTTGTATTTAAATCCAGCTTTTCGCAGCAATTCTTTAGCTTTTTCTGGATTATAGTCGTAGACTTTGAGACCCTGTTCTGGAGATAAATAGTAAGGACTTTGCTTATAAATCGGTGAGTTTTGCGATTCTCCCAGTCCTCGATAGAGATTGTTCAGCATTTTCTGACGGTCGATGGCGTGAGCAACCGCTTGGCGAAACTCAAGCTGATTGAACCAGCGAGACTTAATTGGGTCTACGAGGGGCTGATTTTGAGAATTTTTGGCTTTATTGAAATTGAAAACCAAAAAAGTCGTACTTAGTTCTGGACCACCCGTGTAAATTTTAAATTTTCCCCGGTTTTCTTCTTGCTTAAGTAGAGAATAATATTCCGGCGTGATTCCCAGGGTATCTAAACCGCCAGAACGATATTGGATAAAAGATGTATCGGTATTTTCGACAATTTGCCAGACGATGCGCTCAATGTATGGCTGCTGATTACCCTGAGCATCCTGCCGCCAGTAATGGGGATTTCGTCTAAATATCACCCGCTCGCTAGTTTGATAGTTTTCTAGCTGATACATCCCATTAACAATAATTTTTTTGGGATCGGTGTCGATTCCCCAGCTAGACAGAAACTTAGGTTTCCCATCTGAATCGGCTGTAACGATGGATTCTCGCAGCGCATGGGCGGGTAAAATTGCTAGTCCGGTGTAGCGCAAAAATGGGGCGAAAGGTTCTGGAACTGTAAATTCAACCCGCCGCTCATCAAGTTTGCGGACTGTGGGCAGCAGGCGATCTTTGCCAATCTTTAGAATGTCTCTAATATCAGTGGGAATCTTTTCGTTGAAATAGACTTCATTGTAGGTAAAAACGACATCATCAACGGTCAACGGTTCACCATCAGACCATTTCAATCCCTCTCGCATGGTAAAAACAATTCGCTTTTTGTCTGGGGCGACTTCCCAAGATTCGGCTAAGGCGGGTTCAAGTTCACCATTGCCGTTTTCACTAATTAATCCCTCGTAAATTAAGCTAAAAACGTTGGGCGATTCTTGACTCAGGGCATAGTTAAAAGTTTTTGGGTCTTGCAGAATACTATCCACCAACTGGGGCACCTGGGCGGCTTTCGTTTTGAGTTGATTCAGGCTACAGCTGTGGAGCGCGATCGCGCTAACCATCGCCAACACTAAAGCTAACCATCGACGCCAATTTGAGGAAATAATAGCAGAAACTATCATAATTCTTGTCTGTACGAGTATTAATTAAAACTTATTGAGACTCTAGCCAACCGAGGAAATCTTGTGTGCGGGTTATATCACCAAGAAGCGCCACCTTCAGAGTAAGTATCTCCATCGTCCAGCGCCTGCAACAAACCGATGGCTGCCAATTCTGCTGATGCTGGCGGGGTTTCCGACTTCCAGTTATAAGCTAAGTCGCGCAGCCAAGCTTCAACGAGTGTCTTATGGTATGGCCCAAATATCCGTTTGCTGCTAAATTCGGGGTCGTAATGATTAAGCACCGTAGCAGTCTTAAGTATGCTAACGGGTTCCGATAAATTAACACCATCCCATTGAAAAATCTCAATGTCTTCAAGGTCAGCCAGCATAGCGAAGGGAATTTTCGGGTTCGCAACTTGCAGGTACGACTTGAGTTTCTCGATCGCCCATTGTTTGGTTTGACTATCTTTGAGTTTAGTAGCTTTGACTTCAACTACTAGAACGGTTTGTTCTTCACGGTTGCTGGCGATAATATCAGGATGATCGTTAGCCTGAGTCAGTTCAAATCTTCCAATTTCCATTGCCTTAATTCTCCCAGTGTGTTGAGAGTCTCTACCTTATTCGTCTTCAGTTCATTCCTATCCTAGACATTTTTAATCTTTCGACTCGATAGATTTAAGCCAAGTTAATCAGAAGCTACCAGTAAGGCTACAGCATAAGCTGCGATTCCCTCTTCTCGCCCAACTGAGTCTAACTTTTCATTTGTGGTGGCTTTGATGCCTACTTGGTCGGGTTTTAATTCTAGGACATCGGATAAGCGATCGCGCATCTTCTCAATATGCGGCTTCAGTTTCGGACGTTCCGCCACTACCACCGAGTCAATATTCTCAATTTGCCAACCCCGCTCCCGAATTAGCTGATACACTTGCTTGAGCAGTACCAGACTATCAGCCCCCGCCCACTGGGGATCTGTGGGGGGAAAATAATGACCAATATCCCCTAAACTCAGGGCACCGAGCATCGCATCCATAATCGCGTGAGTCAGCACATCCGCGTCACTGTGCCCCAGCAACCCCAATTCATGCTCAATTTTCACCCCTCCCAGAATTAAAGAGCGTCCGGCAACCAGCCGGTGGATATCGTAGCCATTGCCAATGCGAATTTTAGCCATTACTGTCTGTTTTCAGCTGTCAGCTTTTAGATTATAAAGCTGATAGCTGACGCTATATCTGCACCATATCCGTGTATTCAGTTAATAGCTCATCGTAGGTAAGGCTATCGGTTTGGGCTTGGGGACTCCAGAGCAATTCAAACACCATCAGATAGTCGGGGGAGATGGATGCTACTTTCTCTAAGGCTGACTTCAAAGCTTCAGCGGTGCGAATTTCTTCAAATAAGGGCTTGTCATCTGCTGTTCCGACGAGCAACGTGACCACAATATAAGCTGCTGGGCCATCATCCAAGTCAGGCATCGCGGGTTGTTGCCTTCTAACTCTACCACCCACATTTGTAAGGGTTTCCGCACTAAATTTGCTGCGTTCTTGTATAGAAACTTGGTTGAAAATTGCCTCGGCGGCCTCTCGACTTTTAACCGTCTGCGAACTTGCTAAAACATGAGTCCAATTTTCGGGCGATCGCAATAGCGCCAAGGCTGATTCTTGTAGCAGCTGCATCAACCCCTCTGAAGCGTCGGTATCGATATTCAGGCTCAGTTCCGTCAGTTGAGATTGAATGCTTCGAGCTTCAGCCAGCAATGCCACCTGTATCTTGCTGACAGTAACCGTATCATTCTCTAACTCTTGAGCTGCACTACCACCCTTCTTCTTCAAAAAGATGAAATAAGCCCAAAGCCCAATACTACCAACTGCCAACAACATCAATAAGAAAAGCCAAGGAAAGTCACTCGATGAGTTAGTAGCGTTGGAAGAATAGCCAGAATTGGTTGGTACTTGAGCAGGAACAGAATTTGCAGTTCCCGGTACAGTTTGAGGGTACGTTGATTGATTCGCCGGAACGTTGTTGGGATAATAATTCGGCGGAACGTTGTTGGGATAGGTATAGACGGGCGGTGCAACCGGAACCGGCACGATGACAGTGCTTCCCGGTTGTCTATAGTAAGGTTGATTCCAAGACGAGTTCGGGCGCGTTGGTTGAGTTCTCACTTGAGTTCTCACTGAGGACGGCGGGGGAGTGGTTCTTTGAAAAGAGCCGCCGCCTGCTCGTCCACCTGTATTGCCCCGACTGGACTGCGACGGTGTAGAGTCTCTGGGAGAGGAGCTACTACCGCTACTGGAGCGGCTGGGGCTGGAACTAGAACGCGACGGTGAAGAGCGAAAAGATCCGCCACCACTCCGTCCGCCACTACTTCTAGCGTGGGCTTCATTGCCAATCTTCAGCCCGGTTTCTCGATCGCCGATGGGCAGATGAATATTTACACTGTTGACTACGGTGAAACTCAGGACTGTAGCCCAAAGCAACTGAAGTTTTACGTTTCGTAGCATTTTCGCAGTTCCATTCTTCTCCTCCACGCTAGCTTTTACTCGTTGCTATTGTCGAGGTAAGAAGGTTGAAGCGGGAAGGTTGAAGTCAACGTGCGAATATCTTTACATTAATTCATCTTGAAAATAATGATGCTTTCAAAATTCAAGCAACCGCGAAAAATTCTTATTGTCTCTATTCTTGGTTTGGGTCTAGCTGTAGGAGCTTACCATGCCTGGTTTTTTTTCGGAGACTACCAGACCTTGTGGCAGGTGCAAGCAGATAAAAAAAAGATTGTTGCCTATCGCCAAAAGACTCAAGCGATACCTACCGATCCTCAAGCCTTTCTCAACCTTGGCAATGCCTACATGACGTTCTGGGAAAGTTTAGGTAAAGGGATTCGGAGCGCTAACAAGTTACAACAACAATCCCTAGCATGGGAGTGGCTATTATCCAAACCAGAGGTTTTAAACCAAGCTGTATTAGCTTATAACAAAGCTCTGCAACTTGACCCAAAGTTGGTCGATGCCCACTTTGGTCTGTGTTCTGCGTTAGTGGAACAAGGAGAAAGTGCAAAAGCGATCGCGCCTTGTCGCAAAGCAGCTAAACAGCAACCCACAAAAGCTAAAATTCATCTATGGTTGGGGCTTGCCTTAACTTACGAGCGGCAATGGGACGAAGCCGAGGCAAGTTTTCGCAAAACTCTGGAGCTAGAACCGAAGAATGACGATGCATACTACCACTTAGGTAACGTCTTGCTGGTAAAAGAAAAAACAAATGAGGCAGTAGCAGCTTATCGTCAATCGATTGAGTTAGACCCAAATGCCAACCTGACGTACCTGCGCTTAGGGGATGCTTTTACTATACAAAAGAAACCAGAGGAAGCCATTGCTGCCTACCAAAAGTCAATTCAGGTTGTACCTAATTACCATCCGCCTTACGAAGGGCTGGGGTGGATACTAGCTGAACAAAACCGATTGGATGAGGCGATCGCGGCTTACCGCAAAGCGATTGAACTATATCCTTTCTATACGAATGCTTATCAAGAGTTGGGACAGGTTCTGGTTAAACAAAACAAATTAGATGAGGCAGTTGCTATCTACCGCAAAGGGATTGAACTGAAACCTAAAGATAAAGATAAAGATGGCGACATCTATTACTTTTTGGGGACAGCCTTGATGAAGCAGAAAAAATTACCACAGGCGATCGCAGCTTTTAAGCAATCCCTCAAACTTAATCCCGATAATGCAGATGCCCGCCAGAGTCTGAAACAGGCAGAAACATCCAGCAAGTTTCAGCTCAATAAACAGAAACGTAGTAGACAGTAAATATTGTGTTGTTAGTCGCGGGTTTCTAGTTTAGAGTCTGCGCTAGCGGTTTTAGCGAGTGGAAAAAGATTGCACAACACTCTGGATATCATTGCTTAGCCCACTAATCGTCAAGAATAGGCGATCGCCATTGAGAACAAATTGATAGATGTGGCTTTCACGCAGGGTAGGAGTGCGTCAAAGCAGCTGTCCGCTTGTGGCATCAAGTACGCTTTTTGGATTTATCCCTCAGTCTGTGAGCAATCAGTTGCATAACTTGATATTAAGCGATCGCTATCATGTCACGGTACTCACTCAAAAGTTCCTCTTGAGTGAGCGCATCGGTTTCTGTTTGTGGACTCCAGAGTAGTTCAAACACCATTAGATAGTCGAGGCTGATTGCTGTAACTTTCTCGCTTGCTTGCTTGACAGCTTGTGCAGAAGTGAGGTTTTCAAATAACGGCTGGTCATCAGCAGTACCGATGAGCAATGTTACTACGATATATGCTGGTAGTTCTTCATCTAGATCGAGTTCGACTTGTTGCTGGGTAATTTTGCCATCTACGTTAGAGAGGGTTTCAGCCGTAAATTTGCTGCGTTCTTGTAACGAAAGTTTGTTGAAAACTGTTTCCGCTTCTTCCCGACTGGAAACTGTTTCTGAACTTCCCAAGATATGAGTCCAGCATTCGGAATTTTCTAGCAGTGCTTGCACAGATGCTTGTAGTAGCTGCATCAACCCTTCCTGGGTTTGGGTATTAGCCGTGAGACTTAATTGAGACAATTTTGATTGAATCGCACCAGCTTGGGCTGTTAGAGCTATCTGTAGTTGGCTAATGGTGACGATATCATTTTCCAGCTCATTTTGATTCATGGTTTTGAGTTTTGGGTTGGAACTAGAATCTTTCAACCAAGCAGCAAATAAATCGGGACGGCGATCGCGCGTTCTCTCAATTTGTCTATCTCGTCGCCAGCGTTCAATCTCCGCATGATTTCCCGATAGCAAAACATCCGGCACCTTCCACCCGCGAAAGTCAGCGGGACGGGTATATTGAGGATAATCTAATAATCCCGCCTCGAAACTTTCTGCTTTCAAAGACTCTTCCTTCCCCACCGTTCCCGGTAATAGGCGGATGGTACCGTTGAGCAGTGCCAGCGCCGGAATTTCTCCGCAAGTTAAGACAAAATCCCCTAAAGATACCTCCCGTGTCACCAAATTCAGCACCCGCTCATCGACACCTTCATAATGACCGCAAATAATTACCAATTGGTCATAATTGGTTGCCAATTCTCGCAACAGCGGTTGCTTCATCGGTTCACCCTGCGGCGTCATCAGGATCGTCTCGCGTCTGGGTAGAACTGGCAGCGACTCCACAGCACCAAATATCGGCTCTGGCTTCATCAACATCCCCACTCCGCCGCCGTAAGGCTCATCATCCACGCGGCGGTGTTTATCGGTAGCAAAGTTGCGGGGATCGATCAGATGCACGGAAGCAATCTGTTTGGCTAAAGCTTTCCCCAACAGTCCCGAACTCAGGGGAGAGGAGAAAAAATCTGGAAAAAGGGTGACAATATCAAATCGCACAGCAGAAGTCGGTGATAGTGAGTAGATAGGTTGATTTTACCCATTACCTACGACTCCCTACCCATTACCGACTACCCGGTATCCCCAATCTGAAGCTAATGTTAAATATTTTATAAAAAAGGTTGACTCGATCTGGCATTATGCATATAGGATTAAGCCGACAAGCGACAAGCTGTGGCGATCTGTAACGTTTGTTACTCAACAACCTAGAAAAACAATTAAATTGTTTGGTGATGTTGATGGAAAATCGCCTGCCAGAAAGATTGAGTGGGAAATTGAGACGATTGACAAGCGTGAAAATAGGGATTGTCCTGGTGTTCGAGGGGGCTAGACAGAGTTGAGCGAGAACCATGCATCAGGATAAATTAGCATTCCTATCAACTGGCAGAAAGATCCTATTCGATATCACCCTATGCTCAAGAGCAACATGATGCTGCAGTTAGAACCTCAATCCTTAGTACAGAGGATGCCCCAATCAACGAAAACCGCCATCATGGTGATAGGCGGTGCGGAAGACAAAGTTCACGGACGCGAGATCCTACAAACTTTTTTGAATCGTGCTGGCTCGACTGATGCCTGCATTGCGATTATTCCGTCAGCATCCAGAGAGCCTGCGGTGATTGGCGATCGCTACCTCAGCATCTTTCAAGAGATGGGTGCCAAAGTGATGAAAGTGTTAGATATCCGCGAACGGGAACAGAGTTACGATCCCTTGATGCAGGAGTACATTGAAGAGTGTACAGGGGTTTTCATGACGGGAGGCGATCAACTGCGACTTTGTGGACTGCTTGGCGAGACGCCATTTATGGAAAGAATCCGATACCGAGCGCAACTGGGAGAGATTACGCTGGCAGGCACCAGTGCAGGAGCGGCGGTGATGGGTCATCATATGATTGCGGGAGGCGGTAGCGGCGAGTCTCCTAATCGTTCCCTGGTCGATATGGCGCTAGGATTAGGTATTCTCCCGGATGTAATTGTGGATCAACACTTTCACAATCGTAATCGCATGGCGCGTCTAATTAGTGCGATTTCGGCTCATCCAGACAAATTAGGAATTGGGATTGACGAAGATACCTGCGCCTTAGTGGAGGCAGATGGTCTTTTGCAGGTAGTAGGCAAAGGCACGGTGTCTATCATCGATCCTGGGGAGATATCTCACACCAATCAATCCTTAGTGGGAGCAACCGATCCGATTAGTATTTTCAATCTACGATTGCACATTCTCAGTTATGGCGATCGCTACCATTTACACCAGCGAGTCATCCTGCCACCCGATGGCTGATGAGTGAATATTACCAGCGGTACTTCAATTCCAAATTTTAAATTTGTCACGATTGCCCTTTTGGCAAAAAACTGTTCGTGGAGAACAGTGCAGTGACTTTTTAAAGCTGGAAACTAGGGAATTGCTTAAAGTAGCAGCGGATTCAGTAAGGGCGAAGCCTTTCTGGCAAAGTTTTCTCTTAAAAGCAGCAGATGTTAAATCGCTTGCATCTTCGTCCCTACCCGCCATTCGACAGCCCACATCCTCTGAATCACCCGCAAAAATAGCCATGAGAATTTTAAAAATCCAGACATTACGGGGTCCCAACTACTGGAGTATTCGACGCCAAAAATTGGTCGTCATGCGCCTAGATTTAGAAGAACTCGCAGAAAAGCCATCCAACGAGATTCCTGGCTTCTACAAGGGATTAATCCAGGTGCTGCCAAGTCTGGAAGAACACTTCTGTTCCCCTGGTTGTCGAGGTGGTTTCTTGAGCCGAGTCAAAGAAGGCACCATGATGGGACACATCATCGAACACATTGCCTTAGAACTTCAGGAACTTGCCGGGATGCCAGCTGGCTTTGGTCGCACCCGCGAAACAGCCACCCCAGGCATTTACCAGGTGGTCATTGAGTACCACGATGAACAAGCCGGTCGCTATGCCGTCAGAGCAGCCGTGCACCTCTGTCAGAGCATTGTAGACACCAGCACCTACTCCGCCCAGGAGTTAGCACAGGATCTCAAAGACCTGAGAGATTTCGCGCAGGATGCCGCCCTCGGTCCCAGCACCGAAACCATTGTCAAAGAAGCAGAAGCGCGAGGAATTCCCTGGATGCCTTTAAGCGTTCGCGCCATGATTCAGATAGGCTATGGCGTCTACCAGAAGCGGATGCAGGCGACTTTGAGCAACCACTCCAGCATTTTGGGCGTCGAGCTTGCCTCCGACAAAGAAGGCACCAAAAAAATGTTGCGCGAAGCCGGGGTGCCGGTTCCTCGCGGCACGGTGATTCACTACCTGGACGAACTCGAAGACTCCATTCAAGAGGTGGGTGGCTACCCAATCGTACTCAAGCCCCTCGACGGCAACCACGGACGGGGCATTACTATCGACATCACCGACTTAAAACAAGCAGAAGAAGCCTATGATGCTGCCAGTACTGCTTCTAAAACTCGCTCGGTGATTATTGAACGCTACTATACCGGACGCGACCACCGAGTGTTGGTGGTCAACGGCAAATTGGTGGCAGTTGCGGAACGAGTCCCCGCCCATGTGGTGGGAGATGGCACATCCCGCATTGAGCAATTGATTGAGCTAACCAATAGCGATCCTCATCGGGGTGAAGGGCACGATAACATCCTCACCAAAATTGAAGTAGACCGCACCACCTTCACGCTGTTGCAACGGCAGGGATATACCCTGGAAACAGTGCTACCCGCCGGAGAGATTTGTTACCTGCGGGCAACAGCCAACCTCAGCACTGGCGGGATTGCGGTTGACCGGACTGACGAAATCCATCCAGAAAATATCTGGCTTTGCGAACGAGTCGCCAAGATTATCGGGTTGGATATTGCTGGAATTGATGTGGTGACATCCGATATCAGCAAACCCTTGCGAGAAGTGGATGGGGTGATTGTTGAGGTTAACGCCGCCCCCGGATTCCGGATGCACGTTTGTCCCAGCCAGGGTTTGCCGCGAAATGTGGCTTCCCCAGTGCTAGATATGCTCTTTCCGCCGGGAGCGCCTACCCGCGTTCCCATCGTTTCCATCACTGGCACCAACGGCAAAACGACAACGACTCGTCTGATTGCCCACATCTTCAAGCAGACGGGGAAAACGATTGGCTACACCACCACCGATGGCACCTACATTGGGGATTATATGGTGGAACCGGGAGACAACACCGGCCCTCAAAGTGCCCAGTTGATTCTTTCAGATCCCACAGTAGAAGTGGCGGTGCTAGAAACGGCGCGTGGGGGGATTCTCCGCTCTGGCTTAGCCTTCAGTGCCTGTGATGTGGGCGTCGTCTTAAACGTGGCTGCTGACCACCTGGGAATTGGCGATATTGAAACGATTGAAGATATGGCTCATCTCAAGAGCGTAGTGGTGGAATCGGTGATGCCAGAAGGCTATGCTGTCCTCAACGCCGACGATCCCCTGGTGGCAGCGATGGGGCGGCGGGTGAAAGGACAAGTGGCTTATTTCACTATGAATCCGGAGGAAAATGAGCTGGTGCGAGAACATACCAGCCGGGGCGGTTTGGCAGCGGCTTATGAAAATGGTTATCTGTCGATTTTGAAGGGAGATTGGGTATTACGGATTGAACAAGCGGTGAATGTGCCGCTGACGATGGAGGGACGGGCACCTTTTCAGATTGCCAATGCGCTGGCAGCAAGTTTGGCGGCTTTTGCGGAAGGTGTGAAGATTGAGGAAATTCGTCAGGGCTTAAATACGTTCCGCGCTTCGGCTTCTCAGACCCCAGGGCGGATGAATATGTTCGATATGGGCAAATTTAATGCGTTGATCGATTATGCTCACAATGCAGCCAGCTATGAGGCGTTGGGTGGTTTTGTCCGCAACTGGCCTGGTGAGAGAATTGGTGTGGTAGGTGGCCCTGGCGATCGCCGCGATGAAGATTTCATCACGCTGGGCACACTCTCGGCAAATATGTTTGACCGCATCGTTATCAAGGAAGATGATGATACGCGGGGGCGTCCTCGCGGTGAGGCAGCAGCGTTAATCTCTCACGGCATTCAGCAAGAAAAGCCAGATTCCCGCTATGAAACCATTCTGGAGGAGACGACCGCCATAAATACGGCGCTGGATCAAGCACCAGAAGGCAGTTTGGTGGTCATTTTGCCAGAAAGCGTCACCCGTGCGATTAGCATAATTGAGGCTCGTCGCCCTCAAATGGAGAACGAGCATCAGCCAGTTGCGCCGTCGGTGGAAAATCAAAATAGCTTGAAGGCGTCTGTAGCACAGACCCTTTAAACGCTCATCGGTTATATATTTGTAGGGACACGGCAATGCCGTGTCCCTATACGTTATTTGAGGTCTTGATTTTCATCTGATGGTTCCTCGTCCACGCCCCTTACTCCGTCCTTAAAGCCGCGTAAAGTCTTACCCAGCGAGCTTCCCAGTTCGGGGATCTTCTTGGGACCGAAAATTAAAATCGCCGCGATCGCTATCACGCCCACTTCCGGCCATCCTAAACCAAACATACCGAGTCTCCTGCAAACTATCCACGATCAACTATAAGAGACTATCGATCGGCTGGAGGAAGATAATCTCTGGTAATTGGTATTTCCAACCATTCGCTGAGTTCATGCGCTAACCATTCGAGTTCCGGTTGAGTGAGGGAAGCGTAATACTTGCTTATGAAATTTATACCGCCAAGCTCATATTTTTGAACACCCGCCCAAACAATCAGCCAAACTAAATCCTACGCTTTGGAGTTTTATTTCAATAAAAGCTACATTTTTTGTGAGTTTAATTTTACTATCAAGGGGTTTCTTAATAATTAAAGGAGCGCTATTATCTATTGTAAGCTGTTCTTGTTTTAGTGCTTGCAGTGCTTCACTAGCAGAATTCAAGCGTCGATTTAGACTGGGATGTGTCATCCTCTTTAACCAATTGATAAAAGCAGGACTGAGATTGGCAGCTTTTTAAAATTCAATTTGCAAGTTATCTGTTTGGGGTAAATCGGCAGGATGTTGACCTGTTACCAGATAAATTAAAGTTGCACCTAAACTGTAAATATCAGAGGCGGGAACAGCACGTCCGCCAAATTGTTCGGGTGGCATATAGCCATAAGTTCCCACTACAGTAATCGTCCCACCTTCCTTTGCAGCAAGCGTTTGCACCGAACCGAAATCTACTAGATAAACCTCTCCGATACTATTACCAGAACGATTGGTTAATAAAATATTGCTCGGTTTGATATCGCGGTGGATGACAGCAGGTTGACGCCCATGTAGGTAAATTAGAATTTCTAAAATTGATGTTGCCAGTTGTTTGATTTCGGCTTCGCTGAAACTACGTCCACCTTTAAGATGTTCTTCTAGAGATTTTGCTTCTATATAAGTTTGTACTAAAGCAAATCCCTTACTGTTAGGTGAATTAACTTCAAAAAAGTCAAGGTAGCGCGGAATAGCAGGATGTGTTAATGATTTTAGAGTTTCCGCTTCCCGTTCAAATAATTTAAGGTCGTCCCACACAAAGTCATTGCCAAAAGTCAATATCTTGACGACGACTAATTGTTGCGTTTTTTGGTCATGTACTAGGAGTGTGCGTCTTCCAGCGCGTTTCCCAAGCTGCTGTTCGATTTGGTAGCGATCGCCTAAGACTTCACCCTTCATACTTGTCGCCTGTCCCTAGCTATTAGCTGTTTTATAACTTTGACTCATTGCCTATGGCAAGCTGATATCCTTAACCTACCTGCCTTTATTGCTGGATTCCTGTAAGCCAAAGAAAACAAATTTAAAAAAAATGCTCGAAACTTCCAAGCCATCCTTACGCGAACAACAACACCCTCTGATTCGCAATTTAGCGGACACCATCGAGGCAGTTTGGCACCGCCATCTCGACCTTTCACCCTACCACCTGCCAGATGAGTTGGGGTATGTAGAAGGACGATTAGAGGGCGAAAAGCTGACGATTGAAAATCGCTGCTACCAGTCGCCGCAGTTCCGCAAAATGCACCTGGAATTGGCAAAAGTCGGCACGATGCTGGATATTTTGCACTGCGTGATGTTTCCGCGTTCAGAATACGCGCTGCCAATGTTTGGCTGCGATTTAGTCGGGGGACGGGGACAAATTAGTGCAGCGATCGCCGATCTTTCTCCTACTAGCAACCTCACCTTACCGGCAAACTATACCGCTGAACTTCAGGCGCTACCAGCCCTCGACTTCTCGCAACCGCGCGAACTACCCGCTTGGGGCGAAATCTTTTCGGAATTCTGCATCTTTATTCGACCAAGTAACCCAGAGGAAGAAACCCAATTTCTCTCCCGCGTCGAGGGGTTTTTAGAAATTCATTGTGTCAGCGCCAAAGCCGCCAAACCCGTTTCTAGCGAACAGCAAGCTGAAATTTTACAGGGTCAACACAACTACTGCACCAAACAGCAGCAGAACGACAAAACCCGTCGGGTGCTAGAAAAAGCTTTTGGTACGGAGTGGGCAGAACATTACATGACGACAGTTCTGTTTGACTTGCCGAGTGCTTAATCTGCTAGTAAAGATTCATTCGCCAGATTGAGGCGTTCCTCTTAAGATTAATTAATAAAAATAATTTCCTTAGAGGTTATGGCGCAGGAATCAGGCTCCAAGAATCAACCATTCGTAAAACCTATAGGGCGGTGGGCGATCGCGGTTGTCGTGGCTGGTGCTTTAGCGACCAGTGGCGTTGCCGTTTACAACCTCTATGCCTTGCGAGAGGCTGCTCAGCAGCCGGTGCCGACAGCGGAGCCTACTACGCCTCCCAACGTTGCTGTGACTGCCTTGGGGCGTCTGGAACCGCAAGGGGAAGTGATCAAACTTTCTGCTCCCATGTCGGTTCAGGGCGCGGCTCGCGTGGATCAACTTTTGGTCAGAGAGGGAGATAAGGTCACAAAAGGTCAAGTGGTGGCAATTCTCGACAATCGCGATCGCTTACAAGCAGCTTTGAACAAGGCAAAACAACAAGTCAAAGTCGCCCAAGCCGATCTCAATAAAGTGAAAGCTGGGGCGCAAGCGGGGGAAATTACTGCTCAGAAGGCAGCGATCGCTCGCACCCAAGAGGAGTTACGCGGGAGAATTGCCACTCAACAGGCGACTGTAGCCCGCTTAGAAGCCGAACTGCAAGGAGAAAAAAATGCGTCTGTTGCCAAGATTGCCCGTCTGACAGCCCAGATGGATAATGCGAAAACGGAGTTCGATCGCTATGAGCAGCTGTATCAGCAAGGTGCAGTTGGAGCCTCTCTCTTTGACACCAAACGCTTAGAAGTAGAAACCGCACTTCGGCAACTCAACGAAACTCAAGCCACTGCTAACCAGAAAGTAGCCACCCTGGAACAGCAAATTAACGAAGCGAAAGCCACGGCGAAGGAGACAATCGCCACTCTGCAACAGCAAATCAACGAAGCGAAAGCTACCTTGGAAAAAATTGCGGAAATTCGTCCCGTTGATATCGAAGCAGCGCAAGCCGAAATTGAGAACGCGATCGCATCTGTCAAACAAGCGCAAGCAGACTTGGAATCAGCCTATGTACGAGTACCCGTTCCCGGTCAAGTTTTGAAAGTTCACACCCATCCTGGAGAAACCATTAGCAATAATGGAATTGTCGAAATTGGGCAAACCGAGTCGATGGTTGCTGTCGCAGAAATCTATGAAAGTGATATCGGAAAAGTGCGACTGGGGCAGCAAGCTACGATTAATAGCGAGGGCAATGCTTTTGCCGATGAACTCAAAGGAACTGTCAATCAAATTGGCTTGCAGATCGGTAAAAAAGATATTTTAAATACCGATCCAGCCGCTGATGTAGATGCCAGAGTAGTGGAAGTAAAAATCCGCCTGGATGCAGACTCCAGCCGCCGCGTTGCCGGTTTAACTAACTCCAAAGTCACCGTCAAAATTCATATTTAGCCATCCGTTTTCAGTTAAAGGAGTGTTTAATGCCACAGCTTAAGTGCTGAGCTATTAAGTAAACAGAACACTCCTAGTTTCTATTACTTCCCTTACGCTACGCGGTTATTTTTCTAGCCATGCTGCCAACAGTACGTAAGATAAAAAAAAGCGATCGCGCACACGATTTTCCTAGGATAAATACCGAGCAAGGTTTTACCTTGGTTGAGATATTAATTGCCCTTTTTATTGTTGGAATACTTTCTGCTATTGCTCTAACTTCTTACCTCAGTATCGTACAGAGAGCAAAATCATGTCGTAATTACTTATGTATTGGACTTGATCCTATACAAAAAGGATGCGCTACTGAGATAAAAACAATAGCATCGACTGTATTCCAGGGGACTACCATTGAAGTGAGATACTCAGCCAAATGTGATGCTAGTTGGGCTAGAAAAACAGGACCGTTTATTTCCGGTTCAAGTGATTACGTTGAAAATCGTGAAGGACAAAGATATGGTCAGGCTCTAGTTCGAGATGGATATATACAGCACTATAGCGATATGGGTCCTGGCAAAGAACTCAGAGCTTGTATTGAGCTACCAAGTGGCGAAACTGGATGTACAGACTTCCCTAATTAACTAACGGTACTATGCACTAAAAGTATTGCAAAACTTAATTATATGAATGATATAATTACCCTACTTTACGGCTTTACGAAATTTGTACATTTTAATTCATTTTGCGGGGTTTGAACACAAGCCCTGATTTCACTTGTAAACAAATTAAAAAAGATTCCACTTTTTCCTGCTCCCATATCGTTATAATATTCTCGATATGGATGTACCTTGGGAACTGAACTTTTACCATATTTTATACCTTGATTATCCTCAATGTAAACAATTGAACCAGGGATATTAGCAATATACTTTTCTCCCGCTATTTCAACCCAAGTAGAATTGCATCGCTCTGAATATTTTAATTGAATCTTAAAATTTTCGATGCTGCCTTTTGAAGTCAGAAAATCTGCTGGTGTAGATGTTATTGTCTGATAGTTTTTAGGCTCATCCCTAATCCTGCATTTATTGTCTGCTGGATCGCGGTTAATACAGGAACGACCGTAGCATAGTGTTGTAGTGGAAGAGTTGTCTAGCACAGTTGTTCTCAATGTATTGATTGTCCAAGCCCATATTAACGATGTAAGCACTAGAAGAAGCGGCTTATATAACCATTGAATAATACGGTTGCGATCGCTAACAGTTCCATGCCGCAAAGAGTGCCAAGTTAGAGGTAATTCTGCCGGATTTTGACAAATTATAGGTAACCAAGACGCAAAGGAAAATAGATTTTCTCGACCTTGTAATCTTTCCCGTGCTTCCCTTACTGCTAAATATAAAGACTTGCCTTTGGCAAAGCTTGTCAGAAAATGCTTCAAAAATTCCTGCGCTACCACATCTGGCACAGGTTCGCGCATCACAATGATTTGTGGAATGTGCAAATCAGCTAGTTCTCGCGCTAAACCCAAGCCATCGCAAGAGTTGAAAATTGCTAGCTGCAAACCATGTGAGATCGCTCTTCTCAGGGCATTCTTTAAATCGGCAATTGATAAACTATCAGTTGAATTGATATAAATTTTACCTGTATTTCCGTCCATTTCGCTAGAACTATGTCCAGCAAAAAAGAGAATTTGCCATTGTTTATCCCAAAGCTGATCGTTTAACTCTTGACATTGAGGTTCTACAAGGAAGGTTGGCGGTTCTGCATTCGGTAATTGCTCAAGTATTGCTCGATCTTTCTGCACATCAATGTCCGTACTATCGCCTAAAATGGCTAAAATTCTAACTTTATTGTTACGGGATGCGGTGCTGCCTTGCGGTTTATACTCTGGCGCACTCAAGGCAATTTCCGCCTTCGTGTAGTGGTTAGAAAATAAATCCCACGAGTGCCAAGGCAATCGCCGCAGTCGAATGTCCTCAGTTTGGATAATGACCCGAATCTCCTCAGTTTCAACCAAGTTCCGCTGCAATCCATCCCGAATTTTTTGCCAGTCTCTAATTCCCGAATTGAGCCAGTTATTGAGGCGCTTTTCCAGCTCCAAGCCAAGCTGAGGGCAGGAAAAGTTGGTTACTTGGGCTAGCTTGGGTTTGATGCGAGAATTCGGCATCACCAACTGGCGATATACTAACTGCCACTTGTTGAATGCTTCCAGAACATCAGGCCCAGGAGGCAGCTTACCTTGGATTTCAGTTTCAGCAGGAGCGCTATCCTCCTTAATCCGCAGTATGACTGGAAACCCCTGCTCAAAGCTCCCCTCCATCAGCGTGAGGATAACTCGCTTTGCCATTACTGTCTCCTGATATTTGTTGATGCACTCAAATTAGAAAATCTTCGGTGATATTAACATCTCCTAAAGCCACTTTGACACTAAACCGTTCTCCGGCTTGACCACTAAACTCAAGCTGTATCCAGTTATCCGCACTTCTAGCTTCAGTCTCCAGGCAAGTAGCTCCAGATTCATCCAGCACAACCAGTTGCAGATTTGGTGGTAGATAAATCTGCCCATCAGCTGGATAAACCCGCAGGCAAACATCAAATTCTTTATCCGCTTCTGCTGGCGTGAGAGTGACTATCAGAGCCACAGGATTACCAGCCACCTGTATTCCCAAATCAATCAGTTTGCCCCGATTAACACCTTTTTCTGGTGGGGTGTTAGCGTTATTTTCTCTCACGCTTCTAGCACTAAAAGCTGGATTGCCTGCTTGTGTGCTAAACAGCTCTTCCACAGTCTGCCAACCCGCTTCAAAGATATTTTGAAACCAATCGCTCAGCTTGACTGGCACCTGCCTAGTTGTATTGGGTTGGGATTCGGGAACTACACCCACATCTAGGACTTGAACACCAAGCAACTTACTCAGCTCTCCAGATTCAAAAAGAGCTTGAATTTGCTCAAATTCCTCCTGAGAGCCTTCAAATACAAACAATTTCCTGCTGTTTACATCTTGATTTTTGCTCATAAATTACTCTTTTTATATTATTGAAGGTTTATATAGCAATCCTATTTAAGTCGTAAACGGGTATTTGCCTTAGTGTAGAGACGTGATATATCGCATCTCTACAGGAATTCACGAATCATTTAGAATTGCTATATTACTCTTTTGATTATCAGAGTACGCATACCATGTTGCCGCAAGATTTCAATAACTTCTTCAGGAAGTTTATTACCTTCGCACAGAAGAAAAAACTCTTGTTTTGTATTTAAACTGGCTTTACTCACTGCCTGATTTTTTTTGTATCCATTTTTATTGAGAAATTCAATTATATTAAACCAAGAAGGTCGGCGTTCATCACTTTCTAAATTCATCATTATTTTAATATAAGCATTAACTCTATCTGACATTTCACTTTTCATGTTTCGTTCTATTCTTTTTATATCCGCGCAAGAAGATAACTCTTCTAAGGTGGGAAATCGATGTTTAGATAATCTATATGCTATTTGTAAATTACTATAACAGCAACATAAGGATAAACATAAATAAATGGTTTCTGAATGAGAAAGCAATTTGCCTTTGATGGAAGTTAGTCGTTCTAAAAGACGACTTATATCTATTCCTGTTTTTTCCTCAGCCTCTATACACTCTAAGCAGAGTTGTGTCATCTTAGCAATAATCCTTCTGTTTGAAGAGCAGATTTTAAAAGTGTAATCCAATAGTTTGGGAAAGGTAGTATTTAACAACCCAACAAAAAGTTGGGTTGTTGGGTTGCTTGTTGGGCTAGATACCCAGTTATTCTCCTGAATATCTGAAATATCAATTCTACAGGAAATTGACATTCAGATACAAAGCCTCAGCACCTTACTCCTATAGACCAGCACAAAGCACCCTTTAAATCTCAGTCCATCCATCTGCATGGCTTGGATTTAGGTTGCTGTAGGTTTGATGCTTGAGTA
Organism: Coleofasciculus sp. H7-1; assembly: GCF_057473865.1. Classification (NCBI taxonomy): domain Bacteria; kingdom Bacillati; phylum Cyanobacteriota; class Cyanophyceae; order Coleofasciculales; family Coleofasciculaceae; genus Coleofasciculus; species Coleofasciculus sp. H7-1. The sequence continues at coordinate 88,222 of NZ_JBYCCT010000072.1, forward strand.
ATTGCTCACTTATAAAAGGAAACCTGCCATGCACAAAAACCAAAAATTTGGAAAAAAAACTATTTTTTTCATGTTTTCATGTTCATTAATCTTCTGGGAATTGTTCATTTTCTTTATTTTGGGATCAAAAGCTCAAGCGGGTGGTTACGACGAACCAATCCCACCAAGTATTCCATCTTTGCTAGCAGCACCTAATAGCCAGTTACCTGTTCTCTCCCTTTTAAATTGGGATAAATGGGAATCGCCCTACTGGTTGAATAAGAGCATTTGTCGAGAAAGTAATGGCAACGTTGTTTGTTTACCTCCTCAGATAGCTCACCAATTTGGCTGGAAGATTTCCCAATAGTCCCACATTTTTCGGCCAAACAAAAGCTTCATTCATTTTCCTGCTTTAACCTCAAACATAAACTACCAGGAGTCATCAAATTATGGCAATTAAATCTTGGCAAATTGCACTAGGAGCAATTATTACCTCAGCTTTAGTTATCAGTGCAGCAGTAGCACAAGCTGCTGAAACCTTTTCTATAGATAACAAAGCATTGAATACCAATAACAACTTCAACAAGATTGACGGTCAACCTAGAATGTCAATCTGGGAGCGTAATAATAACGATCCCGATCAACAATTTGACAAATTATCCGGAAATCGTGGTGGTAGCCTGTTAAAACAGCGTTCAACTGGCAAGTGCTTGAATGGACGTTACTTGCGGAATGGGGCAGAGATAAATGTTTGGCCATGTGATGCTAATGACATCGACCAAAATTGGAATTTAGATGATGTTGGTAATGGTCGGTTTTTGATTAGAAGAACTAAGACAACTTTTTGTGTTGATACTCCCACACGGAATAATGGAGGCAAGGTTTATTTATGGGATTGTAATAGTAGCAATTCTAACCAACGGTGGTTGAGCAGTGCTTATGTTGCTCCTAGTGGCAATAATATCATTGTCAAGCCAGGAACAACTAGCTTGAATTTTTATCGAGGGAAACAATGGATTACCTCTACTAACTACAAGTTTGTATTTCAATCTGATGGAAACTTAGTGCTATATAGTCCACAGGGAAAACCACTTTGGGCAACTGGAACAGATAGAACAAGTGCTGATTTACTGGCAGTACAAACTGATGGAAATGTTGTGCTTTACGATCGCGGGAAACCTGTTTGGGCAACTGATACAGCAGGTAATCCTGGTGCTTTTCTATCCATTCAAGCAGATGGAAATATTGTTGTATATACCTCGAATAATACACCGTTGTTTGCTACTGGCACAGATGGAGGAAGGGTTAAAACATTTACCGCATCATCAGATTGGCTGAACAAGTCCAAGCTTAGTTATCGCTCTAATATTGAATCCGTACTCCGAAACTTCTTTAGTAACACAGCTAATACTAATAAGGAAAACTGGAGTCAAAAAACTATTACTGATATGTGGGATCGCATTGGTGGTGAAAGCGCACAATTTCCTGGTGGAGCCTCCACTCCTGGCGATATGTGGCAAGTAGATATGCCTTCAGATGTGTATGGGGTTTACCAAGATTTATCCAATGTTATTTTTGGCTCCCTTAAAGTCGTTACTACAGGTTATGCCTACGATAAGGGGTACTATCCATCATATGGCGCACATTCTGCTTTGGATATTGGTGCAAGTAATGGAACAAGCCTAAAAGCAGTGGTTAATGGTATTGTTGTTGATAACAGACCTCAGTATCGCACGAATGGTTCTTTTAATGGCTACTGGATTGCCATTGATGAATTAGATGCAAATGGACAGAAAACAGGTCGACGTTGGTGGTATGGTCATCTAGCAACAAGAAATGTCAATGTAGGTACCAAAGTAACTGCTGGACAAACTGTTTTAGGTACAGTGGGTCAAGGTCATTTACATCTTGGTGTACTCAGTACATATACTGGTTATACGACTTCTATGTATGGGAATGAAGTCAGAAATGGTCAGGGTAAAGGCAGTTATAGTGCCGATGTTCAAGATGTTCTAAATCGTACCATGAGTCCTTTACAGGCTTACTGGAACTCAAGAAACGGCATCAAACAATAAACAGTCTAAGAGCGATCGCCCCTCATCTTCAAGGCGATCGCTCCTCAGGTTCCCCCTTAGTCAACTCTTCAGTTATTTTCAGGCATACCATGCTAAAAATCCTTTCTGTGACCGCTACTTTGTCTATTGCAGCTGACGGAGCACTTGATGCTGACAACGCTGCATATTAAGGATGATGTTATTGCGATTCCCCGTTTGAAAAATATTGGTCTCGATCCCGGTTTAGTCAGCGATGCCTTATTGGGAATTGTGGCGCAGCGTTTGGTGCGTAAGGTTTGTCAGCGATGTCTAGTTGATTTGCACCCAGAACCCCTGTAGAACACTCAAAGGCGATCGCGCTTCCTGTTTCAGGTGCGATCGCTACTCATTCGTTCTCAGCATTTAAAACTGAAGATAGCTGACCTCTCGCAGCTGTTATGATGCAATCTAAATCATGTCTGCGTACTCGGTCTTTTGAAGATGGTTCGGAAAATTCCTCTAGCCTGGTTACAGCTTACCCGTGAAAAAATGCGGCTGCTTGTGGCACTTGCCGGTATTGGTTTTGCTGACATTTTGATGTTTGTGCAGTTAGGGTTTCGGGATGCCCTTTTTAAAAGTTCCGTAAGCTTGCATGAAAATATGCAGGGGGACGTTTTTTTGATCAGTTCCCAGTCCACAGCTTTGATTGCTATGAAAAGTTTTCCACAGCGGCGACTGTATCAAACTCTCAGCTTTGACGGAGTAAAATCGGTCAGTCCAGTATATCTTGGCTTTGGCTTGTGGAAAAACCCAGAAAATCGCCGCACTCGCCAACTGATGGTAATTGGATTTAATCCCGCAGCGGAAATTTTAAATTTACCTCAAGTTAACAATAACCGAGATAAAATTCAACTTCCAGATGTTGTTTTATTTGATGAAGCGTCTCGTCCGGAATTTGGGTCGGTTGGTGAATGGTTTAAGCAGGGAAAAACTGTTGAAACAGAAGTAGAAAGCCGTCGCGTCAAAGTACAAGGCTTATTCACGCTAGGCGCATCTTTTGGAGCAGATGGTAATCTGATCACGAGCGATTTGAACTTTCTTCGGATTTTTCCTAGACGACAGAGAGGATTGATTGATATTGGAGTGGTTAATTTAGAAGCCGGTGCGGATGTAAGTCAAGTTATTCAAAATATGAAGGAGTATTTTAACTTAAAGAAAAATGATGAAAAATGCCAAGATTTAAAAAATATGAATAAAGATTGTGCAGATATACAAATTTTGTCCCATGAAGAATTTATTGAATTTGAAAAGACATATTGGCAAACCAGTACATCAATTGGATTCATTTTTGGCTTGGGAACCTTAATGGGATTTGTTGTTGGTACGGTTATTGTCTATCAAATCCTCTACACTGATGTTGCCGATCATCTGGCTGAATATGCTACGTTAAAAGCGATAGGATATACGGATCTTTACTTGCTGATTGTTGTTTTTCAGGAAGCTTTAATTTTATCATTTTTAGGTTATATTCCTGGCTTTTCGTTGGCGTCGGGACTGTATATTTTTATAAAAGGCGGTACAAATTTACCGATTGCAATGACTGTTGTTAGAGCAACCGTAGTGTTGCTTTTAACTATTTTCATGTGCTTGATTTCGGGCGCGATCGCAGTCCGTAAGCTACGAGCTGCCGATCCCGCTGATATTTTTTAAGATAGTTAGTTGCTAATTGTAATGAAGTAGGAACATTATGCCGCAAGAACCGATTGTTGCAATCCAAAATCTCAGTCATTACTTTGGCAAAGGTTCGCTCAGGAAACAGATTTTATTTGATATAAATCTGGAAATGCAACCGGGAGAAATCACGATCATGACCGGACCATCGGGGTCGGGAAAAACCACATTGTTGACTTTGATGGGCAGTTTAAGGTCTCCTCAGGAAGGCAGTTTGAAAGTATTAGGACAGGAACTGATTGGAGCTTCTAAAAGCCAGATGGTGCAAGTGCGGCGGCACATTGGCTATATTTTTCAAGCTCACAATTTGCTGAAGTGTCTAACAGCGCGACAGAACGTGCAAATGTCGGTGGAACTGCATAGGGATATTCCGTCACAGGAAGCTGCAAACAGGTCAGCAGCGATGCTGGAAGCAGTGGGGTTAGGCGATCGCGTAAATTACTACCCGGAGAATCTTTCTGGGGGACAAAAACAACGGGTAGCGATCGCTCGTGCCTTAGTGAGTCATCCTAAATTAGTATTAGCTGACGAACCCACTGCTGCTTTAGATAGTAAATCCGGACGCGATGTCGTCGAGCTGATGCAGCGATTGGCAAAGGAACAAGGGTCTACGATTTTGATGGTGACTCACGACAATCGTATTTTAGATGTTGCTGACCGAATTATTCACATGGAAGATGGGCGTCTAGTCCGCGATGCGATTATTTCTGAAAAAACGCCTGCTTAAGTCAGATTTTTGAGTTAGAAATTCGATTAAATTGGCTTGATTTCCCTTAATACACTCATTAGTTTTTTGCTAATGGCTCATCGACAAAAGGCAATCTTTTAATTGGCAATCTACACTTCGAGAAAGCCTTTTGTTTTGAGCTTATCGTCACTAAGGAATGACTGGGCAGAATACACCCCGATCGCTGACGGGAAAGTACTTTTTTCTCAACATCCTAGCGCTTCGTGCGAATGGTGACATTGCCGCCTTCACTCAATTGTTCTAGCACCAACAAAGGTGTCGGCTTGGCTTTTTGATCCCATTGTAGTTTCGCAAGACGACCCTGAATTGTTGGTTGCCAAGTATCGTGGTCTTCTGCTGGACTGAGGAACGTTTCAATACAATCAATAATTTGGCTAATCGTAGCAGAAGTCGCTTGGGTAGGTAATTTCATTAACTTGATTTGAATGCGGAAAAGCACCCGCTTAGAGCGCTTCGTTCCCTCTCCCGTCTCATAAATGACATCAAAAATTTCATCAACTTGGCGTCCGGCTGTACTGGCAATGCCCACCGATGCTTGCGATGCTTGAGTAGGACGCAGGGCGATAGTGATTAAGTCTTTTACTCTGACTTTTATTTGATTAACAATGGCAAAGTGAAATACCTCTTCATCCATTCGCATTCTGAGGTAATCCAGGTTGAACTCGCGTGAGTTAACCAAGTCAGGATTGCTTTCCATTCTGTGAATAGAGTCAAGTGCCAACTTTAACTTTTTCTGGAGGTCTTTGACTTTGAAATCTTGGATCTTGGCTCTCTTCATCGTTTCGTCATATTTGATCTTGACAAATACTACCCCAGCAACGAGAAGTAACAGCAGTCCTCCGGAGGCGTACATCCAGATGGGCGCGGGTTGAGCGTTGACGGCTGCGGCTGCTGGTTGGGCGGTTTTAGTTTTTTTGACAGGGGCTTTAGGTTGAGTCTTCTTGGCAGGGGTTTGAGCCAATAGCAAGTCTACAAAAACGCTCGGAGTGGACATAGTCGCTAGCCTAAAAAAAATTGATGTCTATTTTCAGGATGCCCAAAAAAGGAAAAATTACAAAGTAAAAAGTATCAAGGATAAATAATCGAGTGTGAAATCATGTCAAACCGTTTTTCGGACGGCTTGACTTTTAGTTTAGACTCAAATCATACTTCATGAGACCTGACTTGAAAGTGGTGTTAGCGCAAGGTGCGATCGCGCGGACTGGGTGAAACCAGAGAGACTTTTATCGTTGGTTTGTGAACTTCGGTCAGGGGATCTTTTGCAAAAATCCCGATCTGCAAGACTCTCCAAAACTCTTGAAACCCTTGAAAAGTCGTAGGTTGGGTTTCGCTCCCCTTTGCCTAATTTTAGTTTCGCCAGCGTGCCCGGTAGCTTCGCGCATCAAGATGACACAGGTTTGGAAAGCTGGTGTAACGACCCAAACCACCGGGCCACCAGGGATCGAGAGACCAGTAAAGTTGATCGCCAGAAAGACCTTCACACAGAAAATCCATAGCATCTCCAACAATATGACGGCTGTATCTTGCCCCGCCAACTGCACGATTGATCGCTGGAGGGCGATACCAGCTAGTGATGATGAAGGGTCGCCCAATGCGATCGCGTGCCCTTTGTGCCAGTCTCGCAATCCGAATCATGGCATCCAGCGTCGCTTGGTTAGGAGGCATCCGGGTGCCGCCGTGGGTGGCTTCTGCCCAGGTAAAGTTGCCATCCGGAACGATGGGGGCAGACAGTTGAATATTCCTCAGCGTCCACCTGTCGGGACGCTGGGCGGCAGCGATTGGGACGGGCTTGGGTGCGGCGTCTTGAGAATCTTTCCGCGCCCGATCTAGGCGTTTGAGATCGTCAAATAAGGAGCGAATGGCTTGATCTCTGGTCGCCAAATTGCGCCAAAGTTGAACCAGGCGGATTAAAGCTTCCCGTTGGTGGTCTAATTCTTTATACTCAATCGGCAGACGCCGGACAAAATCCAGCAAGTCTCGATCCATTTGGGCGGCAAGATTTGCTAGCCTGGTGCGATCGCTAGTAATGCCACTCAGCAATAGGGGATCGATTCCCAAGGATGCCAGCGCCCCAGCGCGAGAGTCCAACTTTCGCCAGATCCGAACTAACTCAGTTAGAGCGTTGCGTTGGTTGCCTGAAGCTTGATAGTACTGCGGGATGCGCTGGATAAAGGCAATCAGAGCAGGATCGACAATTTTAATCCCCGTATCAGGGGAGGTGTTGTTTTTCAAAGAAGCGATCGCCACTTCCCGCGATGCTAGCTGACGCCACAGCTGAGCTAGCCGCAGCAGGGCTTCTCGCTGATAGGGATAACCGGAGTAATTGGCAGAAATTCGCTGGATAAATTGCTTGAGAGGAACATCTATCTGGGACTCCTCGAAGTTATCTCCAATGACAGTGCCAGGAGACACCAAAGATGCGATCGCTGCTGACTCCGTATCCAGCTGACGCCACATCCGCACCACTTCCAGGGCAGCATCCCGTTGGTGAGGCAAGCCAGTATAGTATTCCGGAACTCGCTCCACTAGCGTCAGTAGCGCTTTATCCAGGTAGGCAAGATTTTGGGGCAAGCCTTCCGCACTGAAATCGGTTTCGATGTCTTTCAGGTAAGCTTGCAGTAACGCCTTGGCATCGCCCGCTTCCAACCGCGCTGCCGTCAGTTCGCTCGCTGGGGCTGCATAACCATCAGCCACAGCTTGAATAAAGCGATCGCTGTAGCGCCCTTTTTCTGGCTCCCACAGATCCGGTCCTTTCCACCCCTGAGCCACCAGATTGTTGCTGAAACTGCGGATGGTATTGGCGGCATATTGCACTTGTTTGGGAAAAGAATCCACCTCCTCTAGGGGAATGCGGTTAGCTGGGGAGATGCCCAGTCCCTTTTCTTCGTCCGAAAGCAGCGGTGAAGATAGCACTTGATAAAGCGCTGCCAGAATCGGCTTGTGAATGCCAGTTCGTTCCGCTTCTAAGAGGTAGTAGTAATTGCGCTGGTCTGGTGTCAGTGTTGGCATAGCCAGTTTTGATAATCCACTTAACCACTCTATGACTTTGGCAGTCTTTCAGAAGCTTTTCAGGAATGATTCAAGAGAAAAATATCAATAAGTGCGATCGCTAACTAAATGGCACGTTGACGCCCCAAGCGTCCGCTTGTATGGAAAGAGAAGCCAGAAAATCCAGCTCCCTCCGCTTGTAGGGGAGGATTGGGGAGAGGTCAAAATGCACTGCACCCAATTGAAAATTGCGCTCGTTCTTCAGCGCTGGCGACGAAATTCTACGACATCTTTTTTAATGGTGATGTCATAGCCGTCATAGAAGTCATGTCCCAGCAGTCCAATGTCTAAGTCTGGTTGTCCGATCCCAACCAGCACATCTCTGACGAGATTCCCACCCAGTTGAATCGAATTAACAAATCCAAAGTATATTCCAACCACTCCATTAGCCGTCTTCACTCCCGCCATTCCTACAGGTTTCACCTTCAGGTCATAAGCCATCCGTCGCGTGATCAAGGTTTTGCTAGCCCCTGTATCCAGAAACATTTCATATTTCTTTTTGCCATCAAATGTCACTTCAACGACGGGAATCGTTTCACCTTCTCGACGTTTGATGGGAACCGTGAAAAAGGGTTTGTTAACGATTGGAGGTGCAGAGGGTTTGGGCTTGGGCGGAGGAGTCGCTTGTTTCTGAGCCGAGGCTAGAAAGCGCTGGTATTGAAGCAACTTCTTTTGAGCGATCGCGTGGTTGCGGCTAGAAGTTGGCACGGCTTTCATTAATGCAACTGCCTCTTGCCACCGACTAGCAACTAATTGCCAATCATCTCGGCTTTTGGCAGATTCACTAATTGCGATCGCGCCGAGGGCAGTATCAACCGCTTGGTTATAGGTGTCAGGGCCAGTCTTAATCGGTTGGTTAACTGGTGTTTTTTTACTCGCCGTTAATGCTTTTGACTTAGCTGTTGACGCAGGTTTAGCCGGTTGAGCAGCAGCAGAACTGGCAACAGTCGCTGGGGCTGAGGCTGCTGGTGGGCTAGGAGGGCTGGCAGCATCATTATTACAGCCAAGACTGCCAAACGCTACGGAGCTGCATAGAACAATCAGGGCGGTACGGCTTTGAGAGGGTTTCCACATGATTAATAGCCCGATCTGATAAGCGATTTATTCCGGAGAGGACGCGGCTTTGCTTTGAACACGGGTCTTATACACCCTAAAATAAGTTTTTTTCGTAGATTTTTCCGGATTCAAGCAGTTTCTTTTTGTTTAATTATTGTTTAACCTGTCAATTGCGATCGCTTCCCTGAAACTCCCCATGCCGCCGTTGTTGCTGACACGTTAAAGCCAGTCCCTAAATCAAGGGTTGAGTCTAAGTGTCTTTGCTATCTACCATATCTGATGCTACAAGCGCAACCGCAATTACCGTGAAATAGGTTTGGTAGGTATACAACAGCCATACTCTTGACTAATCAGTCCTTATAACGTCAATTGCACTGATGACGCCGCTGTAGAATAATGCCTTTTGGTCTACAGTCAAGTCAAATCGGAAACTTCGTGCAATCTCATCTGATCAAGTTAAATAATCCTCTCGAAGAAGAATTATATTTGGGTCACTCAGAACCCCCCTTCACCCTTCAAGACTTGAAAGCCGCAATTCCCCCAGATTGCTTTGTGCCCTCCACCAAGCGATCGCTGTGCTATTTTTTAGGAGATGTAGGTGTAATAGGCATCCTCTACGCTCTAGCCAGCTACCTGGATTCCTGGTGGTTTTGGCCTGTATTTTGGTTGGCGCAGGGAACGATGTTCTGGGCGTTGTTTGTAGTCGGACACGACTGTGGTCACGGTTCTTTTTCCAGAAAGAAATGGCTAAATAACCTGATTGGACATCTGGCGCATATTCCCATACTCGTGCCCTATCATGGGTGGCGTATCAGCCACCGAACTCACCACCAAAATACCGGCAACATTGAGACGGATGAAAGCTGGTATCCCATGACAGAAAGCCAGTATCTGCAGATGCCCTGGTATGAAAAATTTATCCGCTTTAATGCATTAGCCTTACTGCTGGCTTATCCTTTGTACTTGTTTAAAGGGACTCCTGGAAAGCCTGGTTCTCACTTTCTCCCCAGCAGCCCTCTGTTTCGACCCTCAGCAAAATGGGATGTCATCACTAGCACAACCCTCTGGACGTTGATGCTGGGTTGCTTGGGCTGGTTAACTTATCAGTGGGGCTGGATGTGGCTGGTCAAATACTATCTAGGCCCATACGAGGTTTTTGTCGTCTGGCTGACCTTAGTAACATTTCTGCACCACACCGACCCAGATATTCCTTGGTATCGTGGCAAAGACTGGTATTTTCTCAAGGGTGCCTTATCTACGATTGACCACGACTATGGGTTTATCAATGATATCCACCATAATATTGGCACCCATGTAGCTCATCATATATTCCTCAGCATTCCTCACTACCACCTGAAGACAGCTACTGAGGCGATTAAACCCATTTTGGGCAATTACTACCGAAAATCCGATCGGTCAGTTTTCCAAGCCTTCCTACGCTCTAACCCTTCCTGCCATTTTGTACCGAATACAGAGGGGAAGGTTTACTACAAACCTAAAAAAGAACTCCAAAAAGGCTAATACAGTCATTTCCTGAGTTCGCGGTAGGGGCGCAAAGCTTTGCGCCCCTACTTGAGTTTTAAGACAATTTTGATGGTTTGTTCCAGACGCAATCAACCCTTACCTCTACGGTAAATGAACCCTTCAGATCAGGACTTACGCAAAGCTTATACATATAGAGTTCTGTAGGGGCAATCCCCCTGTGGTTGCCCTTACTATGCGGTGATGTTGCATAAGTCCTGAGATCAAACCTGACAGAGTACTACCCCATTAACGACGAATATCCAGATAAGTAGGGGCAATCCCCCTGTGGTTGCCCTTACTATGCGGTGATGTTGCATAAGTCCTGAGATCAAACCTGACAGAGTACTACCCCATTAACGACGAATATCCAGATAAGAGTGGAGAGCAAATTAAAATTGTAAACTTATGTTAAATTAAGTTCTCGCTTTTCATCATGATTTCCCGTCGCACCTTTCTCAATACTCTATTCGCAAGTTGTTTCGCCCTCATCACCTGGTTGAGCATTTCACCATCAGCGGCTGCACTGGGCGGCAAGCTGCCTACTGTGAATCAATCGGCTCCAGAGTTTACCCTGCCAACGAATATCGGCGATGGCGAAGTCTCCCTCTCCGATTACCGAGGTAAATGGGTGGTTCTCTACTTTTATCCCCAAGACTTCACCTCTGGTTGCACTCTAGAAGCCCGCAGATTTCAGCAAGACTTGCCGAAATACCTGGATAAAAATACTCAAATCATTGGCGTCAGCGCTGATTCCATCAATTCTCACGCCAAGTTCTGCGATACGGAAAAGCTGAAGTTTCCGCTGCTGGCTGATACGGATGGCAAGGTGAGCAAAGCTTACGGTTCTTGGATTGGATTTGTCTCAATGCGCCACACCTTCATTGTCGATCCACAGGGAGTGCTACGCGAGACATTTACAGGGGTAAACCCCGCAATTCACAGTACCGAGGTTTTGGCGCGTCTCAATGAATTGCAGGCAGCATCCTAAGGCTGCTAATGGCTAAGCACAACAGTGAAAATCAACATTAGACCTATCTTGAAAATGTCAGTTGAGTAGTGGTTCAATCGCCGTCAGACTAAAAGCAGAATTTTGAACCCAAAATTACTATCCCCTGCGACTGGCCTCAAACCCTGTTCCAGCTTGGTCAGCGGGTCACTGGGTATTGGGATTACATCAAGTTTATCAGCACCGTCATCGGGTTTGGTTACTTGGCACCCAACCAGAGTTACCTAACGACATAGGTAGGCGATACGACATTCTTGTTGAGTCGGCTGCCTTGAACGGAGGACGGTCGGGACAAGCCACACTATCAGTCAGAACAATCAGTTTCCAGGTGAACTGATCCTGACTGAAGTAGGTACTTTCTGAGCCAGACTTTGCAAAGTTTTTTAACAAAGGCTGTTCGTTTTTGGCTAGTGGTATCTAACCTTGGATAGATATTTATTGATGAAAGTAATTTATAAATGCCAATTGAAACAGTATCCGGAACTTCCTTAAAGTATTACCTGCTATCCTTTGATGCCGCAGGTAAAGAACGCGAAGAATCTGGCGGGCGGATGAGCCAAAAAGTCTTGGAGGCACTTGCAAGCGAGCCAATCACAGATGTATTCATCATGAGCCACGGTTGGATGGGTGACGTTCCAGCAGCGCGAGATCAGTACACCAGATGGATTGGCGCAATGGCTAAACAATCAGCCGATCTCGAAAAAATCGCACAAGCGCGACCGGGATTTTATCCCTTAATGATCGGAGTACATTGGCCCAGTAAAGCTTGGGGCGATGAAAACTTAGAAAGTGGTTTGGTATCCTTTGACGTGAACGACGCAGATCCCATCGATAGCGCCGTCGATGAGTATGCTGAACGCATCGCTAACACTGAGACAGCACGGCAAGCGCTACAAACAATTCTCACCGCAGCGATGGAAGGCAGTCCATCTGATAGCTTACCGCCAGACGTACTGAATGCCTATCAAGTATTGAACCAAGAGGCAGACTTGAAAAGTGAAGGTGAAAGTGCAGCACCGGGTTCGGATTGGGACGGTTTTGATCCGGAAGCTATCTATCAAGCTAGCGAACAGGAACCAGTTAGCTTCAGTACCGATAGCAGCTCAACTTGGGATGCGGTTTTGAACCCCCTAAGAGTGCTATCTTTTTGGAAAATGAAAGACCGCGCTCGCAAAATCGGTGAAAGCGGTGGTTTTAACTTATTAAAACAACTTCAAGAGAACACTCCTGAAACTGTGCGATTCCACCTGATGGGTCACAGTTTTGGATGCATTCTGGTTTCTTCCACCCTAGCTGGTGCAAAAGGTGAAGGCAAATTAGTCCGCCCAGTTAATTCTGTGACTTTGGTACAAGGAGCGATGTCGCTCTGGTCTTACTGTGCAAAAATTCCCTACGAACGCGATCGCCCAGGTTACTTTAACTCAATCTTGGAGCAACATAAAGTCACCGGTCCAATTGTGACAACCTACTCTGACTTCGACTATGCAGTTGGCAAGATGTATCCCTTGGCTGCGGGCATTGTCTTGAGCAGTGTAGACTTTGCCCCCGGTCACTTGCCTAAATATGGCGGAATTGGCAGCTATGGCATCTGCGGATACGACCTCACAGCCGAATATCTCGATATGCTTGACTCTAATACCTCGTATGAGTTTAAACCAGGCAAAATCTATAACATAGACAGCAGGAAGTTTATTAATGACGTGACCGACAAGTCTATTGGTGCCCATAACGACTTTGCCAAGCCTGAAGTAGCTCATGTGGTGTGGTCGGCAGTTTCTGTCAGTTAACTGCAAGTGTTAGTTAAGACTGTTTGATCCGCCTACTCTCTCCAAGCTCTTTGCTATACAGCCAAAGGGGAAATGGATGCGCCTCTGCTTGCGAAACAAGAGCGGGGAAAGAGGTCAATCAAACAGTCTTGCAGTGTTAGTCGCTGAAAATTATCAGGAACCAAAGAGATGTCCGAAGACCTGCTATTCTTCAATGGAATTAATGGAGCAAGCGGCGATTATTTGCTGCCGCCATTGAGCGCTGAGCAAGTATCTAAGATTGCCCAAGGCGAAGAGTTCGATCCAGAAAGTTTAGAAGACATTGAGCTAAAAAAGCGACAAAAAGAAGAGACTGATTTTGCTCCTATAGAGGGAGTAGATCCCAAAAACCTCGCAGAAACGGGTTGGGGAGTAATTTTTACCTACGATGCCGATCCAGCAATCCGAGAAGCGCTCAGCGAGTTGTTAGATCATCGCCAAAAGCAAGCCACCCAAAAGCACGAGCATTATTACCAGGAATACATTGGTCCCAAAGGCTATCGTTACGATAAGGCAAAAAATCAATACGAGACAAAAAATAAGTTCTTGTCACGTCAGGGATTAGGGCCAGGTCCTGCCGATCCGGATAAAATGCCCTACTACCTTTTAATTGTGGGAGATCCAGTCACAATTCCCTATCGGTTTCAGTCCCAACTTAGCGTTCAATACGCCGTAGGGCGCATTTATTTTGATACGGCACAAGAGTACGCGCAGTACGCTCGCAGTGTAGTAGAAGCGGAAACTGGCAATCTATCCTTATCCCCTAGCGCTGCCTTTTTCGGCGTGTGCAACTCAGGAGATGCTGCCACTAATCTCAGCACGCAAGACCTGATTGAGCCGTTATCGGAATGGGTGGTTGAGGAACATTCTAACTGGGATGTGAAAACGATTCTTAAAGAAGAAGCAACCAAAGCTCGTCTGGGGCAACTGCTAGGAGGCAGCGAAACGCCCAGTTTGCTTTTCACTGCCAGTCACGGCATGGGCTTTCCCAATGGCGATCCGCGACAGTTGCCTCACCAAGGCGCATTACTTTGTCAAGACTGGCCGGGTCGGGAATGGGGACGAAGACCGATTCCAGAAGATTTTTACTTTTCTGGGGACGATATTGGCGAACAAGCGCGGCTGTTGGGAATGATTGCTTTTCACTTTGCTTGCTATGGTGCTGGCTGTCCCCAAAAGGATGAATTCGACGGTCACTCTAAATTTCTTTCTGAACGACCAGATATTGCGCCATACGCCTTTCTTGCCCGTTTGCCGCAGAAACTTCTGAGTCATCCCAAGGGAGGTGCCTTAGCTGTAATTGGTCATATCGATCGAGCTTGGGGCTGTTCTTTCTCTTGGTCAGATATTCGCGGCTCAAGTGCAGAGCAACGGCAGATAGCAGTTTTTCAAAGTAGCGTGAAGCGTCTGCTGGAAGGTCATCCAGTCGGCTCGGCGGTGGAGTATTTTGACGAGCGCTATGCCGAAATTTCCTCTGACCTGAATATTGAGTTAGAAGATATTAAGTTTGGCGCGACTCCCAACAATAAGACTTTGGCTGGGATGTGGACGGCTAATAACGACGCCCGCAACTATGCGATTATCGGCGACCCAGCAGTCCGGTTGGTGGTCAGTAGTAGTAAAGATGCTGCCGAGCGCCCTACTATTGAAACTGTGCATTTGCCCTCTGCCGAGTCGAGACAAGCAGAAGGCAGCACGGACTCAGTGGCGGGTGAAGCTGACCTCAAGCAGGCTCAGACGCAGCTAATCGCTGCACTGGAGCAGTATGTCAAGACTGCTCCCAAGGCTCTGGCTGACGGCAGCGAAACCCTTCAAACAACAATGTCAATTGCCACCAATCTGTTGAATGTGTTGAAGGGATGAAGTTAATAGCGATCGCCGCACGTAAGAAAAAGTATAGAGACGTTCCATACAACGTGTCTATACAAGAAGGGATAATAGATCACTTAGCTTTGCCTGGATTATTAGCAGTGCCGATACCATCACAAAGAGGGCGATCTTCGGGCATAAGTTTGGAATCTGGATTATTGAGATAGTCACGTACCCAAGTGCAACCCCGCACCATCAGCTCATCTAATCCTTCCACCCGCCACAACTTAACCGTTCCATCTTGACCACTCGTAGCCAGAAGCTTGCCATCAAGACTAAAACTGACGCTCTTGACCTCACCTTTATGACCTTTGAATACAGCCACCTCTTGACCGGATACATCCCATAGACGAGCAGTTGAGTCAGCTCCGGCAGACGCTAGCAACTTACCATCATTACTCCAACGGAGTTTCTGCACCGCACCTATATGACCTTTTAATTCTTTTAGTTGATGACCGGACAAATCCCACAAACGGATAGTGCGATCGCTACTACCTGTAGCCAGTTTTTGACCGTCATTACTCCAAATAACGCTGTTGATCCAGCCTTGATGCGCTTTGAATTCCCTTAGCTGCTGACCTGATAAATTCCATAAGCGAACCATGCCATCCGTTCCTGAGGTAGCTAACAGTTTGCCATCCGGGCTAAAACTGACACTCAGGACGGCACCTTTATGACCTTTGAATTCTCTCAGTTGTTGACCAGACAAATCCCACAAGCGGGCAGTGCCATCCTTTCCTGATGTAGCTAAAAGTTTGCCGTCCGGGCTAAAATTCAGCCCATAGACTTCACCTTTATGACCCTTGAATTCTCTCCGTTGCTTACCAAATAAGTTCCACAAGCGGGCAGTGCCATCCTCTCCTGATGTAGCCAAAAGTTTGCCATTCGGGCTAAAACTAACCTTCCAAACTACACCTTTATGACCTTTGAATTCCGCCAACTGCTCGCCTGATAAATCCCACAGGCGAACAGTGCCATCAGCTCCAGCAGTCGCCAGCATCTCGCCATCCGGGCTAACACTGACACTCCACACTGTGCCTTTGTGCCCTTTGAAATCAATTAGCTGCTGGCGATCTTGCAAATTCCACAAGCGTACAGTACTGTCATATCCAGCTGTAGCCAAAAGCTTGCCGTCATAACTGAAAATAACGCTCCTAACTGAGTCTGAATGCCCTTTAAATTCCCTCAAGAGTTTTCCATTCAAATCCCAGAAGCGAACAACACCGTCCTTGGAACCAGTAGCGAGGTTCTGACCATCGGGACTAAAACTGACGCTAAACACCCAGTTTTGATCTTGATCTCCTAACAATTCTCTCAACTCTTTTCCTTTCAAATCCCACAACTTGGCAGTACCATCCATAGAGGCAGTTGCAAGTTTTTGACCATCCGGACTAAAACTAACACTCAACACCGTATTTTTGTGCCCCAGGAATTTGCTTAATAGTTTGCCGTTCAAATCCCATAACTTGGCAGTGTCATCCCCAGCACCAGTAGCGATCGCCTTACCATCAGGACTGAAACTGATACCCCAGACTTTTTTATTAATACCAGTATTATGGGCAGGAAATTTTTTTAATAATTTTCCCTGCAAATTCCACAAGCGAACGATGCCATCCCCAGAACCAGTGGCGAGAGTCTTACCATTAGGGCTGAAAGTAATGTTATATACTCCTTCTCTATGTCTCGGAAATTCTCTTAATAATTTTCCCTGCAAATCCCACAATTTCGCAGCTCCATCCTCAGCACCAGTTGCCAGTAGCCGACCATCAGGACTAAAGTTGATATTTCTAATTCGCTCTTTAGTGACTACAAATTTAATTAATTTTTTGCCGTGTAAGTCTGACAAACGAACTGTGCCATCAACTCCAGTACTCGCCAGCATCTGACCATTTGGGCTAAAACTGACATCCGTAACTGAGCCTTCATACCCTCCTAAGCGATTGCGTTCGTTGACTTCAGAAGTTACCTGGTGCAGCTTGCCCGTTACTTGATTAATTAAGGTTGTTTGTGGCAGCCACAATTGCTTAACTTCTTTGGCAGCTTGTAAACTTCCGATTAATGCCTCTAATTGATCTGTTTCCAACTTAGCTTCTGAGGAAGCACTTAACGCCTGAATTTGCTCGATTTTTGCTTTGCGCCACTGATATCCAGCAAAGATGGCAAATCCAGCAAAGACAAAAGCTGAGCTAATAGCGGCGAAAAGCAGGCGATGTCTGCGTTGTTTTTCTTGCCTGCGGAGGCGATCGCGCAACTCTACACAAGCCAAGACATATTCTACCTCATCTTGGTTGAGATGCACAAATTTGGGCTGTTTCAACAGCACTTCAGCATCTTCTAATCTTCCCCCCTGATGTATTAAATAGCTGTTTTTGTCTGGCTTATCCTTGTGTTTATGCCAATCTTCTGCTGCCTGATTGATGGTTTCTCGCAGTTGCAAGTCACTGCGGTTCTGGCTCAACCATTCCTGCAACGTTGGCCAATAACGGATTAAAGCTTCATGGGCGACTTCCACCTGTTCCTTCCCGGTAGCTTCGTTCCGACTGGTGACTACTAGCCGCGCCCCTTCACCAGCTAGCTGCTGCACCAACTTCTTAGTCCCTGCCAAGTCGCCCCCACTTGTCACCAGATCCTCTAACTCCACTCGCTGGCGCGTGTCCCGTCCTTTCTCTCCCTGTACGCCATTCTTATCCAAGCGAGTTAAGCGCAAGAAGATATTCTGGACTTGCTCTTGTTCAAATGCTGGTAAGCTATTGTAAAAATCACTAGCCGTCTTAGCGATCGCCTGCTGAACTCTGCCAATCGCCCCGTACTCCTCATCGCACAGCCAGCGTCCGCGCCGCCGCTTCCACAGCTCCTGCAACGCATATTGCAGCAGTGGCATTGCCCCAGGCTCTCCTTGCACATCATTGAGAATCGAGTGGCTCAAGCCAGCTTCAAAGCGCAGTCCCCCACTGTCTGCCTGCATCTTCATCGCTGTAATTAGTTCGGCAGGTTCCATCGGTCCAACCAATTTTTGTCGTGTTTCAATTCGCTTTCTCAGTTCTGGGTAGAAGGTACACTCTCCCAAAAAGTCCGCCCGCATTGTAATTACAACTTTCCGCCGCTGGGCAAGGTGTAACAACTTTTCGATAAATTCTTGCCGATTGGCTTTATCCTCACACAGAGTGAACAGTTCCTCAAATTGGTCTACCACCAATACTGAATACTGCTCTGATATTTTTAATAGTTTTTCTAATTGTCTTTCTAGTTGTTGCAGCGGCTCCCTACCTGGAGTCAGGTAAGCCGACTGTAAGCTTGGCTCCTCTTCTTGAAGCTTAGGAATCAGCCCAGCTAGCACCACGGATGACTTGCCGCTACCCGAAGTGCCAATTACAGCTAAGAAATTATCCTTCGCCAGTTCTTTTTGTAAGTCTTTAATTAGCTCATCGCGCCCAAAGAAGAACTTGTGGTATTTTTCATCGCTGAAGGAAGATAGACCCGGAAAAGGACACTCAGCCTTGTATTCTGGTGGTTCCTTACCCAAAGCTGCCAGAGCATCAAAGCTGATTTCTAGGACTTGGTCGCACAGGTTATCGATCTCTACTATTGCTTGCTTGCGCTCTTCACGGGCTGTGCGTGACTCTGCTCCTTGGGTATCTTTGAGCTTCTCTACCTGCGTTTTAAACCTCTGCTGGAGTACGGAGGCATTAGGGGCGCGTTCTGCGAGGAGTTGCCTAAGTTTGCCAATACCATACTCGATTTCCTCGTCAGTCAGCTCCCGATCGTCGAGGCGATCGCTAAATAAGGGACGCCCACCCAAACGGCTGAACAGAGCCGGAACAGTAATATCATGGCGCTTGGACAGTCCGGCTGTTGCCTCTTGTAGCGCCATGTCTACCTCTCCCGACTCTCTCAGTCGTCGGTAAAAGCTCTGTCCTAAAGCCAAGCCTGTCTCTACGCTCACCTTGCGGGTCATCGCTATTACAGCTGGCATCCCCAAATTTCTCACCAATCTTTGAGCTAATCCACCTAATGCTCCTTCTGCTCTTGGATCGGCACTCTCGCAAGTACACAAAAAGGCAAAGTTAGGTAATCCCCTTTGATAATTACCGATATTCTTCAGCTCTAAGAGCAAGTCTTCTGCTGTAACTGGCAGAACTTGATTGTCAGCTTTTGCCCAGAACAGAACAGTTTCTCCGTTATCCATCAGCTTGCCGTGGCTGACAAAGTGCAGTAATGTGTACGGCTTCTTTGCATTCGTCAGTTGTTTGGACAGTTCTTGTAGCGTTGGTGGCCCGATAGCACCTTCAATATTATTTGCCAGAACCTCATAAGGAATGTCACCAAAGGCTTCTTTCAATCCAGATAAGACAGCTTCAACGTCAAAAGGTGCTAATTGATACTTTCCTATATTAGAGGGACTTGCCACTAGGACAAGTGCCCGCAAGTCACGCCGCCCAATGGGAGGAAAGCGGCGATCGATAATCGTGGGAATGTAAAGGGAAAAGGGTACGCGCTGATCGCGAGCTAAAAGACGCCAAGTCCCATCGGCATCAATAGGAGCGCACAATCTTTCCCAATGCAAGGTTTTGAGTTCGTCATTGTCAGCAGCTTCAATAGATAGCAAAATTCGCAAAGGGGAGTCCTGACTACTCTTAGATAGGGCACGAACAAAAGTCTCGTACACAGCCCCTCGAAAAAGGGCTTTGCCTAGTAGAGTGCCGTATTCCTTCTCGTTCTCTTGCTGTTCTGTGAGTTTGTTAAAGTCATTCTGACTTAGTTGTAGAGTTTCTTTTGAATGGATGGTTAGTCCATCCGGTTGCTTACACCTGACAACAATGGGCCAGCTACTAACGTCTGACTTGCTCTGAATGGTAATCTCGAACTCAAAGGTGTTCATGCGTCATGTCCTGGTGATTATTTCTCGCTCTCCATATCTCAGATAACCAATTATCTGTAGTCAGAGACTATTTATAACAATACTCCGGACAGAATTAAGCAGCAATCGCCCTATAAAAGCGTAAGTCCTCGTAGTTGGGGTGATTTTTTATCAAGGTAGGCTACAAATCTAACTTGGAAATAAAGGTCTCAAGTAGATGCACATTGAGCGCTAGTCGTTTATAAGTGGTTATCGAAAACACAAAGGGTTCAGGGTCAGCTTGGTTCAGTCTCTAGTCAAACTTGGTAAATAAGGCTACCAAACTAGCATTGACAGGACTCGCCGCACATCACCACATCTGCCACCGCAATCCCCCAGGAGGATTGAACCGACAAGAACGCTATATGTATAAGCAAGGAATATTTAATTTCGGATGAATTTTGCATAATTACTGGCATTTTTACGATTAGCGATTAACGATGAACTATTAGCAAAAAGCATAAATAACAAAATTCCTGGTGGAGGTTAGTCTCCACCAGGAATTTTTAAAGTTGTTTCTAAAACGTAGTTATCAATCTTAAGTGACTACGGCGAAACTATTGTTGTGCTTTACCGACGAGAAGTAGAAGAAGTTGCTTCATTGGGGTCGCGGTAAGCTACACGTTCGTCGTGTTTACGACCAGAAAGACCAGCTAAACCAGCTAAACCCAGCAATCCTAGCCAACCCCAATTAAAATCGCGATCGCCTTCATAATTTGCGTTATTCACGTCTTGCCGGGGGGCAGTGGTGGTATCGGGAGCTGTATTCGTGGTAGTGTCGGGAGGTGTATTATCCGTTTGGGCGGAGGCAGGTAGGGTCAAGGGAACCAAAGAGACGCTAGCGGCAAGAACACCAGCACTGACAAGTTTGGACAAATTTGAAATTTTCATCTGTAAAACTCCTATTCTCATGTTTCCAACTGATGGATTTCCAACAGGATCGCCATCCAGCAAATTGGTTTTAAAACTGATGGATAGACATTAAACGTCTACGAAAAAGCTACCCTGTCAGCTTTAGCGGCGAGAAGTAGAGGAACCTACTTCATTAGGGTCGCGGTAAGCGGTTGGTTCGTTGTTCTTACGACCAGCAAGACCTGCCAAACCTGCCAAACCTAACAATCCTAACCAACCCCAATCAAAATCGCGATCGCCTTCGTTATTCGTATTATCTACGCCTTGGCTAGGGGCAGTGGTGGTGGTTGTATCGGGAGCTGTATTATTAGTTTGGGCGGAAGCAGGTAGGGTCAAGGGAACCAAAGCGACGCTAGCTGCAAGAACACCAGCACCCACCAATTTGGACAAGTTTGAATTCTTCATGTGTAAATCTCCTCTTTTGTTACTCTTAATTTATCGAGTATCAAGAGAATCCAAATCCCTCTGTAGCTGGAAACTTCCCATTCTCTGTGTTATTACTGAAGAGATAGAAAAAGCCTTTTCCAGGAGATGGATATATACAGCTAAAGCCGTATATACATTTACTGCAAATCTTATTTTTTTTCTCCCAGGTGTCGTTGTAGTTGTTTGAGAGTTTGATACATCTCTGGGAGACGATGGTAAATAGCTGCTGCCTTAAGGAACACTTTGTGGGGAATCGCTGGAGTGCCGGTGACAATGGCACCGGGTTCGACATCATTGTGGATGCCTGCTTTGGCGGTAGCGATCGCGCCATCTCCAATATGCGCTTGATTGGCAATCCCCACCTGTCCGGCTAACAGCACGCGATTGCCAACGGTAACGCCGCCTGCCATCCCCACCTGTCCGGCTAAGGCACAGTTAGAGCCTACCTTACAGCCGTGACCGATATGCACCAAGTTGTCAATTTTCGTGTTTTGGGCGACGCGGGTTTCTCCCACGGCGGGGCGGTCAATGGTACTATTGCAGCCAACTTCGACGCCATCTTCCAGAACAGTGTAGCCAGACTGCTCCATTTTGAACCAGCCAGTCGGGGTGGGGACAAACCCAAAGCCTTCAGCACCGAGGACGGCACCGCTATGAATGACGCAATCTGCGCCGATCCGGGTGCGTTCGTGGATGGAACAATTGGCGTGTAATATAGTGCGATCGCCTATCTGCACGTCTGGGTAAATGACTACATTCGGGTGAATGATGACAGCATTCCCAATCTCTGTTCCCGCCTCAATGACTGCATGAGCGCCGATGTAGACATTTTGACCAACTTTGGCGTCGGGATGAATCACTGCTGTGGGATGGATTGCAGGCGCTGGACGGAAAGGTTTATAGAAAAGAGCGATCGCTGCGGCAAACATTAATCGCGGATCGGATACCGCAATCCAGGCAATTCCCCGCTCAGATGCTTGTGCTTGTAGCTTTTCATCCAGCGGTAAAATTAAGGCACTGGCAGAGGTTTTCCCCACAAAAGCCGCAAATTTCGCCCCCTCTATGTAGCTGAGGGTGGCAACGGCAGCCTCATCGACAGGTGCCACTCCCGTAATTTCCGGGTTGCAATCTGTATTGGAGGTCAAACTATTGCAGGCGGCAGCAGCACCCAGTTTTTCGACAATTTCGTGAAATTTCATCGGCATATCAATGGACAACTGTGAATAAATTGGCAGCTATACAAAAGATTCATCAAGAATTTGCACCGCCAAGACACAATTAAAAATTAAATCTTTGGCTTCTTAATTTTTAATTTTTAATTTTTAATTTTTAATTTCTTCCTTGCCCATTGCTTGACCCGCTAAGTAAGCGGTCGTCCAGGCACTCTGAAAGTTAAAGCCACCCGTTACGCCGTCAATATCGAGGATTTCTCCGGCAAAGTAAAGCCCCGGACAGATGCGGCTTTCCATTGTCTTGAAGTTCACTTCCTTTAAGTTGATACCGCCACAGGTGACGAATTCTTCCTTAAAGACACCCTTCCCCTGAATTTGGTACTTACCCTCGGAAAGTTCTTGAATCAGCTGATTGAGAACTTTATTCGATAATTCCGCCCAACGCTGTTCCCCACTAATCCCAACAGCAGCAATTAAACTCTGCCAAAGGCGTCGAGGCAAGGGAAGCGGACAGCTGGTGGAAACGGCGCGTTGGGGCAATTGGGACTTAACTGCGAAGAGCATTTCCCGCAGCTTTTCTGGGTTGTACTGGGGCAGCCAATTAATTTGCAATGTTGCCTGATAATTGCAATCGTGCAGCACTCTGGCAGCCCAAGCCGACAGTTTCAAGGCAGCAGGGCCACTCAAACCCCAGTGGGTAATCAGCAATGGCCCTATTTGTTCTAGCTGGGTTTTACCGGCACTGAATAAACGCAGACGCGCACTTTCCACGCTTACCCCAGCTAAATCTTGCAACCGGGGGTCGGAAATCGTAAAAGTGAATAGAGAGGGAACGGGTGGTTCAATCGTGTGCCCTAAAACTTTGCAAAAGCGGTAGCCTTGGGGGTTGCTGCCGGTAGCGAGGAGAAGGCGATCGCACTTGAGGATCTCTCCAGACTTCAACTTGATCTCAAAGCCGGTGTTGAGTGGTTGATTCAACTCAGGAGTAACTTGCCGGGAAATCCCATCAACAGGTGTCTCCCTGCGAATCTGCACCCCAGATGCCTTTGCTGCCTCAAACAGACAATCCACAATTGTTTCTGAACTATCTGTGACGGGAAACATCCGTCCATCCGGTTCAGTTTTCAATTCGACACCGCGATCGCTAAACCAAGCGACTGTATCTTTAGCTTGGAAACGACTAAAAGCCCCCCGAAGCGCTTTTCCGCCTCTGGGATAATATTGCACTAAACCACCGGGGTCAAAGCAAGCATGAGTAACATTGCATCGCCCGCCGCCAGAAATGCGAACTTTAGTTAAGGGTTGTCGTCCTGCTTCTAACAAAATTACTTGCGCTTGGGGATAAGTTTCGGCACAGGTAATTGCACCAAAAAAACCCGCTGCCCCACCGCCAATGACCACTACTTTTAAAGGTTGCACAATCAAGCTATTGCCGATGTCACGGAATATTTTCCGTACAGATGCGATATCATCTATCTACTCGTCGTATGGTTCAAAATCCGCTTTTGCGGCTCCGCAGACAGGACATACCCAGTCTTCGGGGATATTTTCAAATGGCGTACCCGGTGAGATATCGCCATCTGGGTCGCCCTCTTGTGGATCGTAGATGTATCCGCAAACTGTACATATATACTTCTGCATTATCGCTCCTCAACAATTTACCTATATATATTAAAAGCCTATGTAGTCGAAATTACATAGGTTTTTGCATAACACATTGTTAATCTTCGAGGAACTTAAGCCAAAATTCCGTAGGCTGGGTTGAGGAACGAAACCCAGCAAACCCTATACGGCGTTAGGTAACACTCTCGTTCAACCCAACAACCGACAGTTTAAGACAAATCAAAGGTTTTGAAACCCGCGCAGGCAGGTAAAGTCTCGTGTAGACGCGGTTTCAACCGCCCAGTTAAGAATGCTATAGCTTTGCTTTAGCCTTCGACCAAAAGCCGTGTTCGTCTTGTTCAAATTGCTCAGAAACGACATCCCAGGCATGATGTTCGGCTTTTGATTCATCGCCAGATTCTTCTAGCGCTTTGTTGTAATTGGCGATAAATGTCCTTTGAGCATCCTCTGAGAGGTGAGAACGAACTTCCGGGGACAAATCGCCAGGAGTTTCCAGTTTCCCAGCGCGTTTGCGGGGTAATGTGGTTTCGCTGGTATGGACTTCTTCGCCACCAGCACTTTCTAGCAGCAGCTGAATTTCACCGGATTGATTGGCTGGGACTTCCACAACTACCAGAAAATCTCCAGCTTCGATGCGAGTTTGATAAACGGCGGCTTTGTCTTCTGGCATTCCCAAAGCGACCAAAGCGGAGACTAAACCAGCGCCCGCTGCACCCGCTAAAGCGCCACTTGCTGCACCCAGCAACGCCGCACCAATCGGTCCAGCCGCCACGACTGACCCCACAAAAGGAATGAACAGCACTCCCACGCCAGTCAGCAAACCAAGGGCTGAACCAAATAAGGAACCAAAGATGCCTCCGCTTCTCAGCCCGCCTAAAATCACATCTTTTTTGGTGATGAATCCAGCGATGCGGGTTTCAGAATGAAAGTTTTTGCCGATTACTGAAATATCGTCGCGGGGAATACCGCGATCGAGCAAGCGGTGAATCACGTTCTCAATTTGTTCGCGATCTTTGAAAACGGCTGATATACTGCGTTCTACGGTGGAAACACTAGGCTGTGTAGTTGGGTTTGTCGCGGTCATGCACTGCTCCTGAAATTTGTTTTTAAATTTTTGTTAATTCCTTTTGGAGAATACCGAACATGACAATTCCAGCGAATCGCCCCCAGGGTTGAGATTAAATGTATTTAAAGATACTTAACGACTAAACAAAGTTTGAAAGACAAAGCAATTATCGTCGAGTGCGCTGAACGCCGTAAGCAATCCCAGTGGCAATTGAAAGCAAAATTAATATCCAGATAACGCCGCCAGGGATGAAAGTGAGAATTCCAAATCCTCTCAACAGATACACTGCAATTGTCAGCCCTACAACACTGGCAAAAATAGAAGAAATCAGGGTTTCGGGGTTAGGAGTTTGGCTCACAGACTCGACCAAATAAATAGTTAAAACAGAATATTGCGATCGCCTCGGCTACGTCCGCCCAAGCTGGAAATTGCCGCCGAGGATACCAGCACCCAAGGTCAAGAAAACTCATACCATTTCACCTGGTCATTATTGTTACATACTGAGTCGCCCAAACAGCGATGGAGGATCAAATTAGGAGATTAGCCAACCATCTTTCGTTTCAAGTCCGAGCAACCTGTGTTAGCTTGACATCGAATTACTATTGATCGAGGAGTAGCTGAGTTAGCATGAGTATACTTTTTCCGTCGGACTCGATGGATGCCGCCTCAGACTTGTCGCTGAGAAAGAGATACTCAACGGCGCTTTTGCAAGGTGAGATTTTGATAGAAACGCAGATGCGCTCAACTTGGGGGGGTGCTGTTACTGCCCAAATGTACTTGCCAATCGAGCGATCGCGCGTTTGGCAGCAAGTGACAGACTATCCCCGTTGGGTGCAATATTTCCCAGATGTCATTCACTCTGAGGTACTCCACCCCAACGTCTCCTTGCCCGTTGGCTTACCGGAAGCAAGGAGGGACAAGTGTGTTTACCAAGTTGCTACCAAAACTTTCCTGTTTCTCAGTCTTCAGGTTGAGGCTTACCTGAGGGTATCTGAGATCGTGCAGCAGCAAATTCATTTTCGCTTGGAAAAAGGTACTTTTACCGATTTCTGTGCTGACTTAAGTTTGCAAGATTACGAGAATGGGACTTTGCTCACCTATACGGTAAAAGCAACGCCCAATATCCCAGTGCCGTCAATTTTTATCGAACAGGCAATGCAACTGGAATTGCCTGTGAATATGCGAACCATGCGCCAGGTTATGTGCGGCAGTTAAAAGGGGCGAAAAACCCGTTTAATTCCTAATACACATGGATTATCGGGTGATAACGACACCTTGTAGCATCGTTCCTCGGATATCCGCCTGGTATAGATTAGCATTGTTAAAGTCAGCCCCAAGCAAGTTGGCATTTCTCAGCTTGGCACCTGTCAAGTTAGCAAATCTCAAAGTCGCTTTTTGCAGGTCAGCACCTTCTAAATTGGCACCCGTTAAGCGAGTAAATCTCAGGAAGGCATTTTGTAAGTTAGCGTTTTTGAGCTGGGCGCGATCTAAGTCAGCTACGTATAAGTTAGCACTAGCCAGATTGGCTCCGGTTAGGTTGGCTTTCCTCAAGTTAGCCCGTTGCAGGTTCGCTTCTCTCAAGTCGGCACCGCTTAAATCGGCACCGGCAAGGTCGCACCCTACGCATTCTTTCGTTTCCAGCAATCGTTTGACGTGTCCCAAATTTGCCGCTTGTACGGGCGTCGCTAGCCATAGCGGCACCGATAAAGCGGCGGCAACCAGTATTGTGAGTTTCATGACGTTTATCGCCTCCTAAGCTTATTATCCAGCGAGGCGTTGTCTATGAGGAGAAAGAGAACCGCCACGTCTGTCTATCCGGTTTGGTTAGTCTAATCGTGTTTCATAACGCCTCTTCCTAAAGTCGTCCGAGGCGATGAGAAACGGTTCCGGCAAGTTTTAATTAACTTACTTGGCAATGCAGTCAAGTTTACAGAAATTGGCGTTATAACTTTCAAAGTAGGCTATCAGGCGGAGAAAACCCGGTTTCAGGTGGAAGATACAGGCATTGGTATTGCACCGGAGCAATTAGAAGCAATATTTCTGCCATTCCAGCAGGTGGGCGAGAAGAGCCGCGAGACTGAAGGAACGGGATTAGGACTGACAATTAGCCGTCAATTAGTTCAACTGATGGGTGCTGAAGGTCAAGAGTACCCTCCGCCTGCTGAGGAAATCGCAGTCTTGCTCGATCTAGGCAAGGAAAGGCGATCTCAGAGGCATCATAGAGCGATCTGCTTACCTTGAGGCGTTGGATCGGCAATGAATACCGTTTCCCACCCATTTTTGTCAACTCGCCAAAGGTTTTAAAGGGAAATAAGTCCTGAAGTTTATTAAAGAATTTAAGAGGGATGAATGAGTGTTGATACGGTCGAAAAAGGAGCCATCTTTTACGTTTAATAATATTCGTCGGCTTGATATCCTGGTGAATCACCTGATGTTCGTGGACAAATTGCAGGACGGGCAACAAATCATTTAATAAGTCTCGAAGTTGTTCTTCACTGAATGCTTCCTGCCGTTCCAAGTTTTGACCTAATTCCTGCCCTTCGATATATTGCTGCACCAGATACAGGCGTTTATCTTGCTCGAAATAGGCAAATAAACTGGGAATTTGTGGATGTTGTTCTCCCAGTTGCAGTAACTGCCTCCCTTCTTGCTCAAATAGCTGAGTTGCCTTCTGCATTGCCGCTGAATTGCCTTGAATTTCTGGGACTGGCAAAAATTGCTTGATTACACAAGCAGCTTTTAGCCTGTCTGCATCTTCAGCCAAGAAAGTTCTGCCAAATCCACCCTCACCCAGAGGCGCGATCGCACGATATCGATCCTTGAGCAGTAACTTGGTTCCGCAACTTGTACAAAAATTTGTGTCAACAGGGTTTTGAGGCTTGTTGCAAGCTGAATTCAGGCAATAGCTCATACAAAGATCGGCAAATTGACTCTATGATAAAGCTTTTTGTGGGGCGGACATCTCTCTCCTTGTTACCAGCTAAGGTAGAGACAGAAAAATCGCTGCCTTGGATTGCGTCGCGCGATCGCTAACTTACCCAAAGTCAAAATTTATCTTTAAATCTTTCTCTTGATAATAGTTTTTAAAGCTAAACTTGCAAATTATATAACTTGGGCGAATATATAATTAATCATAATTTTTAGAAAAACCAAACATCTACTCAACTCATTATTTTATGGAATCCGCACCTTTTTTGCTCGTGAATGACCAGCCGATTTCCCTTGAACAGGCTTTAAAATATCTGCAATCTTCTGGTAAACTTACTTCTTTTATCGGAGAGATTCTCCGCCATTATGTTATAGAACAACAACTACAAACAGTCAAGTTAGATATTAGCTTGGCGGCAATTGAGCAAGCAGTGATTGATTTTCGGTTGCAGCGAAATCTAGCAGATGCCAAGAGTTTTCAAGAATGGCTGGCTCGTAACAGAATCGACTACGAAACATTCCACCATCAGGTGAAATCTGGCTTTCAGTTAACAAAGCTTAAAGATCAGATTGCAGAGCCGAAACTGCAAGAATATTTCATTGAACGCAAGCTATTTTTGGATCGAGTTGTACTCTCTCGTCTTGTGGTAGCTGAACAAGAATTAGCTGAGGAATTATATACCCAAATTGGGGAGGGAGCCAGCTTTGAGCAATTAGCTCAAGAGTATTCTCTCACAGATGATCGAATTGTAAATGGCATGATGGGACCTGTCAGCCGAGGAACGCTCCCAGATCAAATCCGAGCCGTGATTGATACCGCGAGTCCAGGGCGATTAGTGGGACCATTAAAACTTGAAGAACGTTGGACTTTGTTTCGAGTTGAGCAATTCCTTCCAGCCTCGTTAGAAGATAGTCAGCTAAAGGAAGCACTACAAAATGAACTTTTTGAGCAATGGCTAGCACAGAAAATTCAAAATTTAACGGTCAAACTGCAAATCAGTTGAGTAGTGTTGAACTCGCTAAAATTTTACCTCGGAATATTCCACCTCTGAGCTTGCTGACACCCGAACGGCAAGCGAAATTCCAAACGCAAGCCGAAATCCGCTACTACAGGTTGGGGGAAAAAATTTGGTCTACAGATCGTCCAGGCGACCAGTTTTTAATTGTGTCTGGAAAGGTGCGTTTGCGGGAAGAAGGAGTGGCGAAACCGCTAACAACTTTAGAGGAGGGAGATTGGTTCGGTGACTTGCAGCAACTCCTGGGACAATTCAAAGCGGTAGCCTCTAGCAAAGAAGTTGTGGTAGTGCGCTGGGATACTGCGTTATGGAATGAAGCTTCATCACCAGAACTGGATAGCTTCTGGAACCAATCTAGCGGCGTGAAATCTAGCGGCGAAAAGGCAAAGATAGAAGCCGAACCCAGGATACCTGTAAGTAATTATCCGTTTGTTTCTAGCCCTAACTCAGCGGCTGCCTGCTTAGCGATGGTGGCGCAACATCTACAAAATCCAGCTTCTCTAGAGTGGATAAAACGTCAGCTGCGGGGACAACGCCCCAGACATCTTGTGGAAGCCGGTGAGAAATTAGGGCTACAGATGCGACGCTTGGTAGTATCCGGGCGCGAATTGCCGCAGCTATCTTTTCCCGCTTTGTTGCATTGGAACGAGGAACATTGGGTGGTGGTGTACGAAGTAAAAGGCGATCGCGCGATCGTCGCTAACCCCCTCAACCCCAGTCAAACTTGCGAAAGTATTCCTCTTCCCTCACTTGAAGCTGCTTGGGATGGGCAACTGTGGCAAGTTGAAGCAATTCAGCGACAAGACAAATTTAACCTCAGTTGGTTCTTACCGGCAGTTTGGCGTTACCGGAGTTTACTGGGAGAAGTGCTGGTTGCGTCTTTCACGTTGCAGCTGTTGGGTTTAGCGACGCCAATCATCACTCAGGTGATTATTGACAAGGTGATGGTGCAGGAGAGTCTGCCGACTTTGGATGTGATGGCGATCGCGCTTTTGGGCGTTGCTATCTTTGAAGCGATTCTGGGCATCTTGCGGCTATTCATATTTACTCACACTGCAAGACGCCTAGACCTCAGTTTATCCGCTCAATTGTTTCGCCACTTGATGCGGCTACCTCTGGCTTATTTTGAGTCTCGCCGCGTCGGAGATACTGTAGCGCGAGTACAAGAACTGGAAAATATTCGCCAGTTTCTCACCGGCACGGCGTTAACTGTCATCTTAGATAGCGTCTTTGCCGTTGTCTACCTGGCGCTGATGTTTTACTACAATGTCAAGCTTACCTTCGTTGCCTTGGCAGTGATTCCGCTATTTGCAATCTTGACATTAGTAGCGACGCCGATTCTCCGGAACTGGCTGAATGAAACCTTTAACCGCAGTGCGGATAGTCAATCGTTTCTGGTAGAGACAGTGACGGGAATTCATGCAGTGAAGGCTCATGCAGCCGAAAGAACCGCACGCGATCGCTGGGAAGGTTTATTTGCCCGCTTTATTCGCACCGGCTTTAAAGCTTCTACCACCTCCAACATCAGTAACAATATCGGTGACTTTCTCACTAATCTTTCCAACTTACTCATTCTCTGGTTTGGAGCCGCGCTAGTCATTGACCATAAGCTCACAATTGGTCAGCTAGTCGCTTTTCAAATGCTGGCTGGAAGAATGACCGGGCCACTTTTACGCTTAGTGCAATTGTGGCAAAATCTCCAACAAGTTTTACTTTCTGTAGACCGCATTGGAGATATTCTCAATGTAGCCCCCGAAGCCGAACCCGGATCTGGTCTAGTTCTTCCGACTCTAAAAGGTGAAGTTACCTTCGATCGGGTTTTCTTCCGCTATCAACCCCATCAAGAACCAATCCTGCGAGGAATTACCTTCACCGTTCAACCGGGAATGTTTGTCGGCATTGTTGGGCGAAGTGGCTCTGGTAAAAGTACCCTTTCTAAGCTTTTGCAACGACTTTATCCAATTGAATCTGGTCGCATTTTCATTGATGGGTTTGATATTAAAAATGCTGATTTAGCATCTGTCCGCCAACAAATTAGTGTGGTTCTCCAAGAAGACTTTCTCTTTAACGGTTCTATCTTGGAAAATATTACTTTAGGCAATTCAGATATTACCACCGAACAAGTTGTAGAAGCCGCACGATTAGCTGTCGCCAATGACTTTATCAGCGAATTAACCCACGGTTACGAGAATAATGTCGGAGAACGAGGCACTGCTTTATCTGGCGGTCAGCGTCAGCGAATTGCCTTAGCTCGTTTATTCTTATCTCAAGCTCCTATTTTAATTCTCGACGAAGCGACAAGTGCCTTAGATAGCGAAACAGAGCAGCAAGTTTTACAAAATTTACAAGCAATTTCCCAAAACCGTACAGTTTTTATGATTGCCCACAGATTTGAGCCACTCAAGCGGGCAGATTTGATTTTGGTGCTGGAGAAAGGGGTACTAATGGAACAAGGAACTCATCTAGAATTGATGCAAAAAAAAGGGCTGTATTGGTTGCTTTACCAACGTCAGCAGCCATCCGTTTAAAGACTGCTTAAAATCATTTCCCTTTCAAGCAATCCCCGCAGTAGGCAGACTAAACGAGTGCCATGCTAAGGCAAACAAAATTGCAGCGATCGCGCCAATGAATGTATTTATAAAATTCACTACTTCGTTGGTAAGCCAACTATAGCGAGATTGCAGCGTAGCACCGATGACACTTTCCAAATTGGTGGCAATAAACGCTGCCAGTACGCACCAAACCACCCCGATGAGATCGATCGTACCAACGCCCCAGCCAACAAAAGCGATCGCAACAGATGCCACCACTCCAGCCATTGTCCCTTCTAAAGAAACCGCCCCTTCTGTTCCCCTGGCTACGGGTTGTAAGGTAGTAATCAAAAACGTCCGTTTACCATAAGCTTTCCCGACTTCACTGGCGCAGGTATCCGAAAGTTTAGTGCTAAAACTGGCTACGTAGCCTAGCACTAAGAAAGGCACCCATTGGGGTTGCCCTAAATAACTCACCAGTAGCGTTCCTAAGGCGCATAGAGTGCCCGTGAGCGCGGAACCCCAGACATTCTCCGGCCCCCGCGCCCCAGAGCGTTTCTCGGCAATTCCCTCGGCTTCTTTTTGAGCCATGCCGATGCGCGTGACGGCAGAGCCTACGAGAAAATAGAACATGACGACTAAATATCCCTGCCAACCGAGGGTACCCCAGATAATGACGCCCAGCGCCCAAGCGTGGAGGAATCCGGCGGGAGTGAGTAACTTTTTAGGGGCAAAATAAGCGATCGCTAACAAAACTGTATTCAATCCCACTCCAACTAACCAGGGATTGAAAGAATTAATTGTAGAGAGCATCTGTAAAAATCTTGAATTCATAACACTCTTTCAGAATACTCTCGCCCGTGACAGAGGCGCAAAAAGGAACCGCAGGTGAAGGATTAGTAAAGCACAGCACTCAGATATTACCGATGAACCCAACAATCTTTCATCTTGCTTTTCCCATCTCCGATGTTGCCCAAGCCAAAGCGTACTACGCCGATGGACTCGGCTGTATAGTAGGGCGTGAAACCCGCGATGCCTTAGTTCTGAATCTCTACGGTCATCAGCTTGTAGGTCACGTTAGCAAAGAACCGATTACCCCGCAACGAGGGATTTATCCCAGGCACTTTGGGCTGGTTTTTACATCAATTGCTGATTGGGAAAGCTTGCTAGAACGGGCACAACAGCGATTGCACTTTTATCAGCAGCCGAAACATCGCTTTCCCGGTCAACTCACCGAACATCGCACCTTCTTCCTCGAAGATCCGTTTTATAACCTGATGGAGTTTAAATACTACTCTCATGCCGAGGCAATTTTCGGGGTTCGGGAGTATGCCGAGATTGGCGATTCTCATTAGGAGACGCTACACTCTTGCGCTTCAGCGGTTCTAAAAGTGCCTTTTCCACAGCCTTAACCCCTTTGGCATCTGTAATCATCCACGGGTGCAGCAGTACCGGCACCTGTAGGTTTTGACCTACGGGCATTTGCGAACTATTTGGTGGCAGAATGATTAAATCAAAAGGCGTCCAGATCGAGGTAAAATTCAGCTGCTCCAGCATAGCCACATCCCGATTCAAATCCTGTAGAAAAGCGCTATCAGGGCGCATCTGAACGCAGCCAAGCCCATTGTGAAAGTAGCCCGCCCAAGTTCCGTGGTTTGGCGCTGATATAGTAATGAAGCGCTGCACCCGGTTAATGCCCCCTAGTCGCTGCACGTAGTAGCGGCTAACGATGCCTCCCATACTGAAGCCGACCAAATCAAATGGTTGGTCGGGTGCAAAGGTCTTGGCAACGTAATCAGCAACCTGCTGTGCCAGAGAATCCAGACCCATCTCACCATTATTGGGGAGGAGACTGAGGTCGTATACAGACCAGCCTTGCTGTGCCAGGTAAGGAGCCATTTTATGGAATACAGCCGCTGTGTCGTTGATACCGTGAATTAGCAATACGGGATTGCGCTTATGGGCACTGTTCATTTTGCCAGGAATTAATCTCATATAGTTCCAGCTTAGACATGAGCGATCGCTGCTGGGGTTGGTTTAGGACAGCCTGCCGAGTGGCTGTGGCTCCAAATCTGAGATCAATGTAAATTCTTGCAACAAAAGAGCGTTTTCCAGGGAGAATCGGCTGGGTAACTGTACTTAGCGAAACAAAATTTGTAAATTTTTGTGAATAACTATCTGGGAATCTTGCGTTTGTCCGCCGTAAAACTTCATAATTCGATCTGGATTGCAATGGTAGAAACGCTTTATCCATATTGTAGAGCGGCTGCTTTCTGAGCTGAGCAGTTGGGTTTATCCTTGGCGATACCAGTCTTGCATCAAAATTAGAATAGCTTGCTCCAATGTTTCGGTAATCAGTCAACGTCCTCATTTAAATGTCAGGAGTAATAGTAAATGTTTGGTTTTATCAAAAAATTGTTGGGCGGCATTGCCGCTTTCTTCGGTGGAATTTTTCGCTCCAAGAAATCTGAGGAAAATGAAGCTGGCGCTGCTCTACCTCGTAAAAAGTCTGGCGGATACTACATGGAGATAGACGAGTCTAAAGACACAAAACCAGATGCCGAAAAGAATCAGAAGAAGCCAGAATCAGTCAAAGCTCTAGCCTCTGAAGGAGTGCAGAAGATTCAATCAGCCACAGCCGAACTTTCGGAACTACCGAAGGCAGCACTAGCTACAATCGCTGCACCTTTTTCTGATGATAAATCTGATGATAAAAAGGATTCATCAAAGCCTCAAGAAAGCTCAAAATCTGTAGCGGCTGCATCAAAGAAAACATCAAGGAAGGCATCAAAGCCTCAAGAAACCTCAGAATCTAAAGAGGCTCAACGACCCCCAGTAGAGCTAATTCAAACAGCTGAAGGTGTTGAGGCAGTGCCTGCTGAGAAATCAGCAACGCCTATCAACGGCAAGGTTCAAAGCCAACCCGATACCACGTTTGCTCCGAAATATTTGAATCCAATTTCCAGCTCTAATAGTCGTCGGCGTCCCGGTCCCAGCATGAGCAACTTCATGGACATGGCGCGTCAGGTGAAAAAATAATCAAAAACTAAAAATTAAAAATTAGCAGGCTTGTTGTCTAATTTTTAATTTTGCGTTTTTAATTCTTTGACCCTCTGAGGAAAACCAGCCCACTGTACAGTTGGAAAGTTGGGTCCCAGAGGGTTTCTTCGCGCCGAAATAAGTCGATATGAGACTTGAGACTTTTTAGCATTTCTGTGCGATCTAGCGCAGTTTGAGCAAAATCTGTAAAATCTGCCCAAATCGGCGTCTGAGCCAAATGTTGTTCTAGAAAATGGAGTAAATTGTTCCAGTTACTGCGGTTGGTAGCCTGATTGGCTTGAGTCGGCTGCTGTGGATTGAAGGAAATCCCCTGCCCAAACTGGTAGTTGCTATCGCAAAGGCGAAGAATACTGCGTCTGGAAGGAAGATGCAGGTCGATCAATTGGGCATAGTCTTGGGTTTGAGTTTTCCATTGCAGTTGGCGACGGGCATCTTGGTCGATGACTTCTCCAAAGATTGGTAAGAGTCCTTGCACTTGTTGTCTGACTTCTGACCAGTTGAAGGTCAGAGAACCTATCTGACCGTGTTCGTTTTGGCAAACGACGCTAGCTTGTGGGGAAGCAGAGAGGAAATGGCTGACGCGAAAGACGTTAAGTTTCCGAACATCCGCAAGGCTTGCCCAGAAGTTGGGAATTTCAGCTTGCTGCATCTGTTGACTGTAGAATCGCAGTTCTCCTACCGGACCAGTACGGTACAACCGCCAGCCGCGACTGGGAAGTTGTAGCCGTGCGGTGTAGGGGTCTAGCTGCACGATTCGAGCCAACTGTTGGGCGGCTACTGGTTTCTTTTCGGCGCTGACGGCTTCTAAGACTAAAACGCCTGCTTCTGTGTCTTCTGGGGAGGCGGTGGCTTGAGCGATCGCGTCTCGTCTTTTTTGTTGGGCGATCGCTTCTAAACGCCCCAATCCTTGACGAGTTTGAGTCATAATCTTGGGATTGGTGGTTTCCCGTAGCAGCTGCCGATAGGCATTTTCTGCCGCCTCTAACTTGCCCGTTTCTTCGTACAGCCGTCCTACATAAAACTGTACTAAGGGATTTTGCGGCATCTGTTTTACCAGATGGTTGAGTAACCAGGCAGCGGTTTTATAGTCTTTGCGCTCGAAAGCTTCCGCAAGTTGTTCAAGCATTACAGTAATTAAAAATTAACAATTAAAAATTAAAAATCGAAGCATCCTTCATTTCTAATTGTGCATTGAGCGGTACCTTAAATCTCTCTGATTTCTGATTCCCATGCCGCAGCTACTATGGACAAGGCGACCATTGGAGCGGTGATGGCTCGCAGGACACGACGCCCTAAGGAAACGGGTTGGAAGTCAGCAGCGATCGCTTGTTCGACTTCTGCTGGTGTCCAGCCTCCCTCTGGCCCGATGGCGATGACAATCGTTCCTTGTCCTGTGTTCTTCAGCTCATCTGTTGCACCTGAACAACCTAACCCCCCAGCCCCCTTCCCTAAAAGGGAAGGGGGAGTCGGACTCCCCTCCCCTTTTAGGGGAGGGGTTGGGGGAGAGGTCTCTTGCGGCAAGATATGAATCAAGCAATCGAGTAAATGGGGAGAATCTCCACGAGCAACGCAGATATAATTCTTGTCTCTTATCGAAGAAGAATTACTCTTGAGTGAAGACAAAGCAGCAGAAAAGGAAACGGGTTCTAAAATTGTCGGGACGATTTGACGTTCTGATTGCTCAGCTGCTTCTTGGGCAATTCGCCGCCAGCGTTCGAGTTTCTGGGGACTGGGATTGAGCAGAGTGCGATCGCTCATGACGGGCGCAATGGCTACCACCCCTAGCTCGGTACTGTAGCGCACCACTTCATCAAAGCCGTTTTTTGGCAACGCCACCATCAGCGTCATTGAGCAGGGTAACTCGGTTTGGACGGAAATCGGCTCTAGAAGCTGCCCCTGATTCGCCTCCAGCTTAGCCAGCCACCAGTGACCCCGTCCATCCATTGCAATAAAGCGATCGCCCTCCCGCAACCGCAACACCCGACTGAGGTAATGCTGTTGTTCGGCAGTCAGGATAATTTGCTGGTTTTGAAATTGAGAGGGAGCGATCGCTAATCGTTGCAACTGAGCCAATCTATTTTCCCACTGAGAGCAGACTTTCTGATTTTATCGGAAGGAACCTTCTTGGGCTTTAATTTCCACTTGGTGAACGTCTACTGCTTTGGTGCCATCTACTTTGGCAGCAACCGCTTCGACATGACTCAAAATTGATCGATTAGGTACAGAACCCGTGAGGATAATCGTGCCACCGTCTTGAGCGATTTCCAGAGTCTCAATATGTTTGATGTTCGGATCTTTATCAAATGCAGCAGCAACGCGCTTGGCTAATCCGTTGGCATCATATTCCCCCTCAAATCCCATGTATTCTGGCAATGTCGGAGGTTTATGCATTCCAGCCTTCTCGCGCAACTCCCAGTCATACTCACCCGTAAGTCCTGGACTCATTTGTTCCTCGACAGCCTGAGCGTCATGCTTGCTGTCTTCTTCTTTGCTAGTATTTTTTTGTCCAAACTGCCTTTCTAACCAAGTCATAATTATTGTTCGTCTCCTAACGGAGTTTTATATTTTCTATTACACATTTATCCTAGTTCTAATTACATCTCTCATCAGGAATCAGCCATCGGATATAGGATAAATTACTGTTTATTATCTAAAAATTAGCCGGAATTTACGTGCATTTGTCAACTATTTTTTTAAAATTTAATATATAGCGGTTGGCAATTGGGTGAGGTACACCTGTAAGGGCTTTCGCATTCTTGCAGATAAATCGGTTAATCCAATATTTTTAAACAAGAATGGGAAAGCCCCTACGCACTCACAAGCCTAATTGTTGTATTTCATCCAAATGAGAAACGCTATAACTACGAATTCAAAAAAAATATTAATTGATCGAGTGTTGGCAAAAAACAAGCCAAATAAGCACAACAGAGGGACTGCGCCAGTAATCCCGATAACATTGATGAAAGATTAAGATATCTACAATACATACCATCTTAATTACATTACCAAGCCAGTAGACGCGGATTGATTCCTAAAAATTGTCAAATTAACCTTTGAAGTTTTAGCTCATAAAGATGGTAATGCTGCCTAAAGAGAGGGGAAATGCTGGAAAAAGACCCTCCAGTAAAAGAATGGAGTGCAACCCATGCAGACTGAACCGATCACCGTATTGCTTGTGGAGGATAACCCTGGCGATGCCCGTCTGGTGCGGGAACTGCTGCGGGAAGTGAATGCTCCCCAGATAAAGCTGCTCCACGTTCAAAAGCTCACAGAAGCCCTGGATTGCCTTGTCAGTTCAAAAGGGTTGAACGTTCAAAAGTTGAAGATTGAAGGGTTTAATCAACCTACTAACCAGCAACCTTCCGAGCCTCTCGGCTCTAGCCTCTCACCATCTATAGGGGTGATTTTGTTAGATTTATCGCTGCCGGATGGTCAGGGTTTAGAAACCGTGAGGCGAGTCCGCAATGCTGTACCAGAAGTGCCGATTGTGGTGATGTCAGGACTAGCCGATGAAGCGATCGCTCTTTGTGCCGTGCAAGAAGGAGCGCAAGACTATCTCGTCAAAGGTCATGCCGACAGCCATCTGCTGATCCGCACCGTGCTATATGCGATTGAGCGTCAGCGGATGCAGATACGACTCCAACAAACCCAGCAAGCCTTGCAGCAACAACTGGAGCGAGAAGCCTTGGTAAACCGCATCACTACCGCCTTGAATTCCAATCTCGATCCAAAATCAGTCGTTGATGAAATTGTCCGACAGACGGCAGTCCCGATGAGCTGCGATTTCTGCATGGTAATCCGGGACTTGTCGGAATCAAACCAAATTTACATTGAAGCTGAGTATTGGCCCCATTTGTCAGATGCCGTAAAGCCGATTTATCAATCACCTCTACAAGGGACAACCCTGCCCTTAGAAGGCTGGGAAACGGTGCGAAGCGAGTTACTCCAAAACCGCCCGGTAGCCATTGCAAACACTACTGACTTTTGGTTTACCCCAGCCTACCAAGAGCTTTGCCCGGAAACTAGACCGAGTGCGATGCTCCTGGCTCCCATCTTCGTCAGGGAGCAATTCTACGGCTATCTGGTCGTCGGCTCGGTCAAGCCGCGATCGCCGTTCTTAGAATGGGAAATCCAACTGCTGCAACAGTTGGCTGGACAGACAGCGATCGCTCTCTACAATGCCCAAGAACTTGAACAGCTTGAAAGCCTGGTTCAGGAGCGCACTCAGCAACTCGCTCAGGAAAAAACACTGCTGGAAGCCATTCTTAATTCCATTCAAGAGGGAATTACTGTCACCCAACCCGACGGTCAAATCGTGCTGTTAAATCAGGCGGCATTGCAGATATATGGTCTTGTCGGGAATGGTGTTACACCTACCTCCGCACCAGGCTCTGTGCCTCATGTCAAGAATTTTTTAACTAAATTAAAAGTCCGTAACCCAGATGGTTCCCGTCCTCGTCGGTCAGAGCTACCTCTCACGAGGGCACTTCAAGGGGAAGTTTTTACCGATCAGGAACTGGTGGTACACAGTCTCAATGGAGAGCGCAAGTGGGTGAGTATCAATGGGGCGGCAATCTGCAATGAAGCGGGGAAAGTCTTGCTGGCGGTCAATACGACGCGAGACATTACCGAGCGCAAACAAGTAGAAAAGGCACTGCGGGAATCGGAAACCAAATTCCGGACGCTCTATGAATCAACCAGCGCGGCGGTGATGCTGTTGGATGAACAAGGATTTCTTGATTGCAATAGTGCAACCCTACAGCTATTTGGCTGTAATGACTTGGAGGAGTTTTGCGGGAAACATCCCAGCAAATTATCGCCGCCAACTCAGCCCGATGGTCAAGATTCCCTGAGTTTGGCTTGCGATCGCATTACCACCGCCCTAACAGAAGGCAACTGTCGCTTTGATTGGATTCATCGGAAGTGGGATGGCACAGATTTCCCGGCGGAGGTGATGCTAACGGCAATCGAGTTGGGCAACCGAAAAGTGCTGCAAGCGGTTGTGTATGACATTAGCGATCGCATGAACAAAGAAATCGAACTGCGTGAAGCGAAAGAAGCGGCAGAAGCGGGAAGTCGAGCAAAAAGTGAATTCCTTGCCACCATGAGCCACGAACTCCGAACGCCCCTCAATGCCATCTTGGGACTCTCCCACATTATGCGGCAAGAACTTTTTGGCACGCTCAATGACAAACAGAAAGAATATGTCACCTGCATTAACAACAGTGGCGAACATCTTCTATCGCTAATTAACGATATTCTTGACCTTTCTAAAGTCGAAGCAGGCAAAGAGCAACTCTGTCCGATGCCAATCATCGTGCCCAATTTGTGCGAATACGTCATCACGATTATGCGGGAGCAAGCCTACGAACGGGGGCTACAACTCACCAGTAAAATTGACCCAGAAGTTGATGTTTGTGTCGCCGATGAACGGCGTCTGAAGCAGATGTTATTGAATCTGCTATCGAATGCAATTAAGTTCACACCATCGGGTAAAGTTTCCCTGATTGTGCAAAAGCAGCCTGGAGGCATTGCGTTTACTGTAGCGGATACGGGCATTGGCATTGCCCCAGAGAAGCTGCCATTGTTATTTGAGCCATTTCGCCAATTGGACAGCGGACTGAACCGACAGTTCGCTGGCACTGGTTTGGGGTTGTCACTGACTCGCAGTTTAGCCCGACTTCATGATGGAGATGTGACGGTTGCCTCAACGCTAGGAAAAGGCAGTGAATTTACCTTATATCTGCCCGATGTGAGCGATGAATCAGCCTCCATCTACCAGCTTCCAGGCGAGAGGGACGATTTTTCAGTCTCTTCTGGACTGAACAATGGCGAGTTAAGAGTCGCCGCTAACCCTTTTTCTGTACCTGGCAAAGGACGAATTCTAATTGTGGAAGACGATGAAACTAGCGGGTTGCTGTTGCAGGACTATCTACAAATTGTGGGTCACTGTGTCGAGTATTTGCTCGATGGTACGGATTTCCTCCAGCGAGTGCGAACCTTTAAGCCTCATCTGATTTTATTGGATGTAAATTTAACAGGTGGCTACAGTGGGTTAGATTTACTGAAAGACTTGAGGCAGCAGCCGGAACTGGAAAAACTGCCAGTGGTAATGGTGACGGCACAGGCAATGCTGGATGACCGAGAGTGTTGTTTAGATGCTGGTGCCAATGATTATCTAAGCAAGCCGATAGGCATTCCTCAGTTGGAGTTAATCTTGATGAGATATCTCAATTAAAAATTACAAATTACAAATTACAAATTACAAAACATTGAAGGTTGAGTTATGGGTTAGATTTCTGGGTAGAAACGATAATTGGGCCAATAATCCTTGTCAGTTCTTCAACTTCGGTTTGGAGTGGCAAAAGTGCTGCTTGAGATAGAACTTCTGTGACAATCAGCAGCCGCAACCAATAATGAGTTTCGCGGGCTTCCTTGAGTGCGATCGCCATCTTACTCAAAAAATCAGCCCTACTTTGCCCCGCCCGTGCTTCTTGAACATTAGCCCCAATGGATGTTCCCGACCTCAACAGCTGATTGCTAAGAGTCCTTCTTACACCTGGTTTCTCATCTAAGTGCTGACACAATCTCACCTAGTCTAGGCAGGATGCCCGCACTGTAATCTCTGATTCAGTGGCGGGAGGAATGCCGCGTAGATTGCAGCGCGATAGGTGAACCATGTTTGACGCGAGAATCTATCAGCGCTGCAATCTACAAACTCTTATGCTGCAAACCGACTATTTCTCGTCGGATTGTCTATGATATTCACAAGTGAGCTTTTAGGACTCATGGAATCAACGATTACGCTAGTTTGCTTCCTCAACCCAACGCCAGAGCAGGCAGATAAAATTGATGCTCTGTTACAAGCGTTTGCGGATGGCTGCAACTATACGAATCAAGAAGTGGATTCCAAGATTACCAACAAAGCAACGATTCAAACGTTGGTCTATCGTGACTTACGGGCTAAGTTTGGGCTAAGTTCCAATCAAGCGGTTCGAGTTTGCGCCAGAGTTGGAGCAAATCGTAAAACCGCAAAGTCGAAAGGGGCTATCGTAGAAGCGTTTTCTCCGACCAGTGCTGATTACGATGCTCGGATCTTCTCGTTTCGCGAGAAAGACTGGACGGCATCATTAACGCTTTTGGGCGTAA
Source organism: Coleofasciculus sp. H7-1 (assembly GCF_057473865.1). Taxonomy (NCBI): domain Bacteria; kingdom Bacillati; phylum Cyanobacteriota; class Cyanophyceae; order Coleofasciculales; family Coleofasciculaceae; genus Coleofasciculus; species Coleofasciculus sp. H7-1. Next base: position 129,801 of record NZ_JBYCCT010000072.1, read on the forward strand.
GAGAACGGTTCAAGTTGATGATTGGCAACTACCAGCGAGGCAAACTCAAAGGTAAGAATCCAACATCAGCAACCCTTTGCAAGCACCGCGACAGCAAATATTATCTGCATATCTGCGTCGATATCCTTAGCGATGATCCATTGCCATCAGGAAAGGTCATCGGTGTTGATTTAGGCAGGCGCGATATCGCTGTAATGTCTACGGGTCAGAGTTTTTCAGGCAAGCCAATAACGGAGGTTAGAGATCGGCATTCCAGGGTGAGAGCTTCTCTGCAACAGAAACGCTCGAAGGGCACAAGAACCACGCGCCGTAGGGTGAATGGGATCTTGCAACGGCTATCGGGTCGCGAGAAGCGATTTCAAGCTTGGGTCAACCACAGCATCAGCAAAAAGATTGTGTCTGAAGCTGTTCAAACCGCGTCGAGTATTGCACTGGAAGACTTAACCGGAATTCGGGAACGCACCAATGAGCAGCCCAGAAACAAAACAGAGCGACGACGCTCTAACTCATGGGCGTTCCACCAGTTGCGAACTTTTATCCAATACAAAGCGGTGATTGCTGGCGTGAAGGTTGATCTGATTCCGCCTGCTTATACGTCTCAAACGTGCGCGAAATGCCTGCATATCGGGCTAAGAAGCGGCAAGACGTTTAAGTGTAGGCATTGCGGCAACCACGATGATGCTGATGCAAATGGCGCAAAAATGATTGAACTTTGGGGCTGTGCTGTAAACCAGCCTAGAGGCTCGGAGATTCTAAGCTGTCGCTTGGATGAACCAGGGCTACTGAAAGCCTACACCATACCCGCTTAGGGTTGGTGTAGGTAGTTTACTATCCGAACTGCAAACGCAAATGTACGCTCGCAAATGTCTTTCTTCATCTTTCTTGTGACATTTTTATTTTTGATTCTGCCTTTTAATCCTCTTAATTTTTAATTTTTAATTTTTAATTTTTAATTCTTCCCACGTCTGCCAAGCTTTTACGAGATTGCCTTGCATGAGCATTGCCACACCATTAAGGGCTTGAAGTTCAGATAAGTTAGGGTTGATGGCAAGGGCTGGTTTCAAAGCTTTTTGGGCGTCTGCGGGATGCCAATCGTAAAGATGGACAAAGGCGAGATAGGCATAAGCATAGGGATTTTGGGAGTCGAGCTGAACGACTCGTTCTAAGGCAGCGATCGCACCTTTTACTTGTCGCTTCAGAGCCTTTGACAGAGCCAGCGCGTATGCCCAATCCCGGTTTTGCGGTTCCTGTTGCAGCCGATATTCCAAGGCGGTTAAGCTCTGATTGAGATAGTCTTGAATGGGATCGTACTGGTTGATGCGCCCAGTTTCTTCAAATACCGACTCTAGAGCGTCTGTTCCTTGGGGTAAGGTAGCGGCTAGAGTCCGCAGATGTGTGAGCAAATCCAATTCAGGCGCGGGTGTGGCGGCTGCTAGGGGTTCAATCTTTAGTGTCACGGGTGGCACCTGGATTGGGTACGTTTCACCCGTTTGTCGGTTCAGATAAGTCGCCTCCAGAGTGTAAATTCCAGCCGATATATTTGCTGGAGGCAGCATCGCCATCTTTTCTATCACTCGAAAACCATCAGCAGAACGCCCAGATGGAAGAACTTCTGGATACAATGCTCCCATGCCAATCCCGTGATCGTGCAGCCAGCGATAATCTGGACTCGTAGGCGAGGTTTGAAGACTCGCAGGCGAGGTTTGAAGACTCACAGGCGAGGTTTGAGAACTGACGATTGAGGATTGAAGACTCACGGGCGAGGATTGAAGACTCACGGGCGAGGATTGAAAACTCACGGGCGAGGATTGAGAACTGACGATTGAGGATTGAAGACTCACGGGCGAGGATTGAAGACTCGCGGGCGAGGATTGAGAACTGACGATTGAGGATTGAAGACTCACGGGCAAGGTTTGAAGACTCACGGGCAAGGTTTGAAGACTCACGGGCGAGGATTGATCGCTCATTCGCCAAGTCAGCAGCACTAAACCGGATTGCAACTGTTCCCAAGAACCAGACCATTCGTAGGTGACAGGTACGGGAATCCCTGGTGGAGCATTGTCAGGTACTGTCAACCGTTCTAGACTGACTTGAGTATGGGGTTCTGATAATAGTGGTTGTACCTGGATGGGCGGCGTTTTGCGATGATAGAGTTTCAGAACACTGTCATCGGGTAAATCCCAAGTCTTGTGCAACTGGAAATCCGAACCTTGTTCTACAGTTTGGACGATGATTGCTTGCGCGTCTGGAATCGATCCTTGCTTGCCAGTTTTCGTGAGGAACCAAGAAAGCGATCGCGCATCTTGAGCGACAAACTTCTTTCTGGTTCCCACCTGACGCCCATACACCTGAAAATTTTCTAAAGCACCGTAGTAATTGAAATTGTGCTGGTTAATTTTTGCGGTTGAGGGTAATACTCCCAGTGTCGAACGCAGATAAGGTTCGGTTTGAATAATTTGTGCGATCGCTTGTTGGTGAGGCCATTTTTCTCCCAGATAAACTGGATGCTGAGCGTAGGGACTGAGGACTTGCCTTAAATTGGAAAACATCCCTCCCACCGGAAACAAGTTCAGAAACATCAGCAGCACCGCCAAACCAACCGTTCCCCAACGGATGTGATGTTTCCAGCGCCCTGTCTGGCGTGTCAAACCATAAGCTAAAAATAGCGCCACCACCGGCAAGTAAGGCAAGACATAGCGAGAATCCTTATTGATATTCAGCGAACAAAGCAAATAAGCTCCCACCCAAAACACCGCCAGCCAAGCAATTGAATTAAAAGTTAAAAATGAACAATTAAAAATTGAAGAATTCTCATTTTGAGTTTTTAATTTTTTAATTGAATAGATCAGCAATCCCACAATCGGAATGAGTAACAAAGGCCAGGATACATGGTAAGGGAGAATTTTCCAGTAGTAAGTCCAGGCGTCTAGAGTATTGAGGGCGGGATCTCCCTCAGCGATCGCTGAATCCACTGTCGCCCGTTTTCCAGCCGTCAGCATCAGCAGCCAATTGGTGCGATACCAAGGACCAAATACCAAAACCGACAGCAGCAACCCAGTAACCAGCTGCGCCAAACGTCCCCATGCCCGGTGCCGAATCGTACCAAACCCCACCCACAAAATCGGCGTCAACAAAAAGAACAGCGCTGTCTGCTTTACCATTAGCGCCAGCCCCAAAGAAAGCCCAAACGCCGCCGCCCAAACCCATTCTCTTCTCTGCGCCCTCTGCGCCTCTGCGCCTCGACAATTCCGCCAAACCGTCAAGCAAAAGAAACTCAACGTCACAACAGCTGTCAGCGGATAATCCAGCAAAAAATCCAGACGATATTGATAGATGCCCGGTAACAATTGGCACAGCCCAGCCGCCCATAAACCGACTTCAATGCTAAATAGCTGGACGCCCAAACCATAAACAGAACCCAAAAGCATCGCACTGAATAGCAACTGAACCAGCGTGGCTTGATCCGCCCCCGTACCAAAGAGATGCTGGACGATAGCAGTCGCAATGTAGGTCAAAGGCGGCACTTTGGATGTCAAAAGCCAAAAACTTGTCCACCACTCGCCTGAAAACCACTGGGGTTGTTGCAAAGCCCTCCAGTAGTTCAACGATCCAGTCAAGTAATCCGCCTGATCCCAAGCTGGCACCGAATGGTCAAGAGTAAACCAAATGCGATCGCTTACTGCCCCCACCAGCCAAATGATCCCTAGAACTAGCAGACTTTTATTTTTAAACTTAGTGATTTTATCTTTATCGGTCACAAAATCCAGATGGGTTCTCCTAACTTCTTTCTCATCTTGACATGAGGAATCCCTGCTTCCTCTAATCTTTTTCCCATTTACTCCAATCCATTTTTTATATAAAAGTTACCCCTACCCTTGAGCAGAAAACATTTTTTTGTTTTATTGATGGAGTATAGAAACCCTTTTCTATAAAGCTATCACTCTCTAAAAAACTATGACATCTAACTAAGGCACACATTAATTTTTCACTACTTTCCAAAGCTTTCGTTTGTAAATAGGCTTTATTGTGTCGTTATGGTTTATCTGTAGCCCTGATAGCAATGTCTTAGAAGGGCTGAATAAAAATGTATCGCTAAAACCATCTACAATTTTTGGTATCTTTGGTTCAATTACTAGCTGGAAACGCACTTTATTATCCAACAAATGACTCAGAGAAAGGATATCACCATGAGAAGAATCACTAATCACCAGCGGAGAATCAGCTTGGTTAATCATCCGAGCAATTTGAGCATTTTGCGAGTTATGAAACTTATTCCACCAACCTTCTGCTTGAGAACTGGTCGCACATGATAGAACTCCACATGAAAATAATAAAATTATTGCAACCCTCCCTATTTTTCTTTGTTTATTATTAACATAAAATTTTATCTTATTAGCCAATAGATAAACAACAGCTATCTGAATACCTAAATAAAACGGGGTTAGATATCGAGCAACACTTGACCAACGCCCTCCCTTTATTATATCTGGTAGTAATAAGGCTAGGGCTGTTACTCCCATTAAAGTGAATATAAAAACAAAAGCCTGCTTTGTAGCGTTGCGATAGAGGAAATAAATGGAATAGCCTACCAAAATTAAAATAAAAGGAATTAAATATGTAAGTGGATTGTTTAAATTAAATTTAATATCTAGGAAAACATGAATTAGGTTAAGTACCCAAATTTTAACCATATCTAACCAGGAGATTTTTTCTGCTGTCCAACTCATTGAACTATGATGAGCGAGGATAAAAAAAAACCAAGGCGTAAAAATTACAACTCCTACAACAGATGCAAACAAATAAGAAAGAGTTGTTTTATTCAATCGCCAGCTTGCAGTTATAGCTACATAGAGTCCATGTCCAATTAAAACTAATGCAGAAAACAAATAAGTATAGAGACTAACTACTACAGTTACCGCATAGATTACCCAACCAATTTTGGTTTTTAGCCGTATAGCTTGCAGCAGAGCCGCGCTTGATAGTAGAATTGTCACTATCCACAAACTATACTCTCGTGCTTCCTGTGCGTACAGGACGTGAAAGGGTGAGACAGCTATCAGTGCGATCGCGATCCATCCTACTAAAGGTGACTCAAATAATTCTAGACACAGCCAGTAAATGCAAGGGAACGCTAGCAAGCTAATGACAGCAGACAAACTTCTCGTCACTGCCACTGAATTGCCAAAAAGCTGCACCCAAAACCGCGCCATTATGAAATAGAATGGTGGATGCTCTGGGGAATCTAACGATAAAGAACTAACAGTATCAATTAAGCCTTTTTCAGGATTGGGGTACTGATACTTTAATAAATCTTCGACGCCAACTTCACTACCATTGAAGACTTGTTGATATAACTCGTCTTTAGTAAAGCCAGAAATTGTTAGTGAGGTAAGAGTCTCATCGTACCAGTAAACTTTTTTATCAAGATTGACGAATCGAAAAAATACACCCAGCACTAACAGAACGATGATTAAGAACCGTAACCAAGTCGGAGGAAGTGCCCAAGTCAACTTTAGTTGGTTGTCCATATATCAAAATTATTTAATTTTTAAGAATCAAAAGTTGCTAAAATCCTAAATATTCAACCTAATCTACTGGATAGTTTCGGTTAATAGTTAGTCGTTTAGGTAGGTCTGCAATTAACGTACAGATGCGTTAATAGTAGCTGCACCAACCAACAAAAAACGACTCATCATTCTGTGCAAGTTAGATGCAGACAATCTTATAATTCAAAGCCAATCTTTACTAGATTTGTCAAAGTTTTAGTATAGAATTGCAAAAAACTGGCAATTTTTTAGGAAAATTTAATAAATATGCCCGTGAGAGTGAGGGAAAAGTCAGTCAAAAAAAATAAGGGCATCACCGAGTATGCGATCGCCCTTATCACCATATTTCAGGATGTTGAACAGATGAGCAGAGAATTAACCACTTTGGAGGCTGGTTTCTCTAGCGACTAGAATGATGCTCTAATCGACTCCTTCAATAGGAGCAAATCCTTGGCGTTGGATATTTTCTGTCACCACGCGGGGTTCGAGGAATTGTAGCAAGTAATCTGGGCCACCTGCTTTAGAACCGACACCGGAGAGTTTGAAACCACCAAAGGGCTGCCTTGCTACAATTGCGCCAGTGATGCCACGATTGATGTAAAGATTGCCCACTTCAAATTCGCTTTCAGCTTGTTGAATGTGGGAAGGTGTGCGCGAATATAGACCGCCGGTAAGAGCGAAGTTGGTGTTATTAGCAACCGCGATCGCTTCCTCAAAATTCTTCACCCGCATGACTGCTAGAACCGGACCAAAAATTTCTTCTTGGACAATTGTCGCCTCTGGCGGGACTTCTGAGAAAATCGTCGGACCGACAAAATAGCCGTTGTTGGGTGCGGACATTTCCAGCGCCACTTTGGCTTCCTGACGCCCTTTCTCGATATATCCCAAAATGCGATCGCGTGCGGTTGCATCAATCACGGGGCCAACTTGGGTGCTGGGTGCCTCCGCAGGGCCAACATTGAGCGATCGCGTCGCTTCCACCAAACGCTCCACAAAGGCATCATAGATGGGTTCTAGAACAATTACCCGCGAACAAGCCGAACACTTCTGTCCGCTGTAACCAAAGGCGGAATGCACCACACCTTGCACAGCTTGGTCGAGATCGGCACTTTCATCGACAATAATGGCATTCTTGCCACCCATTTCGGCAATTACCCGCTTTAGGTGTTTTTGCCCTGGTTGTAAAATCGCCGCATCGGCGTAAATCCGACAGCCGACTTCCTGAGAACCCGTGAAAGTAATCATCTGGACATCGGGATGCTTCACCATATAAGCACCCACCGTTGAACCCTTTCCGGGTACGTATTGAAACACCCCACTAGGAATGCCTGCTTCTACCAGAATTTCACTGAGTTTCGCTGTAATCACCGATGAAACTTCAGCCGGTTTGAGAAGCGTACAATTTCCCGCCACCAGCGACGCCACTGTCATGCCGGTGGGAATCGCCAAGGGAAAATTCCAAGGGGAAATAATCAGAGAAATCCCTCGTGGCTGGTAGTTATAGCGGTTGGTTTCCCCCGCGATGTCATAATTGTGCCCAGCATCCAGCCGTTCCATTTCGTCGGCGTAGTAACGGCAGAAGTCTATCGCCTCGGAAACTTCACCATCGCATTCCCGCACTGGCTTACCAACTTCTAATACCATGCACGCGGATAATTCGGCGCGGCGTTTTTCCATCAAATCTGCTGCTTTACGCAACACTCCAGCCCGTTCTGGCACCGGAGTCCGCCGCCAACTGGTAAATGCTGCTTTTGCGGCTTGGATAGCCTGTTCTGCCTGTTCTACGCTAATCAATCCGATTTTGCCAACCACCTCACTGGGGTTGGAAGGATTCACTGAATCGACGATTTGGGAAGTGTTTACATATTCACCGTCGATTAGAGGTAAATAGGTTTTACCCAACTGTTCGCGCATAGTTTGCAAGGCTTGTTGCGATCGCTTCCTTTCCTCCGCCTCAGCATAATCCGTATCCGCCGCATTCGGGAATTGTCCCTGCTTTTTAAGGGGGGGTTTGGGAGAATTTACCACTGGCGGTGCTAACAATTCCTCAATCGGGCGCTCTTCCAAATTTTGCCGCAAGAATGAACTATTGGCAGTATTTTCCAGCAACCGGCGAATCAAATAAGCCATTCCCGGTAGCAAATCCCCATAAGGACAATACACCCGCACCCGATAACCTTTATCGACGAGAGCTTTTGCCAGCTTATCGCCCATGCCGTACAAAACTTGCATCTCAAAGCGACGGCGGGGAATTTTCAAACTTTCAGCAATCGCGATCGCCCGCGCTTGCGATCGCACATTATGACTGCCAATTGCCGCGTACAAATACTCATGATTTTCCAGCAACAGCTGGGTCATCTTCTCAAAATTGGCATCGGTTGCAGTTTTGTCGTTGTAAACTGGCACTTGCCAATCTTTCTGCATCGCCTTGATAGTTTCTTGATCCCAGTACGCCCCTTTTACCAAGCGCACTGTCAGGGGATAGCCACGCTGTTTCGCCCAGTCAATCAAGCCGCGCAAATCTTGTTCGCTGTCGCGCAGATAAGCTTGCAGCGTTATCCCTAGATCCGTGCGACTCCGGAACTCCTCTTCCATCAACAACTGTTTCAGGATCGAGAGCGTCAAATCTTTGTAGGCATACTGTTCCATATCAAAGTGAACGGCAGCCCCCAACGCTTGGGCGCGACGTAATAGAAGCCGGATGCGATCGCTCACTCGCTCCTCACTCCCCTTGGCATCCAACGGATCGAACTGCGAATAAAACGCTGTTAACTTGACAGATACCTGAACTTGTGGTAACTCTTCTCCATCTGCTTGGTCAATTGTCGGCACCCGCGTCCACGTCTTCGCCGCTTCCGTCAGCTGCTGCATCAATTCCAAATATCTGTCTAAATACGACTGCGCCTCAGCTTCCGTAATCACCGCCTCCCCCAACAGGTCGATGGTGAAAGCCATTTTCTCCTTACGCAATCGCTCAACCGTCTTAATAACCTGTTTAATGCTTTCCCCAGCGATATATTTATGCGCTAAGGTTTCAACTGCTGTATTCACTGTTGTCGCTGCTACCTGACCGGGCATCGAGTCTGGAGAAGCAAAGTTGAGCATCCCTTTCAGATTCGCCGGTAATTCAACCGACTCATCCGCCAGGTATTCTTGCAAGTGACGAGCAACTTCCGGTTTGCTATGCAGCGCAGGCAGACAGTCAATGAAGCGAAACAGCTGCACCCGCAAACCAGGGTTGCTCATTGCCCAGGCAAGTAATTTATCATCCCAGCGCATTTGGTCGCGCATTTGGGCAAACAAGGAGCGATTTTCTCTCGTTGCTGCCAACAGCTGTTTGGCAATTTCTTGGGTCTTGACTTCGTAGGTGCTATCAGATATTTGTACAACCACAGCTGGCAGACTCCTAATTCAGGATAAAGGCAACAATGCTGGGAACCCTCTATCTTCTATTTTCTCGATTTCCCACGCGATCGGCATCAACTTTACTTCCCAACAGCCGCTGTTGACTGTAGCGGATTCAACACACGACCGAGAAACAAAATGCTACCCGATCGATTGTCCCGAATCAGGAACACAAATGGGCGATTGGCTCGAAACTCTTTGTTTGGGCCCCTAGTCATCCCAAGCGCTGTAGACGCAGCTGCCTCAGTGCCCTCCTCATTCACCTCCACAAAGGCTTTGTGGATCACCTCAGAGATGAACAAACCTTTCTTGCCGGTCATCGCCGAGAAGTCAGCTTGAAGACTGAAAGCATCGGGCATCCCCATATTTGCCAGTAACTTGCTTAGCTCGAACTCTGAAGTGAGGTTGAACTTAGGCAGCCAAACTGCAACCATCTGTTCGTATTTGAGGGACGATAACCACCGTTCCAAGTTTTTCGGCGTCAGCTGCTGCTCCATATTAGCCAGCCCATCCACTTGCTTGGGCAAGAGAATGACCATCGATAATTCCTCGGATATCTCCTCTCCTTGACCGTAGGGCAGCTCTAGCACTTGCAAGCTATCGAAATCTGCCCAGCCGTATTGATCCGTCTTGGACATCATCGGCACGCTAATCTGCTGCGTTGGAGTGACATTAAACGGCTGATCTTTGGTTTTTTCCCGATCGAACGGGCTGAACCAGGCACCTTTAAAGTAAATGGCATTTGTCAGCACCAGCGTCGTCTTGGCAGAGAGAATCCCTGGAGCAATCAGGTCTTGAATCTTGTCCTCAGTTTTTTGAGCGACCCAGTTGTTGATCGTGCGGCGAGCCTCTTCAGTCGCACTGGCAAAGTCTACCTCCTGTAGTCCCCCGCCGTAGTCGTTCTGAGTGGTTTTCAAGAAGCGATCGCTGAAGGCATAGCCCTTTTGACCCCAAAGCCGATTCGCAACTGCAATTTGATATCCCTGTTGTTTGCTGGCGTTTAGCTCTGCCATGAGCGCAGCAAAAGTCGGATGCAGACGTTCTTGCTCTAAGGTGAAGTGGAGAACTTTCGCCATCTCGGTCGCCGTTTGTCCGCCAGCTCCAGCGTAGGTCATGGCGAGTGCCGTCGAAATGCTGTAAGGGGAGAAAAATAGGTTCCCTTCTTGTTTCCGCAGACGGCTATAGAGATCGAGGGCGAACGAGCTGTTGCCCTTCACCACCGTGTCTAAGAGCGCCGAAATTTCCTCTGCTGGTTGTTTTGGACTGGAGGACGCGGTTTGGCTGGTTAGTATCGGCGGTGGAGGCAAAATCGCATCTGCTTTGCCTGAAAACGAGGTGTGATTCCTGAAATAGATACCAGGTTCACGAGCCATAGCGGAACCAACCGAAGCGATCGCCAAACCTACTAAAGCGGCGGTAAAACCCGCGATAAAATGTCTCATGCTGCTTTCATGCAAAATCACATAGCCGTGGTTTCTGAATGTAGCAGATGCCTCTGGTAAGCCCAGCCTAACCTATCTTTTATTCCAAATAAAAGATTGCTTCAGGAGTATTAAACTCCTGAAACAAGCTGGTATCGTATCCGAATCAAAATTTTGAATGATGATATAAAACTCAAAATTTATTTAAAGCTGCTTCACTTCAGCAACTAGCTTCGACACCACATCCCGCGCACTACCAAATAGCATCATTGTTTTGTCTTTGTAGAAAAGCTCGTTATCCACACCGGCAAAACCCGCACTCATGCCGCGTTTAATCACAATCGTGTGTTTTGCCTTATCTACTTCCAGAATCGGCATCCCGTAAATCGGGCTAGCAGAATCGTGACGCGCCGCTGGATTCACGACATCATTCGCCCCAATCACCAGCGCCACATCCGTCTGCTCTAACTGCGGATTGATATCATCCATGTCGTATAGCTGCGGATAAGGCACATTCGCCTCAGCTAGCAATACGTTCATGTGTCCTGGCATCCGTCCCGCGACTGGGTGAATGGCATATTTCACCTCAACACCTAGTTTTTCTAGCCCGTCAGCCAATTCGCGGACAGCGTGTTGTGCTTGAGCCACCGCCATGCCATAGCCGGGAACAATCACGACAGAACGAGCATATCCCAACATCATCGCGCCTTCTTCTACATCGATGCTGTGGACATTTTTATCGCCCCCATCTGCACCACCAGCACCACCAGATGCCCCAGCTTTCCCGAAGGCACCGAACAGCACGCTGGCAAGGGAACGGTTCATCGCCTTACACATGATTTCGGTCAAGATTAAGCCAGACGCGCCCACCAAGGCACCGGCGATGATCAGCATATTGTTCATGACCACGAAACCAGCCGCCGCCGCAGCGACCCCAGAGAGCGAGTTCAGCAGCGAAATCACGACGGGCATATCGCCGCCGCCAATCGGAATTACGAACAGCACGCCTAGGAGTAAGGAGATCCCTACCATTGCCAAAAATACGGGTAAGTTGTCTGGCACGACGAGCAGATAGGCACTCGCTACCGCAAAACTTACCAATAGGAGGGCATTGATGGGTTGCTGCAAGGGAAACGTGATGGGGGAACCACTAATGAGTCCTTGCAATTTGGCAAAGGCAATCATACTGCCAGTGAAGGTGACGCCGCCGATAAATACGCTACTGATAATCGAGAGGTTGGCGTCGAAGGGGATTGCTTGCTGCGTGCCCAAGAGCCGCCAAAATTCTCCTACGGCGACGAGAGCAGAGGCTAAGCCTCCCAAACCGTTGAGCAAACCCACCATTTGAGGCATGGCAGTCATTTCTACTTTATAGGCAGCGATCGCTCCCAACACTGAACCAATCAGCAAACCCACCAAAATCATTTCGTAGTTCAACACCTGCCTATCTAGCAGTGTTGCTACGATAGCCAGTAGCATCCCTACAGCTGCCCACTGATTGCCTGTGCGAGCTGTCGCCGGTGAACCCAGCTTCTTCAATCCCAGAATAAATAAACACGCTGCTACTAAGTAAGTCAGCTGTATCCCAGTTGGCAGAAATTCGGTCATATCACTTGTTAGTCGGTAATTGGTGATTGGTAATCAGAAGAGTTTTGAGTGTTCGGGTTTGAATTTTGAGTGGGAAATTTCTTCTATTCAAAATTCAAAACTTACCTTTACCCTTACCCGCTTACCTTTTTCTTAAACATTTGCAACATCCGATCCGTCACCAAGAAACCACCTACCACGTTGATGGTTGCCAGCACCACGGCAATCAAGCCCAAAATAACGCTGAGATTTGACTCGCGCGGCCCACAGACAATCAGCGCTCCAATCACGGCAATTCCAGAAATCGCATTTGCCCCAGACATTAGGGGAGTATGGAGTGTCGGCGGTACTTTGTTAATTACTTCAAATCCGATAAAAGACGCTAGGACAAATACAAACAAAGCACCAATTAAGGTTTCTGTCATTCAGTTCGCTACTCCTTCTTGATTCAGCGGTCAAGGTGGACAATGCCCACCGGCAATCTTCAAATTTGAGCTTACTTATTTGATAGCAAAGAAACCCGCTTTCCAGAGAGAAAATGGGTTTCTTACACCGTTTTTCTAGGCGTTAATCGTTACCTGAGTCAAACCCTCCCGTACTCGTTGATTGAGAATCTCACCGTTATTGGTGACGCAGGTACTGCTAATGATGTCATCCTCAAAATTCAGATGCAACGCGCTATCTTTAATCAGGTATTGCACCAAAGTCAAAACATTCTTGGCATACATTTGACTGGCGTGAACCGGGATAGACGCAGGTAAATTCATCGGGCCAATAATCGTGACTCCGTTGCTCTGTACATCCTTGCCTGGTTCCGTGCAGGCGCAGTTTCCGCCTTGCTCAGCTGCCAAATCGACAATGACCGAACCCGGTTTCATCTGGGCTACCATTTCCTCAGTCACCAGGATGGGCGCTTTCCTGCCCGGAACCTGAGCCGTGGTAATGACTACGTCGGCTTGCTTGACGTGTTCTGTGAGGACTTCCTGGGTGCGTTGCTTCGAGGCTTCAGAAACTTCTTTCGCGTAGCCACCCACCGCCACGGTTTCTTCATTTAGCTGCACTTCGACAAATTTCGCCCCTAGGCTTTGCACCTCTTCCTTCACGGCGGGACGAATATCAAAAGCTTCTACGACAGCGCCCAGGCGTCTAGCGGTGGCGATCGCTTGCAGTCCCGCCACCCCTGCACCCATGATAAACACTTTCGCCGGTGCTATTGTCCCCGCCGCTGTCGTCAACATCGGGAAAAACTTCGGCACAGCCGCCGCCGCAATCAGTACCGCCTTATATCCAGCCACTCCCGCCTGAGAAGACAAAGCATCCATACTCTGCGCTCGACTGGTGCGGGGGATCAACTCCATACTGAAGGCTGTGACTCTGCGCTCGGCTAAACGCTGGATTAGGTTTGGATTTCCCAGAGGATTTAGAAACCCAATAAACACGCCACCTTCCTTCAGTTGCTGAATTTCATGCTCTTTCGGCGGATTGACTTTTAATAGAACATCCGCTTCGCGCCACAAAGCACCTGTATCCGAGACAATAGTTGCACCGGCTGCTTTATAGGCGTCATCAAAGAAAAACGCTTGCTCACCAGCACCCGCCTCTACCCACACTTCTAGACCCTGTTTTACTAACCTGCCTACAGTGTCAGGCACCAGCGCCACACGACGTTCGCCAACTTCAATTTCCTTTGCAACCGCAATTCTCATGAACTCTCCCAATCAATACTACGAGACCCTTCTGCATCCTATCCTTTTGCATCCTAGGTGGATTTCTAAATTCCGATCCATATCTTTAACTTTGTTTTATGAATTTAGAATTTCCACACTCACGCGCGTCCGTAAGACAATATCACCTAGAACCCGTTTTCAAAGCTTCAACCGATGATAAAAAGCTTTCTCTTAAACCCTCTGGTGCCTATTATCTCTGGCGTCAATTCAGATTAATTGAAGGGGTTGTTTCCGGTTGATTTTTTCAAATTTATTAAATAAATAACCAAAAAAATACATAATGATATACATTAGTACATAAAAAAATGACGTTAAGCGCGATCGCTGAATCAGTAGCTAGTTTAAAATCAACTGTCCTTATTAGCTGCTCTGGTTCCATTACCCTAACCTAAGCGATCGCTCGACTCAAAAGCTCACCATGCTTGCCTCTGGGGGCACTTTCTTCCGGCTTCCCGCGTCACGGGGGAGGATTCATTCGGTGCGGCTACATACCCGCTTGAGTCAAAAATAGTAAAGTTTAGTAACGAAGCCCACTCTCAACTGTTGAGGTACAAGAGCCTATGTTGTCAACAAAATCCTCTAAGCGACGCCTAATTTCTGCCCTAGCAGCGACGGGTTGCGTGCTAACCGGGTTTGCCAGCCTCACCCAAGCACAGAGTCTACCCGGTTTAACCATTTTTAGCGGTGTTGAGCGGCAAAATCAGCTGAGTTATCGGTTAGATTTTGGCGGTCAAGCGGATAATTGGGATCGCTACCGGCTCAAGATTCCCGCTAAAAGAATGGAATTAGGGGCAGCTCAGTTTGTCGTCACTTATCCGGATTACTATAAGGGCAAGTTTGACACGAAAAACGTTGAAGTCCGTGTCAAAGGGAAAAATGTGCCCATCAAAGAGGTTGTCTGGGACAAAGAAAATTACAAGCTTCTGATTTATATGCAGGAGCCGGTGGCTGCCGGTAACAGCGTAGACTTAATCTTCTCTAACGTGAAAAACCCGCCTTTTGGTGGAACTTATTATTTCACGGGTGCGATTCTCACTCCCGGCGATGTACCGTTACCCCGTTATCTCGGTACCTGGATTCTGAGTATTAATTAAGGCGCAGTCCACGTCCGCTTCTGTGCCGCCAAGAGGCGCTGGCAAAAGCAGCGCCATGTGATGCTATGCTAGAGAATTGTGACTTTTTCTATAGCAGCGATTCCTAAATCTGGAGTAAAAACCGATGACTCAGCGCACTCTGGGCGGCACTAACCGTAAGCAAAAAAGAACGTCTGGTTTTCGGGCGCGGATGCGTACCAAAAATGGTCAGGCTGTCATCAAAGCTCGCCGAAAAAAGGGACGTTATCGCCTTTGCGTTTAGAAACACAAGTAAGGATGAAGGATGAATTTATTTCGCCTTCAGCCTTCTTTTAAGCCACGCAGTAGGGTGGAGTTTCCAGTGGCATTACCCAGAGCGAATCGACTCAGGCACCGGCAAGATTTCACGGCTGTGTACCAGAGTGGTCTGCGTCGCAATGCCCCTCACTTGGCTTTACGAGCTTTGAGGCACTCAAGCGGCGCGACGGTCATGAAAACTGCTGAAGTGATGCCAACCCGCATCGGCATCTCCATCAGCCAAAAAGTCAGCAAGCGGGCAGTCATCCGGAACCGGATCAAGCGACAGATTCGGGCAGCTATCCGTCAGATGTTACCCCGCATTGCACCAGGCTGGCGGTTGGTAGTCGTTGTGCGACCGATAGCAGTGGAGTGCGATTATGGTCAAATTTTGCGAGAATTAGAGCAGTTGTTGGCAGAAGCAGAGGTACTCAATGGGCATAAAAGAGGAAACCTTCTATGAAGGGGGTCCCCACATAGGTGATTTGATTATTAATATCCTGCTGGGATTTACAGTCATCTGTATACCTCTGACCGTAGGGGCGATTGTGAGAGCGCTTTGGTTGCGCTACCGGATTACCACTCGCCGCATCTCGGTAACAGGTGGTTGGATGGGACGCGATCGCACCGACATTATCTACTCAGAAATTGTCAATGTCGTTAAGGTTGCCCGTGGGATCGGTCTCTGGGGCGATATGGTAGTCACTCTTAGAGATGGCAGTCGCCTGGAACTCAGAGCCTTACCTCGATTCCGGGAAATTTATGACTACATCAATGAGAAAGTGGCAGCCAGAACCGGCAAACCGGCGGGTGGTTCCCCAAATCGATAAGATCGCCTCAAAAGCCCAGGAATTTTAGATGCTCGAATTGAATTGTCAATTGCTTATCTAAAATTCCCAAGTGACTCTGCCATTGCTTTTGTGTGTTTTATAACCCAAAAATCACAAACATTAGATAACTTAGATTAAGATTCATCCCAAGCTACTAGCGCCCCCTCTAACTCAGAACGAATGGACTTTGGTATCGGGTTTCTCTCCAATAACGTCATGCTGCCAATCCTGGATTTCTTCTACGGGATTGTGCCAAGCTATGGTCTCGCCATCGTGGCGCTGACACTTGTGATTCGCTTTGCTCTCTATCCCCTGAGTGCTGGCTCCATTCGCAATATGCGGCGGATGAAAGTTTCCCAACCGCTGATGAAAAAGCGACAAGAAGAAATTCAGAAGCTTTACAAGGACGAACCGGCAAAACAGCAGGAGGAAATGAGCAAGCTGTTCAAAGAATTCGGCAACCCCTTAGCCGGGTGCTTCCCCGTGTTGCTACAAATGCCGGTTCTCTTTGCATTGTTTGCTACCTTGCGGGGATCGCCGTTCTCGGATGTGAACTACACGCTCAATTTGCAAATCTTTCCTCAAGAACAAATTGAACAGATTCAGCCGCAAGCTTTCGTGACAACGCCACAAAACATTTACTTTTCAGATGGCGTTCATGCCCCCATTGCGGCGCTGCTGCCGGGAGGAAACCGCCTGACGATTGGGGAAAAGACTAAAATTGAATTTCAAACCGTGGAGGGCAAACCCCTTCGGGAACTCCTCGCCGCCTATCCTGAAACCAAGCTGATTCCCCACTGGAAGGTCACTAAAGGCGAAGAACGGGTACAGTTGAATGAAGATGGCACCCTGGAAGCTCTTCAGCCTGGGGAAGTCACAGTTCAGGGAATAGTTCCAGGACTAGCGGCAGATAAAGGATTTCTCTTCATTGATGCCTTAGGTCGTGTGGGCGCTTTTGATGAAGACGGAACCATCCATTGGGATATTATCGGCATGGTGCTATTCTTTGGCATCAGTTTGTATCTCAACCAAGTTCTCTCCGGACAGAACGATATGAGCGATGCAAACGCGCAGCAGGCTACGGTCAACAAACTTACCCCAATCCTATTTTCTGGGATGTTTTTGTTCTTCCCGCTGCCAGCTGGAGTGCTGATGTACATGGTTATTGCTAACATTTTCCAAACTGCTCAGACGTTTATTTTGTCGCGAGAACCCCTGCCAGAAAACCTTCAGAAAATGGTAGAAGTTCAAGAAAAAGAAACGAAAGCTAAGGAAAGAGAAGCACTTCCCTTTGAACCGGGTCGTTCTAAGAAAAAGGCTTCGAGTTAGCTATGAGCGATCGCAAAATGCAGCGGGGTCAGCAGTGGCTAGAGCAACTCCTGCAACTAGCCAAATTTCCTACTGGCATCAAAGAAACCGCAATCCAAACGATTCCACAAAGCAGCGACTCCTCCCAAACAGAATTAGAAACTTACTGGTTGACGATCGACGAAACCAAACTAACATCCGCACAAATTCAAGCCTTGATTGGTTCTGAAGGTGCGACTCTCGATGCCATCCAGTATCTTGCTAATGCCATTTTGAACTTGGGTCAAGAACGGGAGGAGCAGACAGCTTACACCATTGAACTTGATGGCTATCGCACTCGGCGTCAAGCGGAACTCCAGGAACTTGCTGAGTATGCCGCTCAGCAAGTTCGCTCCTCTGGTCAAGAATTTGAAATGCAATCCTTGTCTTCAGCGGAGCGGCGTCAAGTTCATACTTTTTTTCAAGAGTGCGACGATTTAGAAACCTATAGTCGGGGTCAAGAGCCAGACCGGCGTCTGGTTGTGCGATTAAGAAATTAAGAATTAAAAAAGGAAAATGAGAAAAAAAATCATTTTTCATTTTCCTTTTTTAATCGGGTTGGAAGGATGGCTGAAGCATTATGAAGGCGATTTATATTCCTGGGCTGCTGAAAGCGCCAGAGCGCACAGAAGTCATTGAAATTGATGAGTTTTTACCAGAGCTGGAAACTTTGACGCCCGTGCGCGGACAGATAAAAGTTTCCCATCAAGGAAATTACCTAGATGTTTCTGTTAAGGCAGAAGCAATTGTCACTCTAACTTGCCATCGCTGCTTGCAACAGTATAATCACCGGCTAGCTATCAATACATCAGAAATGATTTGGTTAGATGAAGCGGCTGAGCAACCAGATACCGGGCCAATAGAACGAGAAATACCACTCGAAGATTTGTTGGAAATGCTGCCGCCACAGGGTCATTTTCAGCCTGATATTTGGCTATACGAACAAATGTGTTTGACGATTCCCCCAAGGCAGCTTTGTGACAAAGACTGTTCGGGTATTCAACCAGCGAATCTTGATGGATCGGACAGTTTATCTGACCGACGATGGGAGGCTCTGGAAGCACTCAAAAAACAATTTCCTAAATAGTCAGTGGTTAGCGGTCAGTGGCAAGAAACAAGTATACGGGCACAAGCATAGCCCTTCCGGATACCAACTGACCTTTAAGGTGAGATGCTTTTTCTGGGTTTCTACAGCTAGCTGGCAACTAACAAGCAACAATGACTGTACGGGCGGGTTTAATAGAGACAGTTGTGGGTTGCCAAGATTTTTGTTCGCGCCCTTACCAACTGACCTGGAGACGCGATAACCGCAAGTCTTCTACCAACTGACATCCTATAACAGCTATGAGCTTCAGTGAAGAGTTTGAACTGCTGCTACGCGCCCGATATCCATTAATTTATATTCCGACTCCAGAAGAGGAGCGGGTGGAAGCAGCGATCGCGCAGGTGGCTCAACGGTTGGGCGATCGCCCAGTCTATATCTGGGATTTTGTCGATGGCTACCAGGGCAACCCCAACGATGCTGGTTTTGGACGCCGCAATCCGGTTCAAGCATTAGAATTTGTGGAAAAAGTGGCAGCATCTGCCCCAGGAATCTTTATTTTGCGGGATTTTTCCCGTTTTTTAGAAGATATATCAGTTTATCGCCAACTGAGGAATCTGTCACGGCGTCTGAAATCCCAGCCGAAAAATATTGTCATCGTCGCACCGCAAATTGCCATTCCCAGCGACTTGAGTGAAGTCTTAACCATTCTGGAGTTTCCGTTGCCAGCGCCAGCAGAGATCAAGACGGAAGTGGAACGCTTACTAGGTGCCACAGGTAAATCCCTCACTAGCAAAATTTTGGATGAACTGGTGCGTTCCTGCCAAGGTCTATCGATGGAACGGATTCGTCGCGTCTTGGCACGAGCGATCGCTACCCACGGCGAACTGCGCCCCGAAGACGTGGAACTGGTGCTGGAAGAAAAGCGTCAAACCATTCGCCAGACGCAAATATTAGAGTTTTATTCGACTAGCGAGAGAATTTCTGATATTGGCGGCTTAGATAACCTAAAAGACTGGCTGCTGCGGCGCGGCAGTGCCTTTTCAGAACGAGCGAGGCAATATGGTCTACCTTATCCCAGAGGGTTACTCCTGGTGGGAATTCAGGGGACTGGAAAATCGCTGACGGCAAAAGCGATCGCCCATCACTGGCACTTACCTTTATTACGCTTAGATGTGGGGCGTCTTTTTGGAGGATTGGTGGGAGAATCGGAATCTCGCACCCGGCAAATGATTCAGCTGGCGGAAGCTTTAGCTCCTTGCGTGCTATGGATCGATGAAATTGACAAAGCTTTCTCTGGAGTTGATGGGAAAGGCGACGCCGGAACCACCAGTCGCGTCTTTGGCACCTTTATTACTTGGCTGGCAGAAAAAACTTCACCCGTATTCGTTGTGGCGACTGCTAACAATATTCAAGCTTTACCTCCGGAAATGCTCCGCAAAGGTAGATTTGATGAAATCTTTTTTGTAGGTTTGCCCGAACAAGAGGAACGTCGCGCCATTTTTGCGGTACACTTATCCAGGCTGCGACCTCACAACTTGAGTAGCTACGCTCTCGATCGGCTAGCATACGAAACTCCCGATTTTTCTGGGGCAGAAATTGAGCAAACCTTGATAGAAGCGATGCACATTGGCTTTAGCCAGAACCGAGACTTCACCACCGATGATATTTTAGAAGCCGCCAGTCAGATTGTGCCCCTAGCTCGGACTGCCCAAGAGCAAATCCAGTTTTTGCAAGATTGGGCAGCCGCCGGTAAAGCCCGTATGGCATCGAGACACAGCCCTTTGAGTAGTCGCTTTCATCAGCTGCAACAACCGGAATCACAAGCATGAGTTGGTCGGGTTTAGTAAAATTTTTAATTGGTTTTTTTCTAGCGATCGCCCTCCTAGTCGTGGCTGGTGGTGCCACCGCCTATTACTTCCTAACTAAACTCTCAACGCCTCCGCCTAAGCCGGTTTATGCAAATGATAAACCAGCGCTAAAAGCCAAGGCTTCTCCTGGCGCTTCCAAGCCAACATCGGCGTCCTCCGCTCAACCCAACCCGACGCCGACACCCAGCGAGGCTGCTTCGGAAGTGCTAGAACCCGGAGCCTACAAAGCTCGCGTTACCTGGCGCGAAGGTTTAAGCCTACGGGAGGCACCAACTCTGGATGCCAATCGTGTTGGTGGGGTTGGATACAATCAGCGCCTTGTGGTCATCAAAGAAAGCGATGATAAAAGATGGCAACAGGTACGTCTGGAAGATGGCGAACAACAGGGTTGGATCAAAGCCGGTAACATTGAGCGAGTTGATACAGAACAACAGCAATAGGCGGAATCGGACAGAAATTTGAGTGCGGGGGATTTCAGTACAGCATCGAAATCTCCCGTTTCTGCAACCCTGGGACGTGTTAAGAAAATTAGCTTAATTTAAATCTTAATTGCAATATTCCGGCAACTTTTCAACCTAGTAAAGTCTGGTGGTAGGTTATAAAACTGTAAGTCACAGCTATTTTTAACTTGACAGCTGGATCGCAACGATGTTCAATAAAAACTCTCATCAAGATTTACTGGGATCTGCCGTTATAGCGGCATTGGGTGCTGGTATCGTTACTTCTTTTGCCGTTAGTCAAGGTCAACATCCGCTTCTAGCTTTAGGAATTACTGGTGTAGCGGTGATAGTTGCCTTAATTTTTGATGCCAGGGTTTAGTTTAATGGCTGAAAATGTATAGAGTTTCTCAAAAACCAGACCGGAAATCATCTACCTTAAAGAATTCTATCTTGAGTTAGTAAACAAAAAACGTGAAAATAACGTAAAATAAGCCAAAAATAGCAGTTCAAACCTCATTGAGCGGATTAGCTGCTGAAAGTTTTGCAGGACAATAATGGAGACGCTTGCCTATCTTTATGTAGCAGTAGCTTACGAGGAAACGACAGACCCTGGAGCTTTTCCGGTTCTAGAGAAGTTAGAACTTTTTAAGGATCTCAATCGGCAAAAGCTTTCTAGCACAGCGAGTAGGTATCTGCTATCGCTGGCGCTAAATCTAGCTCTCCTCAGTTTGCTCAACAGTGCTAGCGCAATACAGATAGAGGATAGGGGTGCTGAAGTGAGGGCTTTGCAAACAAACTTGATAGCAGCCAACTACTATAAGGGACCTGTCACTGGATACTACGGCAAGTTGACAGAGGCGGCGGTGAGGCGCTTCCAAGCAACCAGTGACTTAGACGCTGACGGCATTGCGGGTTCGGAGACTCTAGCAGCATTAAAGCAATATCTGGACAAAAGTAAGAAGTTAGACAACAGTCCGCAGTCGAGTGCAATGAGCGTTGGTAAGCGCGGGTTGCGACTTGGCGATCGCGGCTCGGAAGTCATCGAAGCTCAGGAAAGGCTGAAAGCGGCTGGTTTCGACCCCGGTTCCATTGATGGCAAATATGGCTGGCAAACCAAGCAAGCTGTGAAGCGTTTTCAAGTGGCGAGGGGCTTACAGGTTGACGGCATTATCGGTCGGGAAACCTGGTTTGCAGCTGGGTATCTGGCGACTTCAAATTCTCCTTACTCGGTGATCGTAATGGCTGAGAGTGCCGAGACGCTGCGCCAAGTGCGCCAGTATGTGCCTGATGCTTATGTGGACAATTCCAGTAGCAGTTTAAATATTCAGGCAGGGGCATTTGCTAATGAATATGGAGCCGAACGCCAGTCAGAGAGGTTGCGATCGCAAGGACTGAATGCACGAGTAGTATACCGCCGATAAAGAGTGCGATTTGATGCAATCAATCGGCTAGACTGGCGTTAAAATCTATACTGTAAAAAGTAATGGAAACCCTTGCCTATCTTCATCTAGCCTTAGTCTACGAAACACCTGTACAAAAAGCTGGTGTTTCTCCTGTATGGGAAAACCAGGAATTTCTGACCGGATTGAATTGGAAAAAGCTTTCTGTTCAAGCAACGATTCATTTTCTATCGATTGCTGTTACCTTAGCAATGCTAGGGATAGCTTCTCAGGCGTTGGCACAAAGAGCGCTCAAGCAAGGCGATCGCGGCTCTGAGGTACGCGAACTACAGGAGCGTTTACAGGAGCGAGGTTTTAGTGTACCCGCCACTGGCAATTTTGGCTCGCAAACTAGAAATGCGGTGATTCGATTCCAGCAAGCAAATCGACTCACGCCTGATGGTATTGTAGGTCGAGGAACCAGGGCAGAATTATTTAATGAAGTTAGACCGACTGTAAGCCAAAGCTTCAACAATAACCCGTTTACGACGCTGCCGCCTCCAGATAGGACTCTGGACAATGCTCCGGACAACCCCACCCTCTATGCTCCAAACCCCCCTATACTGAGGGCAGAAAATACCTATTCAGAAAATACCTATTCAGAAAATACCTATTCAGACATCAGGCTTGTCCAGCAACAGTTAGCGCAGGCAGGTTTCAACCCCGGTTCTATTGATGGAAAATTTGGTCAAAAAACGGCGCAAGCGCTCAGGAAGTTCCAGGAAAGTGTAGGTTTATACCCTAGCGGTACGATTACTTCAGAAACGCTGCGCGCACTAGAGGACTACGTTGCCGGTCGTCCAAGTCCACGACTGAGCGACTACAGCAACCGGAACGACAGGAGTAGTAGAAGTCTCCAACCCGGCGATCGCGGTTCCGAAGTCGAAGACCTCCAACGGCGATTGAAAGACCAAGGCTTCGATCCTGGTGGTATAGATGGGATTTATGGTTCCAATACCCAGCGAGCTGTCAGGCGGTTCCAGCAAGCTCGGCGTTTATACCCAGACGGCGTTGCAGATGCGCGAACCCTACGGGAATTAGGAATTGATTTTGCCGAGAATCGCTACGTGGTAGTCGTACCTGGGAATTACGCAACGTTGAATAAAGTCCTCCGCTATGTACCGAATGCGGATCTGGGGCCGAAATCGAAACGAGGTTCCTATGTAAATGCAGGGGCATTTTCCAATCGACATCTTGCCGAAAGCCGCTCCGAGCTACTGCGATCGCGCGGACTAGATGCACGGGTGGTATATCGCCCCTAGGCACTGATATGGTATAGCTAGTTGATGAAATTGACCTTCTTAAACTGTCTATCAAGAGTTTGCCAGTAAAATTATGGAAACCCTTGCCTACCTGCATCTTGCCCTGGTCTACGAAGCATCTACAAACAGCGAGTTTCCTCTAGTCTGGAATAGCCAAAAAATTTTTGAAGGACTAAACCGCCAAAAGCTTTCTAGTAGAGCGAGTTTGTCTCTGCTATCGCTTTTTGTCTCACTGAGCCTCTTGGGAATGTCTCAAGCTTTAGCAATGCTTGAGCCAGGAAACACCGGCTCGGAGGTAGCCACTCTCCAGCAGCGCTTGCAGCAGCTAGGCTATTTCAAAGCAGGGATCACAGGCAATTTTGGTCCGATTACAACGGAAGCTGTGATCCAATTCCAGAAGGCTAATGGGCTGGAACCGGATGGCATTGTGGGACCGCGAACCGAAGCCGCCTTACAGAAGAAGCGAGGCAAGCCAATCCAGGCGCAGACCAGCCAACGTCGGCAGGTCAGACAGGTCAGCCAACGTTTCCAGTCTTTCAGGCAACGTCCGCAGTCTGTCAGCAAGCCTTCCCAGGTCAGCCAACGTCCGAGGAGTGGCGTCCTGCGGGAAGGAGACAGCGGCTCGGAGGTAGCAGCCCTCCAGCAGCGTTTGCAAAAACAAGGCTATTTTCAGGCAAAGGTCACTGGCTATTATGGCCCGATCACTAAAGCAGCCGTCAACCGATTTCAGCAAGTGGCGGGAATGCCAGCGGATGGGATTGCCGGTTCGGATACCCAGGCAGCTTTGCTGGGAGTGGGAGGCGCAGAAGATCGGACTCCGCCTAAAAATACAGTTTCTAGTGGTAGTTCTAGTGGGTCGTTCCTACAGTTAGGCAGTAACAATCGGGAGGTGGTAGAACTCCAGCGACGGTTGCGGCAGCTGGGAATTTTGCAAGGTGCCATGACTGGTTACTTCGATCAAGACACCAAAGACGCCGTGATTAAGTTTCAACAAGCGCAAGGTTTAACAGCTGATGGAGTCGCTGGACCAAGTACTGTATTGGCGGTGAAAAAGACAAGCGATCGCTTTAATGTAGTGTCCTTACAAAAGCGTCTGAAAGAAAACGGCTTTTATCGCGGCCCGTTAAATGGAGTTTTCGAGGCACAAACCAAAGCCGCCGTCGAAGCTGCCCAGCGTGCTTATGGTCTCAGTGCTGATGACATCGTGAAGGGACGTTTTTAACCATAGCCATTAGCGATTAGCTAATGGCTAGCTATCGGCTGAGTTGGGAAGTGGTGCATCCCGCCCTACCCCTACTTGATTCGCTTTTTAAATGGGTAGTAACGCCCGCTGGCAAGTCGGACAGATAGCGTGAATCGTCATCTGACAGTCAAGCAGGTGGTACCCCTCTTTTCTGGCTGTTCGGGTGCCGGTTTTTAAAATCGAGTCATTCTTGAATTCAATCGTCTTGTTACACCGAACACAGATCAAATGGTGATGGTGATGCGGGTAAGGTTGATTGAGTTCGTAATGCTTATGTCCTTCCGCCAGTTCAAGTTCGCGCAAAATGCCCAGCCGAGCCATCAACTTTAAGGTTCGGTAAATGGTGGATAAGCTTATGTCGTCACCTTCACTGTGCAACAACTCGTGGAGGTCTTCAGCACTAAGATGCTGACCTCTGGGAAGATGTTGAAAGACATTCAGGATCGTTTCCCGTTGGGGAGTTAAACGCCAGCCCCGCTCGTTGAGTTCAGCCTTGAGTGAGGTTGCTGTGTAGAAAGACATGTTGACCTTCTCAAGAAAGTAGCCCTATTGAGAAGAATAGCGAATTCCCAGAATATTTGCAACAATCGAAGCTTATTGAGAATAATATTTAATAAGAAACCGGGTTAGGAGGCAGGGAAAGTAAAAGGAAAAAGGAAACAAGAAAAGTAAAGAATTATATCTTTTGCTTTTTTCCTTTTTCCTTTTGAACAATGCTGTGCGTGTCAGTTATCAGTTGTGGGATCTAGTTTGATGCGTTGTCCCTGCTGAGTGCAGTATTTACCGCTCTTCGCCGCTCCCTAACTTTCATTCCCACTTATCAAAAAAATTGCTACTTTAATTTTTGACTTGTTTATACCCATTCACTTTACTGGCGCTAGACTGGCGATTTTCTCTTTGTCCCCTAGAGAAAGGGTATTAGAACATTTCTCTATTGCAAGACTATATTTGAAGTCACCAAACCCCCCTTAAAAAAGGGGGGTTTTGAGAAATTAGTATTGGGCAGTTGTGAAAATGGGATTACTACCTCTTTAGCCCAAGGACTCTAGATAGTCGCGCACACGGTTGCGACGCTTGGGTTGCCGCAACTTTTGTAAGGCTTTGGCTTCAATTTGACGAACTCGTTCTCTAGATAAATCGAGAGCGCGACCAATTTCTGCCAAGGAATAAGGATGATCATCTCCCAAGCCAAACCGCATCCGAATGACATCTCGCTCGCGGCTGGTGAGATCGGCAAGCAGATGCTGCAAATCTCGGTGTAAAGCTTCTCGCATCAACACTTCTTCGGGAGATATGCTGTCTGTTTCCAGCAAGTCGCCTAGTTCCGTGTCTTTCTCCTTACCTACCTTAATTTCTAAGGAGACAGAGCGAGGCACCCGGAGTAAAACTTCCCGTACCTGCTCCGGTGTCATTTCTAACTCAACGCCGATATCCTCGATGCTTGCCGTGCGACCTTTTTCTTGAGAAATTTTGCGCTGAGCTTTCTTAATTTTGTTGAGCTTTTCGGTGATGTGAACCGGCAGGCGGATGGTGCGACTTTGAGTTGCGATCGCTCTAGTAATTCCTTGACGAATCCACCAGTAAGCATAGGTGCTAAACCGATAACCTTTTGTCGGATCGAACTTCTCAACCGCCCGTTCTAATCCGAGGGTTCCTTCCTGGACTAAATCCAACAATTCCAGTCCGCGATTTTGATACTTCTTCGCCACAGAAACCACTAGGCGCAGGTTGGCCTTGATCATGTGTTCTTTGGCGCGAATGCCATTAGCCTGAATCCGCTCTAGCTCTTCAACTGCCAGATCCGCTACTTCTGCCCAGCGACGCTTCCCAGCAGCCAATGTCGGCTTCAGGTTGCTCAGCTCAATACCCGCATCGGTCGCCCACCGTTCCAAAGCAGGACGGTGCCCCAGCTGAGATGCTAGGCGATCGTGTACTTCAATCAGATGCACATAGGGCTGAATCACTGGATCTGCCTGGTTGGCAGTATTATTTCTCAGCTCCAGCAACCGCATATGACGCTGGACTTTTTGAGCTTCCGAGACTTCCTCATCTCGCCCCAGTAACCGAACCCGACCAATTTCCTGAAGATATAACCGAACCAGATCGGTAGTACGACGGCTAGCAGTTGCCCGTAGAGATGCCTCGCCAAGTCGCCCGTACTCTGTATCTAGACCTTCCATCTCAGGGCTATCGAGATCATCCACCGGGGGTCGAGCATCGTCGTTCAACACGGTAGACCCAAAGTTGTAGTCTGGCAACTCGGAGTCAAATTCTGTATCTGTATCTGCATAAAAAGGAGTGGCTGGCATAGGGATCTCTCAATTGCGTCCGGAATAGTCTTTCAGTTAATCACTTCACTACTTATTGTTAGAATTCCCACCCTCCAGGACGAAACAGCGAATGCTTACCTTTCTGTTACTTTCTGTTACATCTAGCTGCATGACACTTGCTGAATTCATCGCTATCGATGGCTATGCAGGCAGGGACGACGTGACCTTCAGAAAAACCTGTCTCTAGTAGGATTCAGATTTCTATCTTTGGGTAGTATAAGCAGCGCTCAATCTTAGAGTAGTGATTTGGGTCAAAGGCCAAATTAATCTACATCACAGATCGAAGGATTTCCTGAAAAATCCCTAAGGTTAAGAAAGAATATTGGCTCAGAGAGTTCCCTATAGATGCTTTTAGGGGCTAAAACTTAGCTATATTCAGGCTTGCTGTCTCTGAGCATCAGTGCTTCAACCGCTGAAATCGGGGTGACTTCCCCTTTGAGCAAGCGATAGACTTGGTAAGAAATAGGAACTGAAATTTCTTCTCGATCCGCTCGTTGAATCAGCACAGAAGCGGTGTTGACGCCTTCAGCGGTTCCTTCCAGCTCGGTTAAAATTTCAGGAAGAGTCTTGCCTTGAGCCAACCTGTAACCAACCTGATAATTGCGGCTGAGGCTGCTGTTGCAGGTAGCAAGTAAGTCACCAAGTCCTGACAATCCATAAAACGTTTCGGGTTGTGCCCCCCAGCAGTTGCCGATGCGGATGATTTCAGCTAAGCCACGGGTTAATAAAGCGGCTTTGGCATTGGTTCCCAGTTGCAACCCGTCACAAGTACCGGCAGCGATCGCCATCACGTTTTTTAGCGTTCCCCCCAGTTCCACTCCCAAAGGGTCAGCATTGGTATAAACCCGAAAACTGGGAGAAGAAAACACCGCTTGCACCGACGAGGCAGCGGCAGCGTCCCGGCTGGCTACCACAGTAGCGGCTGGCAATCCTTGTTGAATTTCTTTAGCAAGATTTGGTCCCGATAGAACTACCACTGGGCGAGTCGGAAATGTCGCCTGCCAAATCTGAGAAGGGGTGCAGGTGGTGACGGGATCTAACCCTTTGGTAGCGGTGACGAAAATTGGCTGAGAAGAGACAGCTTTTTGTACATTCGCCGCTACCTCGCCGACACCTTTCATTGAGATGGCTGATAAAACAATTTCAGCATCCTCTAGAACCGCCTCCAAGCTCATGGAAGATTGACGCGACCACACGTGGACGTGATGACCGTTCTGGGAGGCGAGAGAGGCAAGGGTTGTACCCCAAGCACCCGATCCAAGAATTGCTATAGTGAGTTTTGAGTTTTGACCCTTCGCTTCGCTCAAGGGGATGGTTTTGAGTTTTGAGTTAGAGGAATTCCGGTCACTCATAACTCTGGAATCGAGGATAGCGTTCCATCAATTCCCGCACCTGTTCGGCATGATAAGAACTTCGAGTCAGGGGAGAGGAGACGATTTGTAGGAAACCCAGCGACTCGCCGAACTGTTTCCACGCATCAAACTGCGCGGGTGTTATAAAGCTATCGACTTTCAAATGCTTTTGGGAGGGTTGGAGATATTGCCCGATAGTCAAAATATCGCAATCGACATCTCGTAAATCTTGCATTACCTGGCGGATTTCGGCGTCAGTTTCTCCTAGCCCTACCATCAAACCAGATTTTGTGTAGACCCAAGGAGCTAACTCGCGGGTTCGGTGTAGTAGTTTGAGCGATCGCTGATAATTTCCTTGAGGACGCACCCGCCGGTAAAGGCTGGGAACCGTTTCTGTATTGTGGTTTAGCACTTCTGGGGCTGCCTGGAGGAGCGTTTCGAGTGCCTCCCAGTTGCCGCACAAGTCAGGAATCAATACCTCAATTGTCGTCTTCGGTGAGGTGGCGCGAACCGCTTGAATGCAGCGGACAAACTGAGACGCACCGCCATCCGGCAAATCATCCCGGTTCACTGAGGTAATTACGACATGATTCAGTCGGAGTCTTCTAACTGCCTCCGCCAAGTTTTCTGGTTCCGTGGGGTCAAGCGCTTTAGGCTTTTTCTCAAAGTCGATATCGCAATAGGGACAAGCCCGCGTGCAGGCTGGTCCCATAATTAAAAATGTCGCTGTACCGGCTTGGAAACACTCGCCAATGTTGGGGCAAGAGGCTTCCTCACAAACGGTATTCAGCCCCAAATCCCGCAGAATTTCTTTAACACTACCGACCCGCTCCCACTGAGGCGCTTTGACGCGCAACCAATCTGGTTTAACAGCCACAACCCACTCTTTCCACTCTCAGTCATACAGAGTTAATAATATCAAGCATTCCTACTGCTTGTAATTAATTTCCTTTGACGTGAGTTTGTGAAAAGGGATAGAGCGTGATATCGTGGATGAAGATTGCCTTTATGGTAACGGGATGTGGCGCAGTTTGGTAGCGCACTTCGTTCGGGACGAAGGGGCCGCTGGTTCGAATCCAGTCATCCCGATTTTTATTTTGTGAATGACACTTGCGATGTCACCCTGAGGTGCGTCCAATAATTCTCATTTGACGATCGACAATGTTAGCCCTCGACTCCTCAACAGAGGTATCGGGAACAGGTTCATCAACGTTGTCATAATCATGACTTGCGTCATTCATACAGCACTTTTGAAGCTAGTGAGGTACGAGGATCGCCTAAAACCTTTGATTTTGGAAGCTTGACTGTACCTCATCCAGAAAGAAAACGCTGTATCTGCTTCATCAGAATAATCGGCGCGTGCGGTATCGGGGCCAGCATCCGGGGCAAGAAAACCGCTGCCACTCTTGTCAGCACCTACGGCATCAACGTGCTTTGGTTGATTTGAAGACATTGTTTTTCCTCCTGGTATAAGGCACAAATGATATTTCATAACTACAGGTTTTTGGCTCTTCATTACTTGGTATGCTAAAAAGTTGATTCCAAAACTTGAAAGGCTTACCTAGCAAGGTATAACGATTTTGGACTGTATTTTCTATTTAATAAACGCTAAATTGGCTTAAATTCATGGCTAGTATAGCTTGTGGCGCTTCTTGACTATAAATTTAGCATACCAACTACGGAAGAGCCAGGTTTTTTCTGTCAGTTATGCCGCAAGTGTTGAAATTTTATTGCAGCTATACATCAGCCTGAAGGCTTAGACTTAGTTGAGAGCGATCGCACTTTGGTGATGTAGTGAGATGGGATGCGATCGCGTCTTCATTTCGCCGTCAGCCAGTAATTTTGCTACCGCTAAATGTGATTTTTCAGCAGTCGGTGAGAAGAATAAATCAGGGAAGCGATCGCATACCCTTCCTAAAGTAGAATTAGGAAAGCCCGTGTTTGCTTGGTTCGCACAATATTGTAGGCTTATGCCAGCCTAGAAATTACTTGGTTGTAAGGCTAGAGGTAATATAGGCGATCGCATCCTTTCCCCTTCCTACACAAAAAACCGCGCCACAGTGCAGGTAAAATCGGGCAAAAGAGGCGAACTTAACTCATCATTATTTAGTAGCGTTGCTATCAATTTCAGCGTCGCATTTTCGCGGCGGTAGACTTCAACTTGTTGCAAGCGCCAATCAGCAATCCAATACTCTTGTACTCCCCGCGAGGCGTAAAGCTTGAGTTTAGCTTCTCTATCTCGGCGTTCATTCTCTACACCAGGCGACAACACCTCCACCACTAATTCTGGTGCGCCTGTCAGATGTCCCGCCTCGTCTAGCAAAACGGCTAATCGTTCGTTGCTAGCCCATACCACATCTGGTATAACGTTATCTGATTCGCTGAATAGCACCCCAGGGGTAATACTCGCCTCCCCCAAACCACTAGACACAGACCAAGCATCGACTTCTCGACAGATGTTAAAGCAGGTGCGTTGATGCTTCCAATGGGGCGCTCTGGTCATAAACAACTCTCCATCAATAATCTCATAGCGCGTACCTTCGTTTTCAGGTAAGAGGTTTATGTCTGTAGTAGTCCAACGCACTCCATCAGTTACCGTAGACTGCATAGGAGAACTCCTTTTCATTAGTTGTATATATAGTATCGCTATTAAAGAACCCGATTTCTCTCTTGAAACCGGGTTCTTTAATGATTTATAGCAGCAGTTACTAGCTAACGGCTACCTGCACTTTATCTTCAACGATTCTAACGGGAAAAGTAGGAATGCTTACGGTTTCGTCATCTAAGCATTGTCCGGTGAGCAAGTTAAAATTTTGCTTGTAGATGGGTGAAGCAACTTTGGGGATGCCATTGCGATCGCCTACAATTCCCCGCGACAAGACAAACGCTTTACTAAAGGGATCGTAATTGCCTAGAGCAAATACATCAGTTTCTTGTCCGACACGGAAAATCGCCACTTGTTGATTTTCAACTAAAGCACAGACTCCTGTGTTGGGCGCGATCGCTGACAGCGGACAAATATCAACCCATGTAGCAATTGTCTGACGAATCGGTAATGCTTGAACCATTTTCTTTTCCTATTGATTAAGGGTTTGACTGTAGCAAAAGCTAGAAAAAATTCAACACATTGCAGTTCAAACTAACTCAATAACTCGATATTTTGTTATTTGAACCGTACTGTATACTTCGCTTGATGTATGTTCCAAATACAGCACGGCTGCAATGTTCTTTCTGCCTGATTCCTGCTGCTTCCGCCTAATTTCTTCCGGGTCTACGGAATGTTTCTTGACACGAAACATTCCCATATACTTCCACCTAGCTCGATGTAGTTTGAGGAACACTGGAATAGCGCCTCCTTGTTGGCAGAGCATCTCAGCTTTCTGTTTCACTTTTGGTGAATCTTCTACCAGAACTTCATCAGGAGCTTTTGAGTCTAGGGTAGGCTTAAAACATCCACACACAATCTTTCCAGCACGCTGAGGAAGATAAGTTTGAAGTTCTCCACCCAATGCAGAATGAATTTGATAGCGCGTGTATGTTTTTCCTACTTCAAATAACATCAGTTTTTTTTGAACTGTAGGTAATGCACCAGAGCAGCAGTCAGCTTATTCTGAAATACTAACCAAAACCTTCTCGTGGTCATAAGCTGGACGTTTTTGCCCCCGTTCCTCTACATGAACTAAACTGGGATCGGACTGGTCGGAATTGACAAAGTGACGGAATCGCTTCACTTTTTCTGGATCTTCAATTGTGGCTTTCCACTCACACTGATAGGTGTTGACAAGGTGCTGCATTTCTGATTCTAATTCAGCACCAATACCCAAGGAATCTTCAATAACTACCTGCTTCAGGTACTCGATTCCCCCTTCCAGTTTATTGAACCAAGTTGCCGTGCGTTCTAGTCGATTCGCGGTGCGAATATAGAACATCAAGAACCGATCCAAATATTTAATCAGCGTTTCCTTGTCAATATCTGCTGCTAACAAAACTGCGTGTTGTGGCTTCATCCCACCATTGCCACACACATACAAATTCCAGCCATTTTCAGTGGCGATAATGCCAAAATCCTTGCTTTGAGCTTCGGCACACTCGCGGGTACAACCCGATACTGCTGATTTTAATTTGTGGGGCGATCGCAAGCCTCGATATCGCAGTTCGATCTCAATGGCAAAACTGGTAGAATCCTGCACTCCAAAGCGGCACCAGGTGCTACCCACACAAGATTTGACTGTGCGGAGTGCCTTACCATAAGCGTGTCCCGATTCAAATCCAGCATCTATCAGTCGCTGCCAAATTTGAGGTAATTGATCTACCCGCGCACCTAATAAATCGATCCGCTGTCCGCCAGTAATTTTGGTGTAAAGTCCAAAATCTTTGGCAACTTCTCCCAACACAATCAGCTGATCTGGCGTTAGTTCACCACCGGGAACTCTGGGGATTACTGAATAAGTTCCATCCTTCTGAATGTTTGCCAAGTAATAATCATTAGTATCCTGCAACCCGACGTGAGGCATTTCCAAAATATACTCGTTCCAAGTAGAAGCGAGAATAGAGGCGACAGCAGGCTTACAAATTTCACAACCCTTACCTTTCCCGTATTTTTGAATTAAATCTTCAAAAGTCAGGATTTTTTGAGAACGCACCAAGTGATAAAGTTCCTGACGGGAATAGGCGAAGTGTTCGCAGAGATGATTTTTTACTTCTATCCCCGCTTTCTTCATTTCAGACTTGAGGATATCTGTCACCAGTGGCACGCAACCGCCGCAACCTGTCCCGGCTTGAGTGCATTTCTTGACACTGGCAATCTCAGTGAGTTTTCCTTCTTGGATAGCGCTACAAATTTGCTCTTTGCTGACATTATTGCAAGAGCAAATTTGGGCAGTATCGGGTAAACTCTCCACACCCATGCCTACTGTAGTAGACTTGCCTTCGCGGGGTGGCATCAGCAAATCTTCTGGATGAGGCGGGAGCGCGATCGCATTCTGCACAAATTGCAGCAGCGTACCGTAAGCTGAAGCATCTCCTACTAAAATTCCGCCTAAAAGATGGCTACCATCTTCATTTAAAACCAGTTTTTTGTAAACACCCTGGATGGTATCAGTAATGGCAATTTCTTTAGCGCCGGGAGATTTGGCAAAGGCATCCCCGAAACTGGCAACATCCACTCCCAACAGTTTGAGTTTGGTGGACATATCCGCGCCGATAAAGCTGCTCGTCGCCGTTTTGCTCAGGATATCTGCCGCTACGCTTGCCATTGTATAGCCAGGAGCGACTAAGCCGTAGATACGATTTTGATAGAGGGCGCATTCTCCAATGGCATAAATATTTGGATCGGAAGTTTGGCAAGAATCGTTGATAATAATACCGCCGCGATCGCCTACTGCTAATCCACATCCTCTAGCGATTTCATCGCGAGGGCGAATTCCCGCAGAAAAGACAATCATATCTGTTTCTAACTCCTCACCATCAGCAAAGGTCATTTTGGCAACCTTGCCATCAATGCTGACAATTTCTGTTGTAGATTTATTGGTATGAATTGAAACCCCAATTTCTTCTATCTTGTTGCGAAGGATATTGCCACCGACATCATCAATTTGTAGCGGCATTAATCTGGGGGCAAACTCAACAACATGGGTTTTTAAGCCCATATTTTTGAGAGCATTCGCACATTCCAAACCTAATAAACCACCCCCAACGACGACACCAGTTTGGCAATTTTTAGCGTAGGCAGACATTGCCTCAAGGTCATCTATTGTCCGGTAGACAAAATTACCTTTAGCATCATTTCCTTTAATCGGCGGCACAAAAGGATAGGAACCTGTTGCTAGAACAATTTTGTCATAGGTAATGGTTATACCATTCGCTGATGTAACTGTTTTTTCTTCCCGATTAATCGCAACTGCCTTATCACCGATATGAATCTCAATTCCATTTTCTTGGTACAAACCCGGTTGAACTAATGATAAATCTGCCGCAGTTTTGCCTGAAAAGAAGCCACTCAAATTAACCCGATCGTAAGCAACACGAGGCTCTTCGCAAAAGGCGATCAAGTTCCATTCCTGTGCCGCTCCTTTGGCGATCATCAGTTCTAAAAACTTGTGCCCTACCATACCGTTGCCGATAACAATAAGATTCTTTTTGCCTGTCATGCAGTTTGATAACGCCTATTTTTACAATCTTCTTAATTATTCCTATAAAATATTTCCAAGTCAGTTTGTAAAAATTGTTACAGTAACCTGTTTGGCTATGCAGCGTGCGAATGATCCCGATTGTGTTTTTGCATGAGGAGTTAAAACTTTATACAAATGTGGGTCAACCGAGCAGCGATACTCATTTCAAATTGTTTGTACTACGCATTCAGCATAAAACTATAGGGGCAATGCATACATTGCCCCTACACCAAGAAACTTAAATTTGATTTGTAAGAAGTACACCCAAGAAATTCGATCTAGCAGCAAAGCGGCTGGAGCAATTACCTCTTCCCCGATTTAAGGCAAAAATTTCATCAATGTAGCCTCTAACTGAAGCAGGGTGGGCATTGCCCACCCTGCTTAACGAAAATGTGACTAAAGTTTTATTCTTCTTTTGGGCCAAAAATCATTTGTAGAAGCATCGGCTGACCGTCGGCGCGGTGATATTTATCTGCCCAATCCCGGATGACCAGATCCAGTTCTTGCATGGCTGCCTCAATTTGATCCGGTGGAATATCTAGTTCCTCTAGTATCCGCATCACATTCAGCTGTCGGTCTGCCCAATCTTTCATGAGTCGGAAGTACCGGGCGGTATCCTCAATCATGATATAGGTGCGTTCTTCGTCCTCGGCGGGTGAGTAGGAAGCGCGGGTGAGGGCGTAGAAGGGCAATCCCCAAGGAGAATCAATTCGCGTTACCGTGCCGGAATAGATTAAGCGCCGCTTGATATGTTCGGCAAACGCTTCGCTCAAAGGGATGCGGCGTTCTTCTGGCAAGTCTTCCTGAGACCGGCTGTGGAGAAATTCAATTAATTCCAGAAACTGAAAGGCGTTGATTAGCTGGGCATCCGGCAGATTATTTGGCAGTTTTTCCTCAAGGTATCGCTTTTCGTCAGCGGTAAGGCTGGTGCTATAGATGCGCGATCGCCCCGGTTGCCACGGAAACTGCTCCATCCAAACATAGGGAAACTGAATTAAATACCGAGGTTCTTGGGAACCCAGCATCTTCAGCAGTTTTCCTTCAGTCAGAGCTTGCCGAACTTCCTCTACGATGACTTTGACTCGCTTCGGCTCAATGTGGTGCAGGTGCCCCGTCATCCGGATATTTTGACCCTGCTCCAAATAAGTCATGTAAATCGCACACTTTGCCGCTGTGGCAGCAGCATCCAGAAAGGCTCCGTGTCGGTGCCCGCCGGTTCTCATCGCACTGAAGGCCAGATAAAACATGATCTGATCCATCGCACCGGGGCTGAGGCTTTTGATCAGATCCAGGTCGTTGCTCATATCAGGGGTGATCGCATCGCAAGGGTACAAAACTCTGGTTCCTTGGTGAAAATGGTGAAAACCTTATGGTTCCACATTCGCAGTGAGTTCAATTCACTCGCTGAAACTATTGAACTCCAGGCACCCCGATAGCATAAATGTAAATAATCTCTAATTATAGAAAAGGACGGCATAATATATAGCTTTTGTCAGGGAATAAATTTCCCGCGACAGGCAAACTTGGAAAAATAGTGCCTCAAGGACACCGACACAAACCCGCTAGGAATTGGTTTGCTGCCTTGAGATAAACTTTCATCGCCCTCAGTCGCCAGGTGAAAAGCCGATCTATGACTTGTTCAGATTTGGCTAAATAGAGGATAATTTTAGACGGGAGCGATATATTTGGGCGCAAACGCATCTCGGCGTCCGGTTCCTTTATCCGGAGACGGTTCATTCGTAGGTTTCATCAATACGGCTAGATCGGAAGATGTGGATGGCAGTAGCTTGGCGGAGGCGGAGGCAGACTCGATCTCCAAAAAATTACCTGAAGAGATTGATAGTAAGCTCAACAACATGATAGAGGTGTAAGGGCGCATAGCAG
Source organism: Coleofasciculus sp. H7-1 (assembly GCF_057473865.1). NCBI lineage: Bacteria > Bacillati > Cyanobacteriota > Cyanophyceae > Coleofasciculales > Coleofasciculaceae > Coleofasciculus > Coleofasciculus sp. H7-1. The sequence continues at coordinate 166,067 of NZ_JBYCCT010000072.1, forward strand.
ATGTCCGTGTCAGGGTTATAGTCCCTGATACGGTGTTCTTGATCGTCAACCAGGAAAAATTTCGATCGGAGCTTAGTCGGTTCCGATCGAATTCTGCTTTGCCTTAGGGTTAGAGGTACGATGCTTAAGGCTCAAAAACGGGTGCTGTAGCTGCGGCGGCGATAATCTTTTCCACAACCAACCATTTGCCCGATTGATTGAGATAGCCCCACACACAGAGCATCTGCCGATCGAGGCAGGTTTGGAGTTCCCGGTTTACTTCTGGGCGCAAGGCGATCGCTATCCAGGTTTGCTCTCCCCCAGCAGCTGTCTCCTCTAAAGTGAAGGTGTAATCTTGCTCGGCATGGCGATGGAAGATGCCACGAAAGAGTGCTGATTCCCCATCTCTCTGTTTCGTAAACGGTGGGGGATCGTCCATGTATTTTGAATCCTGAGGCGTCTGGGGTTCGAGGTAAGGGCAGTTGCCATCGCAGGGATAGGTGTCAGGGTGATCTAAGTAATCCCGTTGCCTGTGCAGCCAGTCGGCGCGATCGCGCGGTAAATTGAACAGAGGGATAATCGCTGCTGGCGATCGCTCATCTTCCAACAATGCTGCTTGCAGCACTCGGACGGGTAAATCTCTGGGTTGACAACTTCGCTGCACGCAAAGCGCCGCCGCCATCCCCGCTGCCTGACCAATATTCATGACGATGGGCTGTAACCGGGTGGCACCGTTGGCAATATGGGAGACGGAGATATTTTTTTCGCAAACCAGCAGTCCATCCACTGACTCTGGAATTAGGCAAGTGTAGGGAAGGGTGAAAGGAGTGCCAGTCCAGCGTCCACCCCAGCGAATTGATTTTGGTTTAAGAATAAAATTGTAGTTGGGGTAATGGTGGTCGTTGGGGTAGTTGCCAAGCGCGATCGCATTCACCTCCCCAGCAGCATCCACAGGCATTGGTGCGACCCTTCCTCCCGCCACTGGCAAGATATCCTGCTCTCGCACGGTAGCGAGTCCTACAAGGCGTCTGCTTTCCCGATAGTAAGGGTGCAGCGCATAAGCACCCCCACCTAGAGAGTTTTGAGTTTTGGATTCGGGAGTCAGGAGTGAGGGGAAGATTTGAGTCGCTAAGCCGTAACGCCGCCCCAGCTTAGTTTGAATAAAGCGGACAAAGCTTTGAGTGTGCCACAGACTCTCTTGAAGAAATTGATGCCGCGCCGCCTCCGACTCTACCAGACGCCCCACTCCTTCACCATAGTCATTGCCGCACAGAGGCCAGTTGATCATCAACAGATTCCCCGGTAAACGTCCATAATTGAGAAACTGCTCCCAACCGTGGTCCCAGGTACCTTGGAAGGATGGAGGAAGGATAAAAGATGAAGGAGTAAGTTGAATTTCAGACGCGATCGCTTCCTCACCGAAATCTTGCATAATCGCCACCCAAGTAGGAGCCTGCACTGGGTATCGCTGAGTCAATTCATTGGGAAAAAGAGGGGCGCTGGGTTCGCCAAACTCCGATTGCAATTCCCATCCCCAGCGGTACGGCACAGATGCCAGAGGCAGCAAGTCTCCTAGTTCTGTGCCATCTAGGGCGATTTTGGATTGAACGGTGAAATCGGCAAATCGAACGCCAATGATGCGATCGCCTTTTCGCAAAACCTCTAAGGGCAGTCGCCCCGCAATCCAGTGTAGATTTGGCAATTCTCGTACCCAATCTGCAAATACCTGGGCACCAATACGCGGATCGTAACTAAACAAACTCACCCAACTATTGTTTAAACCCCCCATCTGCCGAGAACGCAATTCCCCCAGAAACTCACCCCAAAGCCCCGTCTGAAAGGCAGCAAGTTCATTGCCATCCGGGGCAGAAACCCCCGCTGAGGTTAGCATCCCCCCCAGCCAAGTAAATTCACTCACCAGCATTGTCTTGGCACCGCGACGGGCAGCTTGTATAGCGGCTGCGGTTCCTCCCGTCCCACCTCCCACAACCAAGACATCAGCTGTAAATGTTTGATTTACCATTTGTAAATTTTTCTACACGCGAAAAGATAATTTATTTATTAAATTTTTCGGATATTTCGTTTATGTAGTATGTATTATAGTATTGCGAGGGGACAAGCTATATCATCATTATCCGGGAGAAGCACCATGTTAAAGCACATTGTGCCTGTGGATTCAGTCATGAATTCCCAACAAGAGGTGAACTACATTAAGCAACTAGAGCGCATACTAAACCTTGAAAAGTCCCAAGCAAAACTGGTAGCAGGCAACGGAGAAGAATTTTACATTCCGGAATCAGTTCATCAAGTTCTGCGTGAAGTCGTCCATGCAATGTCATTGGGTCAGGCTATATCCATAGTCCCCCACGAGCGCGAATTAACAACACAAGAAGCAGCTGATATTCTCAACGTCTCACGCCCCCATCTAATCAAGTTATTAGAGCAGGCGGAAATTCCTTACATTACAGTGGGAACGCATCGACGTATTCGCTCTGAAGATTTGATGAAATACAAAGAGCAGCGGGACAATAAGCGCGGTCAGCTTTTGGATAAGCTTATCGAGATGACCGAGGAAGCTGGCTTATACGAGGACGACGAATAATTCAAGCATTAAATGGCTAAGCTTAGCGTTCTCTTAGATGCCTGCGTGGTGTTCCCTATGTACCTGCGTGACACTCTGCTTTCTATTGCAGAAGCTGGTCTGTATATACCATATTGGTCGCAGAAAATTCTTGATGAGGCAACTCACAAGCTTGTGACTAAAGGCATAAAAACGGTAGAGCAAGCACGAGATTTTGAGGCAATAATCAAGGAAGCCTTTCCTGAAGCAATGGTTGAAGTCCCTGTCTGGCTAGTGGACACAATGACAAATGACCCTAAAGACCGTCATGTCCTTGCTGCTGGTGTAACGGCTAAGGTTGATGTAATTGTTACCAATAATCTAAGGGACTTTAAAGCACAAGATTTACCACTTGGGTTGAAAGCAAAATCACCAGATGACTTTCTGAGCGATCTATTCGACGACTACCCAGATGAAATGGTTCAAATAGTTCGGCAACAGTCTAATAAGTACAAAAAACGAAAATTGACTTTTGCGGAACTACTTGATTTTTTGGGAGAAAAAGCGGAAGTAAAGAAATTCGCCAGCAAGGTTTTATTCTATGAGTACAGCCGGGATGTTGTGCAAATTGCCAAAAAAGTCTTGGCGAGTAAGTTTGCAAGGAGAGCGGCAGAGGGTGGTCGGTGCTTAGAAGGCGATAGGTATCGACTCTGGCAGCAAGGAGGAATTTTAACGATTACCGCCAAAGACCACCGAGGCGAAATTCTGCGGGTTCAAGATGGGCAGATTCAGGGCAATTTGACATCTGAGGATATCAAAATTTTCCAAATGTTTGACCAAAGTTTGGAGCAAAATCTAGCAACTCCTACTGGTCAGCAATCTGAGTTAGATGGTTCACCGTTGGAGGCAGAATAAACTGCTGGACTGTTACAGCATCTCGTGGAGTGCGCTTTGTGGTATCCCTACATGAGATGCCAAATGCCTACTTGCGTACTAAACAGGCACCTAACAACAGACAAAAATCTGAAACTTGATAGCTAAATGCTCACTGCTAATGTTACATATAGTAACGTTGAGCAGTGAGAAATCAGCATGAAAGCACAAGTATTCAGAGGCGTCAATCAGCTCAGTTACGAAGAAGTGCCGACGCCGGAAATTGCACCCGATGAAGTACTGGTACAAGTAAAGGTTGTGGGATTGTGTCAGTCTGACATCAAGAAAATTCGCTATCCTCTCTACCAGCCACCGCGCATCTTTGGTCATGAAACTGCTGGGGTGATTACTTCTATCGGAAGTGAAGTGACTGGCTGGCAAATTGGGCAGCGAGTTGTGGTCATGCACCATATTCCTTGTATGCGCTGCGATTATTGCCTTAACGACAACTTCTCGATGTGCGATGTTTACAAAAACATCACTACCACGGCTGGATTTACTCCCAGCGGCGGCGGTTTTGCAGATTATGTGAAAGTGCCCGGTCACATTGTCCGCAGCGGCGGATTGATTCCGATTCCCGATAATGTGAGTTTTGAGCAAGCGAGTTTTGTGGAGCCGACTAACTGCTGTCTAAAAGCAGTTAAAAAAGCCCAGGTTGCTCCCGGTCAAACGGTTTTGATTACGGGTGCTGGTCCAATTGGGCTAATGTTTATCATGCTAGTGAAGTATTTCGGTGCTAGAGCGATCGCAACTGACTTGATTCCTTCTCGGATAGAGAAAGCTTTGAGTGTGGGGGCAGAAGCTGCATTCGATCCCCGCGACCCTGATTTATCAACTAAAATTAAAGCTCTTACCAGCGGCTTGGGAGTGGATACGACTTTGCTTGCAGTTCCCAGTGACAAAGCTTTTTTCCAAGCGCTCGATTGTACTCGCCGGGGCGGTAAAATTTTGTTTTTTGCTGAGTTTCCCGATGAAGTGGAAATCCCGATTAATCCAAATATTCTCTATCGACGAGAAATTGATTTAATGGGTAGCTATAGTTCTTCTTACCGAATACAAAATCTGGCAGCAGATATTGTATTCAACCAGCGAATTGATGTGGAAACATTAATTAGCGATCGCTATCCCTTGCAACATTTAGCCGCTGCGGTGGAACAAGCGATCGCTCCCACCCCCGAAACTTACAAAATTCTCATCTATCCCCAAACAGCCGAGTGATTTTAGTAACAGTCTGTCTTCATTTAACTCTCTTTTAGGGAGTCTTTTTTTAAATATTTTGACATGGCAACCGGATAGATTTATCATCTATCTGATGATATAATTTTTTTTTAAAAATCTTTAAACTATGAACACCTCCTCTCCTACGCGCGGGCAACTAGAAAGAACTCTATCGCAACGCATCCAAGCTTTATACCGGGATCAACTGGGGCATCAACCAAGTCAAATTACCTGTCAAATTTTTGATGAAAAAATCGCCATTATTCTAGAAAATGCCATCACGCCACCAGAGCAACTTTTAGCAAATAGCGGTCAAGAAGAGTTGGCTGAGCAAGTAAGAACAGATTTAGAAAAAGCGCTTGAGCCACAACTGAGAGCGCTAATTGAGGAAGTGGTTGGCGTATCTGTGATTGACCTGCTCAGCGATGCCAAACTAGAAACAGGTCGTACTGGTAAGATTGCTGTCTTAGCAAACGCACCTAAAGTTCGCAATTAATCCCCCATTCTCGGCTAGACATCTAACACAGCATATATTTATATTTATGGTTTGCACTCAGCAGCTTTTTGTCGGTTTTTAGGGTGTATCTGACCCTTGTGCGATCGCGGCATCCCGTCTCTATAACAAGTGACAAACAACAATTGATGACTCAATCTGTAAATCTAGAATTATCAATTTTAAATTGATTGAGATAGCGGTCGATGAGGGCTTCCAACTCATCAATGAGATAAGGCTTGCTAATGTAGTCATTGCAGCCTGCAAACAGAAGACCTTCCCTGTCTTCTGCTCTTGCCAAAGCCGTCACAGCAACGATGGGGATCGTCATCGTTTGAGGGTTCTGTTTGAGGCAACGCACAACTTCTACGCCGTGGATGTCAGGCAGGAGGATATCCAACAATATCAGCTTTGGCTGGTAATGTTGCGCCATAAATAAAGCTGCCCGACCCTCCTTAGTCGTGATGAATGAGCAGTCAAGAGCGAGTAGCACTTCGCTCATAAGCAGCAAGTTGTCTTCATTGTCTTCTACAACCAAAATGAGAGGCGATTCGACATCTGCCTCAGAGGCAGGGTTTGAGAAAGAGTGCAAATTTAGGCTTTGTTCGGGGGAACTCATCAAAATACGAAGCTATCCTCTCCAGAAATGGACAACCGAAGGGTTGCCCAAGTTATACCCATTCACTTAATTGACGCTACACTGGTGATTCCCTCGTTGCCCGTTGTTTTAAGGGGGTTAGGGGATCGGCTGCGGGCAAAGTGAAACGGTATTACGAGGCATTCCCCAAGCGGCATTTTTTGGCACTTGGAATCGATTGGCTCGTAGTTGCCCCACTAGGTTGATATTCCTAAGTTCACCTTTGCAAGAGAACAAAACAAGCTAGTGGTGGTATTGCTTGTCCCCTGATTTTATATAAAGTTAGTTAAAAAATTGCACAATTTAAACATTAACATTCATTGTGCCTTTTAGCACTAGATATCTTTACACTCATGTGATACAAGACACTGAAACACCAAATGTTTGTATACGTTTGGTGTTTCAGTGTAAGTTGCAAAGAGTCATAAATAAATCGAAAACTGCTTCGGATAGTTGAGAGGCTCGAACGCTATTCCCCTAAGCAGACTTGGCATCCACCCTACTATAGGATTTAGCTCCTAAAGACTAACCTTGTCAAGATACTAACTATTAAAATTTTAGGATGTTGGGGATATCTATCTTTGGGAGATGTCCGGGAAATTGTTCGCGCTGTTACAGTCAAATTAAAAAGGTGAGAAAATTTACCTTTCCTGAGAGCGATCGCTATGCAGGACACAATCCAACCCACTCGTGGTGAATTAGAAGGAACCCTATCACAGGAAATTCGGTCTTTTTACCACACTCAGCTAGGGCACCAGCCCAGTCAAGTGACTTGCCAATTTATGGGGGACAAAATTGCGATTATTATCGAAAATTCCATTACTCAACCCGAACAACTTCTGGCACAGAGGGGTCAGCAAAAGCTGGCTGAGCAAGTTCGATCGAATATAAACCACGCCCTACAACTGCAACTGAAACAGCTGATTGAGGAAGTGGTGAAAGTCCCTGTCATCGATCTGATGATCGACTCCACGCTGAAAACCAGTCGTACCAGTACCGTTGCGGTTTTAGCCGCAACCCCTAATACGCGCAATCCATCCTCAATTTCGCCGCAACCAGAGACGGATTCCACCTCAGGTTGCGCCGGATAACAGCTTCTATATCTTCCAGCAAGTAAGGCTTGCTAATGTAATCATTGCAGCCTGCTGTGAGGATACGCTCTCTGTCTTCGGGTCTGGCGAGTGCGGTGACGGCGATAACTGGAATTGTACTCGTCTGGGGATTTTGCCTGAGTTGACGGACAACGTGAAGACCATCTAAGTCAGGTAACATAATATCCAGCAAAATTAGATTTGGCTGTTCAGTTTGTGCCTTCTCAAAAGCAGTATGACCGTCAACCGCAGTGATGATTAAGCAATTTAGCGGCTCTAAAACGTAAGCGAGCAACAGTAAGTTGTCTTCATCATCATCGACTGCCAAAATCACGGGAGAATCAGCAATAAAGCACTGGTTACTGCTGCTCAAAAAATCATCACTGCAACGGTGGGAAAGTTCCAAATCATCCATCCTCTATTTCCAGCTAATTCCTAGACTGGCAGTCACCCTCACCAGAAGAGTAGACGAGGCACTCCTTAAGCGGCTGCAAAGCGCTTGCAATGGACTGGCTCGCGTGTAACCTACTAAGTTGGAGAGCCGATGCTCGATCTGGAGGAAAAGACGAGCCAAGTTAGTAGGAGCCTTTATATCCTTGACATTGTTATTGTACACATTGTTATTGTACATAAAATTTACAAAAGCCTAAAAATTTTGTTAAGAAAATACAATTGTAAGTACGCTTAGCACTTACTAAACTTAGACCGGGGGGCAACCTAGAATAGAAATCTTCGGGAGTAGCAAGATAGCAGACTGGTAGTGGTACTACACCATCCGGAGTTAGCCCGCCATTAACCGAGCCATAAAGAGGCGCTGGATTGCGTCTGGAAACTAACTTTAAGACAGGTGCGATCGCTCAAGCAGATGCGGCTAGTGGTTCGCGTTTGAGACAAGCGCGGGTTGATGAATGGGGTTAATCAGCCGAGTTCACGATTTGAGGGCTACCCCGATCTAATTAGGCATTGGAGGTTGAAGCAATGGGTATAGCCACGATTAACCCAACAACTGGGGAAACGCTTCAAACGTTTGAGGCACTGACAGATACAGAGATTGAAACGAAGCTAGCGCTAGCGCAATCAAGTTTTAAACAGTATCGACAGACGCCAATCCAAAAAAGGGCAGAATGGCTCAATGCCGCTGCTGAGATTTTAGAGAGCGATCGCCAACGCTTGGGCAAAATCATCACCCTAGAAATGGGGAAAACTTTAATTTCAGCGATCGCAGAAGTGGAAAAATGCGCCGCCGTCTGTCGCTTCTACGCCGAACGCGCCGCCGAATTCCTCGCGGATGTGCCAGCACAAACAGATGCCAGTCAAAGCTTTGTGCGCTACCAGCCTTTAGGTGTCATCTTGGCAGTCATGCCTTGGAATTTCCCCTTCTGGCAAGTGTTTCGGTTTGCTGCACCGGCGCTGATGGCGGGAAATGTCGGTTTACTCAAGCACGCCTCCAACGTGCCTCAGTGTGCTTTGGCACTGGAGGAGATTTTCCACAAAGCGGGATTCCCAGAGGGTGTCTTTCAAAGCTTACTGGTGGGGGCAGATAAAGTAGCGGCAATTTTAGCAGACGATCGAGTGAAAGCGGCAACCTTGACGGGAAGCGAACCCGCCGGGATGAGCTTCGCCGCCGCCGCCGGGAAACAAATTAAGAAAACCGTTCTGGAATTGGGGGGAAGCGACCCGTATATTGTCCTAGAAAGTGCCGATTTGGATGCAGCCATTGCGACAGCGGTGAGTGCCAGAATGCTGAATAACGGTCAATCATGCATTGCTGCGAAACGGTTCATTGTCGTGGATGCGATCGCAGACCCATTTGAAAAACGTCTGATCGAGAAATTTGAGGCACTCAAAATCGGCGATCCGATGCATCCGGAAACCGACTTAGGACCACTGGCAACCCCATCTCTTCTCAAAGATTTGGATTGGCAAGTTCAAGAAAGCGTCAAACTGGGAGCAAAAGTTCTCACGGGTGGACAGCCATTATCTGACCGGACTGGTAACTTTTATCTGCCCACAATTTTGACAGATATCCCAGCGGGTAGTCCAGCAGAAGCGGAGGAATTTTTTGGTCCCGTGGCGCTGCTATTCCGGGTGCCAGATATCAACGCCGCGATCGCGCTTGCCAATGCCACGCCCTTTGGACTAGGTGCTAGTGCTTGGACTCAAGTAGATCAAGAACGCGATCGCTTGATTGACGAACTCGAAGCCGGTGCCGTGTTTATTAACGGCATGGTTAAATCCGATCCGCGACTCCCCTTTGGCGGCATCAAGCGTTCCGGATATGGACGCGAGTTAAGCAAAGAGGGAATTCACGAGTTTGTCAACATCAAAACCGTGTGGGTGAAATAAGCGGCGGTGCATTCAAAGATGAATGAAGTTCCATACCACTTGCGGGATGGGGATGAACTCAGTACGGGCGTACAGCTAGCTGTGCTACCGTACAGGGCATCAGCCCCCTACACCAAAAACGAACCACTACAGATGCCAAGAGCATACAGAGGGGAAGAGGAAAAATGAATACCGCTGAACTATTAGTTAAATGTCTAGAAAATGAAGGAGTCGAATACATTTTTGGGCTTCCTGGCGAAGAAAATCTAGACATATTGGAAGCCCTAAAAACCTCTTCAATTAAATTTATTACCACCCGCCACGAACAAGGTGCTGCCTTCATGGCGGATCTCTACGGACGCCTTACCGGAAAAGCTGGAGTATGCCTCTCCACGCTGGGGCCAGGTGCCACCAACTTGATGACCGGCGTTGCCGATGCTAACCTTGATGGTGCGCCGCTGGTGGCAATTACCGGACAGGTAGGTACAGACCGGATGCACATCGAATCCCACCAATACCTAGATTTGGTGGCGATGTTTGAGCCAGTCACCAAATGGAATACTCAGATTGTTCGTCCCAGCAACACACCGGAAATTGTCCGCAAAGCGTTTAAAATTGCTCAGAGCGAAAAACCAGGGGCAGTTCACATCGATTTGCCGGAAAACATTGCCGAAATGACAGCCGCTGGCAAGCCCCTGCACAAGAATGATGGGGAAAAAACTTTTGCTGCCTTCCACAGCCTTGAACAGGCAGCTAAAGCCATTTCCCAAGCGCAAAATCCCCTGATCATGGTGGGAAATGGGGCGATTCGTGCAGACGCTAGCGTTGCAGTAACTGAATTTGCCACGAAGCTAAATATTCCAGTGGCGAATACGTTCATGGGCAAAGGAGTCATTCCCTACACCCATCCCCTCGCCTTGTGGTCGGTAGGATTGCAACAGCGAGACCACATCAGCTGTGCTTTTGACCAAACGGATCTGGTGATTGCAATTGGTTATGACTTGATTGAATATTCCCCCAAAAAGTGGAATCCCCTCGGTGAGATTCCGATTATCCACATTGGGGATACGTCAGCAGAAATTGATAGCAGCTATATTCCCGTAGTAGAAGTTGTGGGGGATATTTCTGACTCGCTACGGGAAATCTTAGACCGAGCTGACCGGCAAGGCAAACCCGATCCTTATGCCTTGCAATTACGGGCAGATATCCGGGCGGATTATGAAGAGTATGCCAATGATGATGGGTTTCCGATTAAGCCGCAGAAAATAATTTATGACTTGCGGCAAGTTATGGGGCCAGAAGATATTGTGATTTCAGATGTGGGGGCGCACAAAATGTGGATCGCGCGTCACTATCACTGCGATCGCCCAAATACCTGCATCATCTCTAATGGCTTTGCGGCAATGGGTATCGCTATTCCAGGTGCCTTAGCCGCCAAGTTAGTTTATCCCCAAAGAAAAGTCATCGCCGTGACTGGCGATGGCGGCTTTATGATGAATTGTCAGGAATTAGAAACTGCGCTTCGCGTCGGCACTGCCTTTGTCACCTTAATCTTTAATGATGGGGGCTATGGCTTGATTGAGTGGAAGCAACACAATCACTTTGGCGAATCTGCGTTTGTCCATTTTAGCAATCCCGATTTTGTCAAATTTGCAGAAAGCATGGGACTTAAAGGCTACCGGGTTGAATCCGCCGTGGATCTGATTCCGACCTTGAAAACTGCCCTGGAACAGGAAGTTCCCTCGGTGATTGATTGTGCAGTAGATTACCGCGAAAACTTCCGCCTCACGCAAAAGGCTGGCGATTTGAGTTGCAAGATTTGGCAATAGTCATGAGTCATGAGTGATTAGTCATTAGTCATCAGTCGGTTGTCAATGACCGATGACTAATGAACAATGACCAATGACCAATCATGAATAACCCATGAAGATTGCTACTTGGAACGTCAATTCGATTCGCACTCGCTTAGAGCAGGTGGTGCAGTGGTTGCAGGATAATCCTGTAGATGTCCTGTGTCTGCAAGAAACTAAAGTGGTAGATAAGGATTTTCCGCGATCGCCCTTTGAGGCACTAGGGCTTCACCTCTACATTTCTGGTCAAAAATCTTATAACGGTGTTGCCATTTTCAGCCGTTCGCCCCTTGAGGATGTCAGCACCGGATTTACCCCAATTTTGGGTAGAGAGGATTTTGACGAACAGAAGCGGGTAATTACTGGCATTATCGAGGGTGTCCGCATCATTAATCTCTACGTGCCCAATGGCTCAGCCGTCGGTAGCGAGAAATACGCATACAAACTGCTTTGGCTTAAAGCCCTGCGCGAGTATCTGCAAGCACTGCTAGAAAAACAGCCCAGTTCCCTCTGTGTCTGCGGCGATTTCAATATTGCTCCCGAAGACCGAGATATTCACGATCCACTAAGTTATAAAGGTCGGATTATGGCATCCGATCTAGAGCGTCAAGCCTTGAGCAGCGTTTTAGAGTTGGGTTTGGCAGATGCCTTTAGAAAATTCACAATAGAAACAGGACACTTCAGCTGGTGGGACTATCGAACCGGAGCGTTTCGACGCAACTGGGGTTGGCGGATTGACCATCACTACTTGACGCCAGACCTTTACGAACGTTCATCCAGCTGCACCATCGATCGCTCCCCTAGAAAATTGCCCAAACCCAGCGACCATACCCCCGTGATTGTAGAATTTTAGATTTTCCAGCATCAATCCAACACCCAAAATTGATTAGGAACTTAAGATCATGTTTTTAGTAACTGGAGCCACAGGAGGACTCGGACGCCGAATTGTGCGGCTGATGCGGGAGAGGGAAATGCTGGTGCGAGCATTTGTCCGCCTGACATCCCGTTACAGCGAGCTGGAACACCGAGGAGCGGAAATCTTTATTGGTGATTTGCAGCGCGATAAAGATATCGAAAAAGCTTGCCAAGGCGTTCAGTACATTATCAGCGCTCACGGGGGTGAGGGCGATGCCCAAGCGTTAGGCTACCGAGCCAATATTGAACTGATTGACCGGGCAAAAGAAGTTGGCGTCCAGCACTTTGTTTTCATTTCGGTACTGGGAGCAGATCGCGGGTACGAAGACGCACCATCCTTTAAGGCGAAGCGGGAAGTAGAAAAGTATCTGCAAGCCAGCGGACTCAATTACACTATCCTGCGCCCTTCAGGTTTTGCCTCCAACCTTTTACCCCTAGCAGAACGGTTTCGAGATACTGGGATTTATCTGCTCATCGGCGATCCCAAAAGTCGGACTTCGATTGTGAGTACCGATGACTTAGCGAGGATTGCCGTAGACTCCGTAAATGTTGAAGGTGCCCGGAATCAAATTTTACCTGTGGGAGGTCCAGATATCCTCCAGCGCCAAGATATTCCTCGTATTTTCAGTCGCATCTTCAACCAGGAACCGATCGTGATTAACCCACCGCTATTGGTGTTTGATGGGGTACGCGGGGCGCTGGGATTGTTGAATCCTCAAGCGTCTAAAGCCTTGGGTACTCTCCGCACGTTACTGGACAATGAATTTTTCTGCACATCCCAGGAAGTTGAGCATTTAGAGTCGATTTTTGGGATGAAGATGGAATCCCTAGAAGCTTTTTTGCGCCGTTACCTGGGTACTTGATTTTGTACCGCCAGACGCAGCTGTTACCGTGCTTCAGATTTGTCTGATGATTTTAAGGAATCATAAAGGCAACTGCTTGAGAATCTGACTGAGCAACGGTTTGGGGTTGACCATTTAGCTGATAGTGAATGCGAGCGATCGCTTTCTCACCCCGCCGATAAATTTTCGATTTGCATTTGAGGCGATACTCTAATACTTGGCTTTCTCCTGGTAGCACTACTTTCGCGGGACGTTCCAATTCTTGGGGAGTTGCACTCATGAGAACTTGCTCGGAATTCGCTGGCACAATTTCTATCTGGCTAATTTCAATCAACTGATTTTTTTTAGATGTATTGGTAAAAGCCAGGGAAATATCAGCATAGCTAATTGCTGTCCCCGCTAAAATTTCGTAGGGAAGTAACTTGATTGTCATCGTCATATTCGCTCTTTGAGAATTGATCCCAATTTGCTTTCCCCTGTTTAAGCTTTGTTGAGGGGAAGAGAGTAGGTTGGTTTGAGCGATCGCGAAACCCAACTCAAAAGGATTTTTGGGTTTCGTTACCTCAACCCAATCTACTATGTCTGATTTTGCGATCTCAGGAAGTAACTGGGGATGAGTTCCTAGCGTTATGCAAGTCACGCAGGTTATAAAATCCATAAAAGACTTCCTCCCAGGATTTTGGAACATAGCAAATTTGACTCAAAAGCTCCTCAGAGGTTTCTAACTCTTAAAGGGAATGGCACTTAAGTTTTGCCCTGCGCTCAAGTCTGAACTAAAGCACCCTTCGGGAACGCTAGCGCGAACGGGCTGAAAGTTCAAGTTTGTTAAAATTGACATCTTGCCCCAGTCGCATTACCCGCAAGGGGTTTAAACCCAACGGCTAACAGAATCAAGTCTTATAAGAGAAGACTGAGTAGAGCAGGACTTACGCAACAGCACCACATTTGGGGGCAACCACAGGGGGATTGCCCCTACAAAATGCTATATGTATAAGCTTTGCGTAATTCCTGTAGAGTAAGCATTTCAGTCCATTTCAATGGACTTGAGCTATGAGCCTTGAACTTAAGTTCAAGGCGGAATTTGGGCAAACTTGAGAATGGTGCAATATCTGAGTTAAAACAAACTAAAAGGATTGCTGTATATGCTCGGCTAAGCTCGAAGATGCTAAGTGAGCGCCACAGCCACAGCGTAAAGGAAAAGATGAATTAATCAGCGAAGCATTAGCATTTAATGAGTTTGAAGCAGTATTGAATCCAGGTAGAGTGTAAGATTCAGCTCCCCCATAGTTCACATTCCACCCAATATCTTTTAAAGAAGCAATTGTTAATTGACTCAATAACTCAGAGTTTTTTTCAGCAATAGGTGACATTAATTCATTGTCAAAGACATCTTCATCCCAATGACCAAACAGACTTTTTTCAACGGGAACAGCAGTTTGTAAAAATGTACCTTTTAATTCTCCATAAGCCCAACCTGCATAGGTGTTAGCACTATACGTCGCCTCGGAAAAATTAATTAGATCGCGTCCAAAACCTGACCAAAGCGTTCCAATTCCTAGAACGTGACCAAACTCATGCACCATCGTTTCTTGTAAGAAAGTTGGATTGTTGTTGTATGTATTTGCCAAGCTCGTGTTAATCGTTGAAGCTCCTGATATCGTCATTTGATTACCAGAAGCATCAAGGGCTAAAGTTTTTGGTCCCGCAAAAGCCAGAAATTCATCTTCCCCAAAAGTATCCCCCGTAACATCAATTGTGAGAATTTGGGAATTACTAAAGGTGCTGTAGGGAATAATTTTTTCCCAAACTTTCGCAGCTTCTGTAATGGCATTGAGAGCCTCTGTATTCAAACTACCCAAGCCTTGACCAAAATTGACTTTGATTGAAAAACTGAGAGGATCGCTGGTAGCAGTAGTGAAAGTAGTCGCCACAGAATAGTTAGCGGTTTGGTTGTTGTAGCTCATTACTTGCAAAAAGTAATTGCCAGCACTGAGGAAACGACGTATTGATTCGTTGCCAGTCCCGCGCTCCCATTGCCAACCTAAAACTTCGCTTTGATCGATGACGCCGTTGTTGTTGCTGTCTTGAATTAGTCGGACATCGGCATCACCACTCAATGCAGATAAATTAGCGGTAAAGATACCAGATTGAGCAACATTAAAGCTGTAAAAGTCATCGCGATCGCTTGCGTTAACTTGTTGATTGCGCGAGAAAACTTCTGAAGTTTGAGCTTCAGCAGTTCCCAAAGTATTACCGGGATCTAAAGGGTCTGGAATGCTCGCAATTTTAGTCGTCAGGGTGTAGCCGCCAGTCCCACCCTTTTCAAAAGTTGTAGCTTGCAGAATATAATCAATGCCCTCAGCTACCGTGAAAGTTAGCTGGGAGTTTGTACCGCTGAAATCATTATTTTCTGCAACAACTGCTCCGGTTCCAGCATTCACCACTTGCAGGTAAGCATTAAAGCTAGGCGAATCAAGGTTTACCTGCACCTGCTGACCGGCAACTAAATTGCTTAACACATAGCCATCGTAAAAACTGCCCTCACGAATGGGGTTGCTTGCGTCGCTACTCGCGATCGCGCCGCTGAAGCTTTGGTTTCCACTGATGGGAGACGCTGGTTTTAGGACTCCCAAATTGCTACTGAGGGTATAGTTGCCAGTAGCATCCGGCTCATAAGTCGTGGCTCGAACAATGTAATCAATGCCCTGAGCGGCTGTAAAAGTCAGTTGAGAGTTCAGACCCTCAAAATCATCGTTGAAGGCAACAACCGCTCCCGTGGAGGCATTCACTACTTGCAAGTAGGCGTCAAATTCTGTGGAGTCTAGTTTCACCTCCACCTGCTCTGCGGCGCTAATCCCAGTCAACAGATAGTCATCCCGGAGGCTGCCTCCACGGATGGGGTTTTTCAGGTCGGTGCTGTCAATTGTACCGCCGATCTCACTGACGGTAGAAGCCGCAGCGATCGCGCTACTTTTAAATAGACTTCTTTGCTGTAGCGGATCGCTCAGCCCTCTAAATCCTGACCAGATTCCGGCTATTTTTGAATCGAATTCTAGCGGTGCAGAATTGGGGAAATCTGCACTTAAAAGCTGGCGCTCATTTGAGAATTTAAATCCATTTAACATTAGCTTGTCCCACAATATGAATCATCAAGTACGCCGACAAAGCTGAAGCTCCAAGGCAGATGTGACAACCCTATATTTTAGTACCGAAATTATATGCGATCGCCCCTAACTTCAACACCTGCTCAAGCTCGTCAAACAAGACAGCAACTAGCGAATCCAGAAGATTCCCTCTCCTACGAATTAGGTAAAGCAGTGCAAGAACTGCCACCACTGTACACGCGATTATTGGCAGCAAGCATCAGCTTACTGGTATTTGGAGCGATCGCATGGGCATACGGGAGCCAGGTCGATGAAGTAGCGGTGGCGAATGGCGAACTGATTGCCTCAACCCAAGTGCGACCCGTGCGATCGCTAGGAGGAGGCGTCATCAAAGCCGTAAAAGTCAAAGAAGGCGATCGCGTTAAAAAAGGCGATATCCTCATCGAACGCGACCCCGACCTGCCACAAGCCGAAGTTGACCGTCTCGCCAAATCTACCCAGCTAATTCGGGAAGATTTAGGACGTCTCGAAGCTGAACGCACTGGCTCTACAACGAAGGGAACCTCTTTGCAAGACCAGCTTTTAACCGCGCGTCTACAAGATTTTTCAGCCAAAAGAGCGGCGGCGATCGCCGAAGCAAATCGCCAAATTGCAGTCATCAATGAAGCCAAAGTTCGCCTCACCCGTCTGCAAGAAAACCTCGCCAACGCCAAAATTAACAAAGCCAACGCCGAAACCAACCTCGCCAATAGCAAAAGCCTTCTCAAGGAAGCCAACAACAGCCTCGCCTTAGCTGAAACCAGACAAAAGGCGCTCACCACTCTCCTAATTCCCGGTGCTGTCCCTCGACTCGATTACGTGGACGCACAAGAGAGAGTCGTCAGAGCGCAAGCCGAAGTCACCACAGCACAAGATAATATTACGAATGTTCAAAATAAAGTTACGGAAGTTCACGACAAAATCACCTCCCTAGAAAAAGATATCGCTGCTCAAGCGCAAGCGATTCGCCAAGCTGAACAAGCGTATCAATCGGCTCGCAATCAGGCAGAGCGTTTGAAGTCCGAGCGTCAGAGTGATATTCTCACTGAGTTGAATAAGCGCCAAGAAGAACTGACAACCGTTGCCGGTCAGTTGGAGTCGGCGAAAAAGCAGCGACAAGTAGAAACCATCACCGCTCCGGTTACGGGGACAGTCTACAGTATTAAAGCAACCAAAGGGCCAGTACAGGCGGGAGAGGAGTTGTTATCGATACTTCCCGAATCCGAAGAATTGTTGGTAGAAGTCAAAGTCCTCAACCGCGATATTGGCTTTATCCGTAAGGGAATGAAGGCAAAAGTCAAAATGGCTACTTTCCCGTTTCAGGAATTTGGCACGGTTGAGGGTGAGGTGGTGCAAGTGAGTCCGAATGCGATCGCTGACCAAGACTTAGGCTTAGTTTTCCCTACCCGAATTAAACTTAAAAAACATTCAATTCAGGTGCAAAATCAAGAAGTTACATTTACTCCAGGTATAGCGGCAACTGGAGAAATTATTACCCGCAGGAAATCAGTTCTCACTTTCTTAATTGAACCCGTTACTCGCCGCTTTGGCGAGGCATTTTCGGTGAGGTCTTAGCTCGGCTGTATCCATTTGCACCAACAAAAGGCAGTGATTAATAAAAAGTTGGCATTAAGAGCTAAAAAAATATATCGTCAAGAGAGCAACTCTAGAACTTCTTGCTGCTGTAGTGACGCCGCTTTGCCCGAACTAACCGAAATGGTAAAAGTTCTCCAGTCTTAACGGGAATTTTTAACCAATAATCTGCTTGGCGCTGCTTGAATGGATAAAGTTGAGCTTAAATGTAGTAGATTTTTGAGATAATCTTATGACTTCTGCTGTTCCCAAGTCAGACTTAGGCTTAAGTTTACCCGACCACACCCAGCTGCCAGACTCTGATGGCACATTTGTGAAAAATTTCCAAGAACACCCTCAAAGTATTCTGCTGACTGACTCTCTGTTGCCCGTTTTGCAGCAACTTCATTCGGATGGACAATACTGCATTGGACAAGATGCCGGGATTTACTGGCGGCTTGCCGAACCACCAGAGCGAGGTGCGGAAGCACCAGATTGGTTTTATGTACCCAATGTTCCGCCAACGCTCAATGGTGAACTTCGGCGTTCTTATGTCTTGTGGCAAGAGTTCATTCCTCCGTCGATTGTATTAGAATTTGTTTCTGCCGATGGAACGGAAGAACGAGACACTACACCGATAACTGGCAAATTTTGGGTTTATGAAACGGTAATTCGTCCGGCATTTTACGGCATTTATGAAGTGAAAAAAGCCAGTGTTGAGGTGTATCATTTGATAGAAAATCGCTATGAACTCCTCAGTGCTAACGAGCGGGGACACTATCCAATTTCACTGCTAGGAGTAGAGTTGGGAATTTGGCAGGGTGAATATCAAAATGCTACGCTGCCTTGGTTGCGCTGGTGGGATCGAGAAGGAAATCTTTTGTTGACGGGTTACGAACGCGCCGAGCAAGAAAGCCAACGCGCCGAGCAAGAGCGCCAACGCGCCGAGCAAGAAAGCCAACGCGCCGAGCGATTAGCAGCACAGTTACGGGCGCTAGGAGTTGAACCGGAAGCCTAAAAAGGGACGGAGATACCTATCACAAAAGCCGTGAACACCGATCCCAGGAGTGTAGCCAGTCTACCTACAATGACTCATAGGGACAGCCATAAAAGAGATGAACTGCTAATTTCTGTATGTTATGGGTGTCTCTAGGGTTCATTAATTGAGTAACTCCTCATGCAACCAACTAACCCCAACCAATTTACAGAAAAAGCCTGGGAAGCCATCACTCGCACCCCAGATATTGTTAAATCTGCCCAGCAGCAACAAATTGAAAGCGAACACTTGATGAAATCACTGCTGGAGCAAGAAGGACTCGTCAGCAGTATTCTTAACAAAGCGGGTGTGAATGTGCCGCGAGTCAGAGAACGCACGGAAGATTTCATCAAGCGTCAGCCAAAAACTTCCGGTAGTAGCACCTCAGTTTATGTCGGACGCAGTTTGGATTCTCTGCTGGATCGGGCTGAAGCGTTTCGCAAAGAGTATGGAGACGACTTCATCTCCATCGAACACATGATGCTGGCTTATCCCAAAGATGAGCGCTTTGGGAAAGCGTTATTCCAAGAATTTAGACTGGATGAAGCCAAACTTAAAGATATCATCGCCCAAATTCGTGGGAGCCAAAAAGTGACTGACCAAAATCCAGAAGGCAAGTACGAATCGTTAGAAAAATACGGGCGCGACTTGACAGAATTCGCCCGTCAAGGGAAGTTAGATCCGGTAATTGGGCGCGATGATGAGATTCGCCGCACGATTCAGATTCTTTCGCGTCGCACCAAGAATAACCCCGTCCTGATTGGGGAACCGGGGGTGGGTAAAACGGCGATCGCTGAAGGTTTGGCACAGCGAATTGTCAGTGGGGATGTGCCGGAGTCGTTGCGCGATCGCAAACTCATCGCCTTAGATATGGGTGCGCTAATTGCTGGTGCCAAATATCGGGGTGAATTTGAAGAACGCTTGAAAGCTGTTCTCAAGGAAGTCACCGATTCTCAGGGCAGCATTATCATGTTCATTGATGAGATCCACACCGTTGTTGGTGCGGGTGCGACTCAAGGCGCGATGGATGCGGGTAACTTGCTCAAACCGATGTTGGCGCGGGGTGAATTGCGCTGTATCGGTGCGACAACCCTGGATGAATATCGCAAATACATCGAAAAAGATGCCGCGCTAGAACGTCGTTTCCAACAAGTTTATATCGATCAACCCAGCGTAGAAGATACGATTTCGATTCTGCGGGGATTGAAAGATCGCTACGAAACGCACCATAACGTGAAAATTTCTGACAGTGCGTTAGTGGCGGCAGCGACGCTATCTACTCGATATATTAGCGATCGCTTCCTCCCAGATAAAGCGATTGATTTAGTAGATGAAGCGGCGGCACGATTGAAGATGGAAAGTACCTCCAAACCAGAGGAACTCGACGAAATCGACCGCAAGATCCTCCAGTTGGAAATGGAACGGCTATCGCTGCAAAAAGAAAGCGATCCTGCTTCTAGAGAACGGTTACAAAGACTAGAAAAAGAACTTGCCGATCTCAAAGAAGAACAACGGACGCTCAATGCACAGTGGCAAGCTGAAAAAGATGTTCTCGAACGCCGCAAAACCCTGAAAGAAGAAATCGACCGGGTGAATGTGGAAATTCAACAAGCGGAACGAGAATACGATCTTAACCGAGCTGCTGAGCTAAAATTTGGCACGTTGACCGCGTTGCAACATCAGCTAGAACAGACAGAAGCCCAACTCGTTCAAACTCAAAAAAGTGGTAAGTCGCTTTTACGGGAAGAAGTCACCGAATCCGATATCGCTGAAATCATTTCCAAGTGGACTGGTATCCCCATCAGCAAACTCGTTGAATCGGAGAAAGAAAAACTTCTGCAATTGGAAGATGAACTGCACAAGCGCGTGATTGGGCAAGACGAAGCGGTGACAGCAGTTGCCGATGCCATCCAGCGGGCGCGTGCTGGTTTAGCCGATCCGAATCGCCCGACGGCTAGTTTTATTTTCCTCGGTCCCACGGGCGTCGGTAAGACAGAATTGGCAAAAGCCTTGGCGGCTTACCTGTTCGATACAGAAAACTCCTTGGTACGGATCGATATGTCCGAGTATATGGAGAAGCACAGCGTCTCTCGCTTGATTGGTGCGCCTCCCGGCTATGTCGGTTATGACGAAGGCGGACAGCTGACGGAATCCATCCGGCGTCGTCCCTACGCGGTGTTGCTGTTCGACGAAATCGAAAAAGCACACCCGGATGTGTTCAACATTATGCTGCAAATTCTTGATGATGGTCGCGTTACCGATTCTCACGGTCACACCGTAGACTTCAAGAACACGATCATTATCATGACTAGCAATATCGGATCGCAGTACATCCTAGATATTGCCAGCGATGAATCCCGCTACGAAGAAATGCGGAGTCGGGTGATGGATGCGATGCGGACGAGTTTCCGTCCGGAGTTCCTGAACCGGATCGACGAGATTATTATCTTCCACGGCTTGAACAAGCAGGAATTGCGGCAGATTGTCCAGTTGCAAGTCAAGCGACTCGAATCACGGTTGAGCGATCGCAAGATGTCTCTCAAACTTTCCGATGCTTCCCTTTACTTTTTAGCAGAAGTAGGATACGACCCCGTTTATGGAGCGCGTCCCTTGAAGCGTGCTATTCAGCGGGAATTGGAAACGCAAATCGCTAAAGGGATATTGCGAGGCGAATTCAACGACGGCGACACCATCTTTGTCGATGTGGAAAATGAGCGCCTTGCCTTCAAGCGCTTGCCAGTTGAGTTGCTAACCGCTCAATCTACCTAATTCCTCACCTCTGGGCAAATAAGTTTTAAGATTCCCCAGCTAAATCCTGAATTTAGCTGGGGAATCTTGTTTTTTTATTAAGGTTAACTGCTTGCTGCATTTAAAATAGGCAGAATCTATCCAAGGA
Source organism: Coleofasciculus sp. H7-1 (assembly GCF_057473865.1). Taxonomy (NCBI): domain Bacteria; kingdom Bacillati; phylum Cyanobacteriota; class Cyanophyceae; order Coleofasciculales; family Coleofasciculaceae; genus Coleofasciculus; species Coleofasciculus sp. H7-1. The sequence continues at coordinate 187,557 of NZ_JBYCCT010000072.1, forward strand.
CAGATGAGCGGGTAGCTCTCGCAATTGCCGAAATTTTCTGGTTGTGAGGGTAAGAGATTTTGCTCACTCAACAATATCAATAGGTGCGTCGGTCATAAATTAATTAGCGATCGCCATTATGTTACCTAAATCTCTGACCCGTTCCGTTTCTAAAATTTCCGGTAAAGTCCCCCTCCGCCTGGTTCTTGTCGTCCCCTTCATCATCCAAATCTCAGCAACAGTGGGGCTTGTCGGCTATCTCTCATTTAGAAACGGACAAAAGGCAGTAAATGACTTAGCTTGGCAGTTGCGAAGCGAAATCAGCCAGCATATTCAGGAGAACGTGCGTACATATCTAGCTATTCCTCATCAAGTTAATCGGAGCAACGCTGCTGCTATTAGTCTTGGTCAATTGAACGTGCAAGATTATGCTGGATTAAAACGTCATTTCTGGCAACAAATCCAAATATTCGATAGCCTAACATTCGCTGGAATTGGCTTAGAGCAAAAGGACATTCTGGGAGTAGAACGGCTCGATAATGGCTTGCTAACAATTAGAACCTCGACTAAAGCGAATGGCTACGATTTTCGCACCTATTCTACAAATCAATTTGGCAAGAAACTAAAACTACTCAACAACAAAACTAACTTCGATCCCCGCACTCGTCCTTGGTATAAAGCTGCTGTAGCGGCTGGTAAACCAACTTGGAGTGACATTTATCCCAATACAGCAGGACTAACTTTATATCTGGGTGCATCTATGCCTTTCTATAATAAACAAGGCAAATTGCAGGGAGTATTGCTTACCAATATCAACCTATCAAAAATCGGCAGTTTTCTGCAAAGTCTAAAGATTGGTAAAACCGGACAAACTTTTATTATCGAACGATCGGGAATATTAGTGGCAACTTCAACCGGAGAACAGCCTTTTCAACGTATTCAAAAAGACTATGGAGCCGAACGAATTAAAGCTACAGATAGCCGTAATAATTTAACTAGAGCTACAGCACAGTATTTAGCCGCAAACTTTCAGGACAAAAACCTGATTCAACATTCACTGTCACTTGAATTTAAAATAGCAGGCAAGCGGGAATTTATAGAACTGCTGCCACTAGAAGATGATAAAGGTTTGGACTGGTTAATTGTAGTAGTAATTCCAGAGTCAGATTTTATTGAGCAAATCAACGCTAACACTCGCAGCACTGTTTTACTATGTCTAACCGCCTTAGCGATCGCCACCGGAGTAGGCATTCTCACATCCCGTTGGATTACTCAGCCCATTCTACGGCTGAAGGATGCGGCTACTGCTCTATCAGAAGGACAGTTTGACCAAAGTATCAACCTGGAAAGAGCCGATGAACTCGGTGTTTTAGCTAAAGCTTTTAACAGCATGGCTCTTCAATTGCAAGAGTACTTTAGTACTTTAGAATCAAAAAATGCCGAATTGCAGCGATTAGATAAACTTAAAGACGAATTTTTAGCCAATACTTCCCACGAACTCCGCACTCCACTAAATGGCATTATCGGCATAGCTGAATCTTTAATTGATGGTGTTACGGGAAAATTACCAGAAAAAACTATTACTAATCTTGTCACAATTGCAGCCAGCGGTAGAAGACTATCTCATTTAGTCAATGATATTCTCGATTTTTCTCAGTTAAAACACAAAAATATTCAACTGCAAATCAAACCTGTAGGTATGAAAGAAGTTACTGATGTAGTTATCACTCTTTCTCGATCTATAGTTGGTAAAAAACTATTGCAGTTGATTAACGGAATCGGTTCTGATGTTCCCCTAGTAGATGCTGATGAAAATCGGGTGCAACAAATTCTTTATAACTTAATTGGTAATGCCATTAAATTTACAGATGCTGGTGTTGTAGAAGTATCAGCCAAAACTGTTAATTATCAACAAATAGAATACTTAGCAATTACTGTTGCCGATACTGGTATTGGTATTCCAGAAGATAAGTTAGATAGAATTTTTGAATCTTTTGAACAAGTAGATGGTTCTACTGCTAGGGTTTATGGCGGTACAGGTTTGGGTTTAGCCGTTACGAAACAATTGGTAGAATTACACGGCGGTAATATTTATGTCACTTCTATAGTTGGAGAAGGTTCTCAGGTTACTTTTACTTTGCCCATATCTCAGAACCAAATTGCTAGCAGTGAAGTATCGTCCATCAAAGCATATATTCAACCACAAGAGTTAGCCGATGAAACTATTATTGCCGAAGCGCTAGTAGCTAATGGTGGAGATTTCAAAATCTTAATTGTTGATGATGAGCAAATTAATATTCAGGTACTTCTTAACAATCTTTATTTGCAAAATTTTTCTGTTACTCAAGCTACCAATGGCGCAGAAGCTTTGGCAATTATAGAGAATGGTTTCCAGCCCGATATAATTTTACTCGATGTGATGATGCCCCGGATGACGGGATATGAAGTATGTCAAAAGATTCGTCAAAAATTTTTAGCTAGTGAATTACCTATAGTAATGCTAACAGCAAAAAATCAAATTTCCGACTTAGTAGAAGGATTTACTTCAGGTGCCAATGATTATTTAACTAAACCCTTTTCTAAACATGAGTTGTTGGCACGAATTAAGACGCATATTCGCTTAGCAAAGATTAATGTTGCTAATGGTAGATTTGTGCCTCATGAGTTTCTGCGCTTTCTGGGACACGAGAGTATTGTTGATGTTAAATTGGGCGACCAAGTTCAGAAAAATATGACAATTCTTTTTTCTGATATTCGCTCTTTCACAACTTTATCAGAAGCAATGTCTCCCCATGAAAACTTCAATTTTATCAACGATTACTTGAGTAGAGTCAGTCCAGCAATCCGTGCCAACAATGGTTTTATTGATAAATATATTGGAGATGCAGTCATGGCACTATTTCCTCAATCAGCAGATGATGCTGTAAAAAGTGCTATTGAAATGCAAAAACAAGTTAATTTATATAACGAGTATCGACAACAGAAAGGTGATATTCCTATTGCTATTGGCATTGGTTTACATACTGGTAGTTTAATGCTGGGAACTGTTGGCGAACCAGAGAGAATGCAAGGTACAGTAATTTCTGATGCAGTTAATTTAGCCTCCCGCTTGGAAGGATTAACAAAGCTTTATGGTGCGGATATTGTAATTAGCGAACAAACTCTATCTAGTTTGAATCATGAAGAACAGTACAGCTATAGATTTTTGGATAGAGTTATGGTGCAGGGAAAAAAAATAGCAGTGGCAGTATTTGAAGTGTATGATGGAACAGAGCTACTTCAACAGTTAAAGACACAAACTAGAACTAGCTTTGAAGAAGCTGTCAAGCTTTATTATCAGCAACAATTCGCTCAAGCACAATACATATTTCAGGAAGTTCTACAAATAAATGCTGGAGATAAAGCAGCTAGGCTTTATATCTCGCGCTGCGAACTATATCAAAAATCTGGAGTGCCAGAGGGATGGTCAGGGGCGGAAGCAATTAACGACAAGTAATACTCTGCTTTATACCTACTTCATAAAAACTACGATCGCTGTTTATCTATCTCTCCACTGTATGGGAGTACTCACGGTTGTTATAGTTATTTCAAAACCTCAAAGAGGTCATAATGCAGATTACGCTCGATCTCCCCGAAGAATTGGTATTGCAACTGAGTTCGCTAGGAGACAAACTACCACAAATCTTGGAATTGGGACTGCGTGAGTTGAACGCAAGTTCTCAAACGGGTTTTGCAGGTGTAGCCGAAATATTGGAGTTTTTAGCAACGCTCCCCACACCCGAAGAAATTATTGCCCTGCGTCCCTCCGAAGCACTGCAAGCTCAGATTAGTAGTCTGCTAGAGAAGAACCGCACCCAAAGTCTAACGCTTGCTGAAGCAAAGAGTTGGGAACAGTATCAGTACCTTGAACACCTAATCCGGATGGCGAAGGCGAAAGCATACCTAAAACTCAAGAAATTGAGTCAAGGATGAGCAGCACGTACATCCCATCCACACTACGACGCCTCGTTTACGATCGTGCTAAAGGATGCTGCGAATATTGCTGGATTTCGGATGCTACTGCATTCGCTCCTCACGAAATAGACCATATCATTGCCGAAAAGCATGGCGGATTAACCGAAGCTGATAACTTGGCGCTCTCATGTGTGCTTTGCAACAAGCATAAGGGGAGCGATATAGCATCGATCGATTTAGAGACGGGCGAAGTCGTTCCACTTTACAATCCTCGTCGAGATAGCTGGCATGAGCATTTTCGACTAAGTGATGCTGAGTTTATCCCCCTAACACCCAAAGGTCGCGTGACGGTTCGCCTAGTACAACTCAACCGCTCTGACAGAATTGAAGAGCGTAAGCTTCTCATAGAAGCTGAGATGTTCAACTTGCCTGACTAGAGCAGGTATTCGGTTGTAGTGAGCATCAGCGATCGCATCTTCCCTCTGCAACGATAAGCGCGATCGCTGTTTATCTATCTCTTCTCAGTGTATGGGAGCGATCGCTTCCATACAGACTAGGATAGGGTTAACAGACTTAGCACTCCAGGGATAGCAGCATGACGACGGCGGCATCCAAAGCGATCGGTTTAGAGGAATTCCTGAAACTTCCCGAAACTGAGCCAGCAAGCGAATTCATTGGCGGAGAGATTATCCAAAAGCCGATGCCGAAAGGAAGACACAGCCGCTTGCAGGGTAAGCTTTGCGCTACGATCAATGAGGTTACAGAGGAACAGAAGATTGCTTATGCTTTTCCTGAGTTGCGGTGTACCTTTGGAGGTCGATCAACTGTTCCTGATGTAGCGGTGTTTCAGTGGCAGCGTATCCCCTTTACTGTGGATGGGGAAGTGCCTGATAATTTTGAACGGCATCCAGATTGGACGATTGAGATTCTCTCTCCTGAGCAGAAGCCCAATCAGGTAATTGGCAACATCCTTCACTGTTTGCGCCACGGATGTCAATTGGGATGGTTCATCGATCCCGACGATCACAGCATACTGGTATTCCTCCCAAACCAGCCGCCAGAACTCTTGCAAGGAAGCGTTAGCGAAGCGCTTCTGAAGGAAGTTCGCTTGCCACTGTTAGAAGGAATTGAATTAGCGCTAACAGTGGCTCAGGTCTTTGCATGGCTCAAGATGGAAAGCTAGCTTTTAATATTGGCTAAGGAAATGCGATCGCATATCCCTAGAATCTGCCCAAATTAATTTATCACCACTTCGCTTACTGTCCTACTTATTTATCCTCAGTAAAGCGATCGCTACAATAGGGACAGAAAATGCCTTCCTGATAATCAGGCGAAGTTTTATCCGCTTCGGAGATAGGATGACCGCAACTGGGACACATTTCATGAGTTCCTATCTCCAAACCCTCGCGTACAGCAACACGTTGATCGAAGACAAAGCATTCTCCTTGCCAGAGACTGTCTTCTGGGGGAACTTCCTCTAAATACTTGAGAATGCCGCCTTTGAGGTGATAAACCTCTTGGAACCCTTGAGCCATCATAAATGATGTCGCTTTTTCACAGCGAATGCCGCCAGTGCAGAATAAAGCAACCTTTTTATGTTTGCTGGGATCGAGGTTGTTGTGAACATAGTCGGGAAACTGTCGGAACGAGGCAGTTTGGGGATTTTGCGCTCGTTTAAAGGTGCCAATCGTCACCTCATAATCGTTGCGGGTGTCAATAATCGTCACTTCTGGATCGGAAATCAGCTGATTCCACTCCTGCGGACTGACATAAGTGCCGACGCGATCGCTCGGATCGATTTCGGGCAATCCTAAGGTAACAATTTCTTTCTTCAACCGCACCTTCATCCGGTCAAATGGTGGAGAATCGGCAGAAGATTCTTTATACTCTAAGTCTACTAGACGCGGGTCGGAGCGCAAAAACGATAAAACTGAGTCGATTGCTTGACGAGAACCCGCGATCGTCCCGTTAATGCCTTCTGCTGCCAAGAGAATTGTCCCTCTAATACCCTGTGCTTTGCAGTGCGACAATAACGGGTTTTGTTTCTGGGCAAAATCTGGCAACTTGACAAATTTATAGAAAGCTACAACAACTTGGGTCATTTCCCCACTCAACTGCAAGGAGTAAAAATGTTTTACTCTGGTTCATCACCTAACCTAACAGAGTAAGCTTCTGTGATGATATGCGTCTAAATATTTCTTCCTCTACCCCTTTTCTAATGGAACCATATGAGTTAATATAATAAAAGTGACTGAAGTTCCGACTTCAAGTCTGGGGGTTTAGCTCAGTTGGTAGAGCGCCTGCTTTGCAAGCAGGATGTCAGCGGTTCGAGTCCGCTAACCTCCATTTTTGATTCAGTAATTTAAGGCTTCTCAGTAACCTCGGAGAGAGAAAGCTGAGATGAATGCTTATCTAACACCTGCTTCCAATAGTTGCTGTAACTGTGAAAAGTAACGCCAGAAGCAAGAGCGATCGCCCTCATCAACCAAACGTTTCTGACATGGAAGACGCGATCGCCCTTGTTTCCCATCCAAATATGCTTGCTGCTATTCTATAATTTTAGGCGTGGAAGGGCGCGATCGCCCATTTCTATGAATGTTTGAAAACTTGTGGGCAAAAGCTCACCATGCCAAAAAACTGGCTATTTCTTCCAGGGGAGTTTAGTACCCATTTCAGTCAGCGCCGAGAAGATGAGATAGAAGACGAGTACGCCAACACCGACAAGAAAAAGAACGATATCGTTATCCATTCTGATAGCAGGGTAAATAGTAAGCACCGAATCAATAATCGCAAAAAAGGTAACTTTAAACATAACTGCTTTAAACTTTTCTTTTCACAGCTAACGTGTCCTGGTGTCACATTCATTCGGTTAACCCCATAGACTAAGAATAGCCATGCACAGCTATACCAGTCATGCCAGAAGTTCAACTGCCGAATATCGATCTCACGCAAGAAAAAGTTTGGAAACAGCTTGTCCTCAACCCACCTGTACTCTCAAGTAACACTTCTGCGTGGTCAGGTATTCACTTCGCTTATCATCGACAGTCCGCTCACGAACTTCCTGAATGTTGCTTTGCCCAGCATATTATCACCATCTGTGTCGGACAATTTGAAATAAGACTAAAAAGAGATGGACACTGGCAGAGTGAGTGCTATACAGATGGTGATGTTGGCATTTTTCCTGCCAATCAATCAGATTTAATCGCTCAATGCGATCGCAAAGCTGAGTTTATTAATCTTTATCTTGAACCCACAGTTACACTCTGGCTGGGAATTGGTGCTACTTTACCGATTGACAAATTTCTGACTTTGGGTTTGTTTTAAAGTAGCCGAAGAGTGGCATTTATTTAGAAGCGATCGCATCCTGCACCAAAAGTTTCTGGCAGGGAAATAGCGATCGCATATTGATCTAAACTTCCAAAGACTGGTGTCTGTAAAAAAAGCTGATCGATGAGACTGGGTGCTGAACCTAAGACTTTTAGAAGATTCAATCACTATCAGAGGATAGAGGCTACTGAGTCTTTGCTTTTTGTAAAGTAGGTTTCAGTTCAATCTAAAGTTTAAGTTTAAAGTTTAAAAGTCCCTAAAATCTATGGCAGCACCAGGCAAAGAAGGTTCAGGCACCGACCCAATGAGTGAAGCGATCGCTACAGCAATTCAGTTTGCTAAATTGGCTTCCGATGCATTGCAGTCTGCTGCTGAAAACGTTACCAGCACTACCACTGCCGTAGGAGAAACTGTTGGAGCTGCGGCTGTGCGATTCGTGGAGCAGGGAACGGAAAATGTGGGCAAAATCGTGGCCCCAATCGCTGAAAATCCAGTCGTCAAATTTGCTGCCAAGGTTCCAGGCATTAACTGGCTAACGACTGCATTGGGTCAAGTTGATGCCCAAAAAGCTCAGAATGAGGTAAACAAGCTACAACAGGAATACCCTCTAGAAAGCTCTGAGCAGCTTGCTCACCGAATTATTGTGGACACCTCCCTCAAAGGCGGAGGAATTGGATTACTCACTAACTTCGTGCCTCCTTTAGCGCTAACTCTGTTTGCGGTCGATGTGGCAGCAGTGACAGCGCTTCAAGCAGAGATGATCTATCGCATCGCTGCTGCATACGGATTTTCGTTAAAAGATCCCACTCGACGAGGCGAAGTCCTGGCAATTTTCGGTTTGTCTGTAGGCGGTTCTGGAGTCCTGAAAGTTGGACTAGGCTTTATAGAACTCTTGCCTATAATCGGTGCTGTCGTTGGAGCGTCGAATAACGCTGCATTGCTTTACTCGCTGGGATCTGTCGCCTGTCGATTCTATGAAGCTAAAAGAAAGTTCAATGCTCAAGCTGAGGGGAATGGCTTCTAAAAGAGCATCTCATTTTACCATAAGAATCTGAAAATCACACTCAGCAGTGACTGTCGCTGGCGCAATTCCATCACACCCAATAAGCCGGGAGCTGCAAAGATTTCCCCTGGTGGTAAGGTACGGAGAATGGTTTCCTTGCCTGTTATTGCCGTTTTAACGGTTTTAGGACTTACACACTGAAAGCTTGAACCCTAGATCCCCCCTAACCCCCCTTAAAAAGGGGGAATGCAAGGGGGATCTCTGCCTAAGTCCTAGACTTGTAAGGAGCCGCTAACCCCGCGATGAGAGCGATCGCTAACGCTAGAAAAAAAGCGAGTTAAAGGGAGTCTTTGCCTTGACAAAATGTAGTCATAATGAGTACGGTTAATTTAACTTCACCGTTAAGATCATTTGTAGCCAAGGAGCTAAATTCATGTTTCCCAATCGAGAAGGACAAAAAGTTCCCAACGTCACCTTCCGTACTCGCCATGACAACCAGTGGGTGAATGTGACGACTAACGACTTGTTTGCTGGGAAGACAGTGGTTGTTTTCTCTCTACCGGGTGCTTTTACTCCGACGTGTTCATCAACTCATCTCCCTGGCTACAACGAGTTGGGTAAGGTCTTTCATGCAAATGGCGTAGATGACATTATCTGTATTTCCGTCAATGATGCCTTTGTGATGAATGAATGGGCTAAATCCCAAGAAGCAGAGAATCTAACTCTGATTCCCGATGGGAATGGTGAATTTAGCGAAGGTATGGGAATGCTGGTTGATAAAGCTGATTTAGGGTTTGGGAAGCGGTCATGGCGTTATTCCATGCTGGTGAAGGATGGCACCATTGAAAAGATGTTCATTGAGGCAGTCGTAGAAGGAGACCCCTTTGAGGTGTCTGATGCCCAGACAATGCTCAACTATATCAATCCTCAGGCAGCAAAGCCTCAAATCGTTTCCCTGTTTACGAAAGTAGGTTGTCCCTTCTGCGCTCGTGCGAAGGTGATGCTGAAGGAGCATGGGTTGGATTACGAAGAAATTGTCTTGGGCAAAGAGATTACCACTCGCTCTTTACGGGCTGTCACAGGCGCAACAACGGTTCCCCAAGTATTTATTGATGGCAACTTGATTGGGGGTTCTGAGACGCTAGAAGCTTACCTCAGTGCTAGATAGAAGGATGCAAAAAACAGCCAGTCACCTCCAGCGATCGCTCTGGTGAGAGTAACCTGATGTGAAAGCGATCGCTCCGGTGAGAGTAACCTGATGTGAAAGCGATCGCTCACCTACACTGAAAACCCCTGAAAGCTAACGATAACTTGTTAAAGTAAACAATAATGGGTTAGGAAATTAGGATATGGATAAACAATTCCAACACCGGATGCTGCCTCAAGCTACCCATGATGAGTTAGCACGCCAAAACTTTGTCAATAGCTTAAAAGGCTACCTGACCAGTCAGATCACCCCAGGAAATAAAGCAATTTACGAGAAGCGGCTTAAACCGCAGTTTGAGCAGGAGCATCAGCGATCGCCTCAAGATCGGCATGAAGTTCGCCGTCTGATGCAGGACGAACCCTATTACCGAATGTGGGGTGCATTGCGGCGTAACGCTCAAGAGATGATGTGGGATTCAGTCAACACGAGCGTCGATCGGCAACTTACCGATTTGATTGAGCAGGCGCGAGACAAGGATAGCCCTTTGGGTTCTTTAACCTTGAATGCAGATTTGAAAATACCCGCCTACCACACCGCAGTCGATATTCACTGTATGCCGGGTGGATACCACAGTGAATATACCGAAGATGATATCGCGGCGGGTGCCCTCTACGATCGCGGTGTTTACGTTTATGTAATGGGTCGTCTGGGGCCAATGAACGACGATATGGGTCAGTCTGTGGTTCACAATTACCTACAGCCGCAGCATCCCAACTTGCGCCCTCAGAAAATTCTCGACATCGGATGTTCGGTTGGTCACAGCACGCTTCCTTACGTGGATGCTTACCCTGAAGCAGAAGTTTATGCCATTGATGTAGCGGCACCGATGCTGCGGTACGCTCATGCCAGAGCAGAAGCTTTGGGTAAGCGGGTACACTTCTCGCAGCAGAATGGTGAGTGTACAGATTTCCCAGATGCGTCGTTCGATCTGATCGTCTCACATATTTTGTTGCACGAAGCGTCACCACCAGCGATCGCTAATATTCTGCGCGAATGCTATCGACTGTTAGCACCGGGTGGGTTAATGGTTCATCTGGAAGCTCCCCTTTATCAAAACATGGACTCCTACAGCGCATTCATGTTTGATTGGGAAACGCAAAACAACAACGAACCTTGGTGGAGTGCCATGCGCGATCTAGACTTGGTGGCGCTGACCAGCCAAGCTGGTTTTGAAGCAAATAAAATTACCCCAACTGTTGCTGCTATAGGTGGCTGGAAAGGCACATCCCAAGGAGGCGGTTTTGGCAGTCGGGGTAATTGGTTTCTCTTGGTTGCCAGTAAATAAGTCACGGGTCATTATTGATTAATCAGTAACGACCTACTAAAGACTCATCATTAGACCTTTGGTAAAAATTTCCAACTTTCCGATTTGATTGGGTAAGGGGGAAGGAAAAAATAATTACCTTTAACCTTTACCCGACCTCTGCAAAAAGTCTATTGCTGACATCTTTTACCCATTTCTAAATAACGACAAAATCAAAATAAAGTCATTCAAGATAATTTGTAGTAATGGCAAAAAAAGCTAAGGGAAAACGACCTATTTACTTTGAGAATCCCGAAAGCGACAAATTACTGGCAATGGTGCTGGCGCTAACCGGCGAAATCTCTGTCCTGCACGAACGTCTCGATACAGTTGAACGCTTGGCTCAAACAAAAGGTCTGATTTCTATTGAAGAAATTGAAAATTACCACCCAAATGAGCAGGTGGAACAAGAGAGAGAACAGTGGCGGCAAGCCTATCTCGATCGAATTCTACGGGTTGTTAAAGAGGAACTGGATACATTAACAGAATAATCAGAATATAAAAGTCACAAGTCCTGACTTTTATATTGAGCAGATTTTAACTTGTCCCTGGTATTTTGATGATGAAACGTTGGTTGAACTGGGTTGTATTTGGCACCAGCCTACTGGTAACGCTGCCGCTAGGAGCGATCGCTTCTGCTCAAAGTGTCATCAACAAAGCCACTTGCACCTACAATGGCAAGCCACTTTACGGCAAAGTAAAAATTGTCGAAAGCTTGCCAGATATCAAGGTAAAGATTGTCTCATCCTCCCCCGATTTAATCGTAGAACCCGTCACCGCTTTTCCCCAACGCTGCGGTCAATGGCAATTTGTCGAATCCTTCCCCGATCTTAAGGTGCAGATTGTCGATAAGTTTCCTGATATTCAGATCCAGTTTGTCAATAGCTTTCCCGGCGTTCGGTAAGGAACTAACGCAGTGTGCAACTTTTTGGATTTCTGCCTCCAATTCATCGAGGTATCTGACAAAATTGGCTTTACATTTTATCCCCCCAACCCCCCTTCACAAGGGGGGCTAAGAAAAAGTTGCACATGGCGTAAACTAGGAATTAAGATGCAAAATTAAAAATGAAGAATCCTCCATTTTTAATTTTTTAATTGTTCCCTAGCCCGGATATTGCGCTTGCCAGCGTCGCTGGGGACCCATATCTAGATGAAGCATATAGGGCACATACATATAGGTCGCTAAACCGCCTTCCCACCAATCCAGCATCTTTGCTAGCTGTCGCCCGGTATAGCCCTCCACCCTGAAATCAATAGCACCGCCCGTCATCGGCTGATTTTTAGACGCTCCATGAACCTTAGCCCCAAAAGGTTTGTGATGATACCAACTGGTGATCAGGAAAGGCTTGCCAATCTGGTCTCTGGCAACTTGTAGCTGCTTGGCGAGGGAGATAATATTCTCCACGACTTCTGGATTTTCGGGGAGATGGCGATCGCCATTAGGAATCGCTTCTGCCCACGTCAAGTCACCACCTGCGACGATCGGATCGCTCAGATGAATTTCTGCTGAATAGGTTGCCAGAGCCAACGGTTGGCTACTTTTGAGTGTCAGTTTCTCCATCGCCTCCGAGTGAATATCGGGGCTGGGGCCATTTAATAAAGCTTGGTGAAACTGCTCTAAATGCTCTGGGTGATTATCTTTGAACCATTGCTCAAGCTCATCAATCGCTTGATTTTGATGCTCTAAATTCTGATAAAACTTAAAGGCATTTCTTAGTTTGAACTCCATATCGGTCGATCCCTCCAGCGGGCAATTCCCTAAATACCAGCCTACCGCGCGATCGCACCAGTATTTCGAGTAGGGGCGGGGAAACCCCACCCTAGAAGATTACTAGAGACTTTTATGAAACTGGCATCTGCTCTTTTAGAACTGCTGCCTCCTCCTTAAGGGGTAACTTTTCTCGTGGTTGAAAGGATGGATGAGCGCCAAAACTGGTCAAAACACTTTCCAAAGTTGGCAGGCATTGAGTCACCTTTTTCGCCCGAATAATCGCGTCCCAAACTGGCTCCAACTTCTTCCACGCCCCAGCATAGACCAAATGCCGCATCCGGTCAGACCAACGATCCTTAGCCCAAGCACCTTGGAAAATATTACTCCAACGATAAAAATCTCGATACGCTTGCCAGTAGCCAGCCTCCAGCACCTCCGGCGTCATCTTTGTTGGCTTGTAGACAACGTGACGAGTATCGTATAAATCCCAATTAGAATCAGTAATCCGTCCCTGCGCTGCCATCCGTTTGTACAAAGCAGTATCCGGATAAGGCGTCAAAATGTGAAACGTGGCAGTTTCCAGTCCCTGCTGCACCGCCCATTCAACCGTGCGCTCAAACACGGTTTCATCATCGTCATCCATGCCAAAAACGAAGCTAGCATTTACCATCACGCCCAAATCCCGCAGACGGCGAATGGCAGCATTGTAATCTCGATTCAGATTTTGATATTTATGCTGTTCTCTGAGATTTGTCGGGTTGAGGGTTTCAAAGCCAACAAACAAACTGCGTAAGCCACATTCGACGGCTTTTTCCAACAATCCCGGCTGCAAGATAGATTGTACCGTTGTCGCTGCTTGCCACACGCGCCCCATTCCCTTCATCCCTTCAAACAACGCGGCGGCAAATTCAGAGTTGCCAAAGAGATGATCGTCGAGAAAATAAAGATGATGCCCCGGTAGTCGCTCAATTTCAGCCAATGCGTCATCTACAGGTTGCGTGTAGAAAGATTTGCCGCCTTTAAAGAAAGCTTCTTTGTAGCAAAAATCGCAGGTGTGAGGACAACCCCGCGAAACGACAATGGAGTTAGGAATTAGGTAGAGATCGCGCTTAATTAAGTCGCGGCGAATGGGAGGAACGCCGAGGAGCGATCGCAGCTTCGACTGATACACTTTACCAGGATTCCCCGCCCGAAAATCCTGAAGAAATTCAGGCCATGTATCTTCACCAGGGCCAAGGAAAATTGTATCCGCATGAGTCGCAGCTTCTTCTGGAAGTGAGGTAACGTGCAATCCACCCAGACAAATGTATGCACCCTTTTTACGGTAATGGTCGGCTAGTTCGTAAGCTCGGTAAGCTGAGGTGATATAAACCTGAATCACCACCAAATCTGGCTCATCATCTAAATCCAGCCGCTCAACGTGTTCGTCTTGCAGGATAATTTCATCATCTTCGCTGAAAAAACTGGCAATCGTCGCTAATCCCAGCGGCGGAAACAGCGAATATTTAATCGGTCGCCAGTGGGGGCTGAGCGCTTCAGTCAAAGCCGGTAAAATCATTTTAACTTTCATTCAGAAAGCTCCTGCAAGAATTGGGCAAGTTCTCTGGGCATCGATTCTAACCGGCAATCTGCTTTACAGTCGCTTACGATGACGATAGTCTGGTTAATTCTTCATAATCTATGACAATTGCTCAACTATTCAATGGCGCTAATCTGTTTGTTCTGCCTTTCTGGGCGCTAATGATTTTGCTACCCAACTGGGGCGTGACGAAGCGGGTGATGGAATCTTATCTCCCCTTTGTGGCTTTAGCAGGTTTATACGTGTATTGGTTTTTTACATCAATTACACCGGAATCTGCTCAAGCGATGTCCAATCCTCAGCTAGCTGATATTGCTCGATTCTTTGCAGACGAAAAAGCAGCTGCTATCGGGTGGGTTCATTTTCTGGTAATGGATTTGTTCGTAGGTCGCTATATTTACTGGGAAGGGCAGCGTACTGGTGTCTGGACAATCCACTCGCTGGTGCTGTGCTTATTTGCAGGGCCAATGGGACTGTTGTCTCATATTTTGACGACCTGGGTGACAAATAAATTTTTCTCCCCAACTGGAACCAATTCTGCAACTGCCTCGACTCCAACTTCACAGGCGTAAGAGAATTTTGGATTTTCGATTTTGGATGAGCGTCTAGCGATAAAAAAACCCTAGTTTCAACCTTGTCACAAATCGAAAATCGTCTATCTAAAATTCACAATCGAGTCACCATCAAGCTTGAGAGATATAGATGTATGCGTACCCTAGCTGTTGACATTGGCGGCAGTGGCATCAAGGTGATAGTCTTAGACGAAGCTGGAGAACCACTGACCGAACGCAGCCGAGTAGAAACCCCAGCCCCTGCCAAACCGGAGCCAGTGATTGATGCGATCGCGAATCTTGCTGCCGGACAAGGCGAATTTGACCGCTTATCCGTTGGTTTTCCGGGTGTAGTGCGCGATGGTGTGACGAAAACGGCGGTAAATCTAACTCCAGAGTGGATTGGATTCGCTCTGGCAACAGAGCTTCGCGATCGCTTGGGCAAGCCGGTGCGGGTGGCAAATGATGCCGATATTCAGGGGATGGGGGCGATTTCCGGGAAGGGTGTTGAGTTGGTAATTACCCTGGGCACCGGCTTTGGTTCCGCCTTGTTTGTAGACGGGACACTGGTACCCAATCTGGAATTGGGTCATCATCAGTTTCGCAAAGGGGAAACCTATGAAGAGCAGATGGGGCGTGCTGCTTTGGATAAAGTCGGTAAGGAAAAATGGAATAATCGTCTAGAAAAAGCGATCGCGTCTCTTCAAAGTTTGTTTAATTACGATTCTCTTTATATCGGCGGCGGCGAAGCGAAAAAGATAACGTTTGAGTTACCGCCAAATACTAAAATTGTGTCCAATGTGACAGGTTTATTGGGTGGGATTGCTTTATGGCGGGATTAGAATGAATTAAAATGTAAAATTAAAAAACAGTCTTTTTGCAATTAATTTTACGTTTTTAATTGTTAAGTGGAGATCCCTATGGTACAAGCTCCTGCACCCATTTCTGAGGTTAAAAACCCAGGCTATACGACTGAATTGAGCGAACTAGCTATCGACCTGATTCGGAAAGCCGGGTGCGAGTACGGAGATGTCCGATTCTGCACCTACCGAACTCAGAATCTGTATGCACGCGATCGCTCCCTCAGCAATTTGTCAGACAATGTAAGTTCTGGTTTTGGGGTGCGGGTGCTGCTAGATGGCGCTTGGGGTTTCGCTGCCAGCCACAATAAAAGCCCCGCAGAAGTTGCCAGAATCGTTGCCTTAGCGGTAGATATCGCCAAAGCTAGTCGCCTGTCCCAACAAACGCGGGTGCAGTTAGTTCCCGTTGCAGCGCACCGCGATACTTACATCACTCCGATCCAGATTGACCCGTTCAACGTGCCTATCGCTGAAAAGGCAGAACTGCTGCTGAATTTGAACGAACAGTTGTTGAGTTATAGCGATCGCGGCATTAAAAAAGCCTATTCTTATCTCAGCTTCAGCCGTGAAGACAAAACCTTCGCTTCCACAGAAGGTTCTCTCATCCAGCAGACAATTTATCGCAGCTATCCGGGATTTGGCTGCACAGCGATTGCCAATGGCGATGCTCAAAGCCGCAGCTACGAACGCCCACCCTTGAACATCGGTTACGAGCATATCGATAAATCAGATATCCTCAGCCAAATCGATCGGGTTGCCGAAGAAGCGATTGAGAAAGTTCACGCGCCTGTTGGTCCTTCGGGGATTCGTTCCACTTTAATTCTCAAGCCGACTAACTTGTTTTTGACAATTCACGAATCAGTCGGACATCCTACAGAATTAGATCGCGTGTACGGCTACGAATCCAACTTTGCAGGCACCAGCTTTGCCACGACTGATAAATTGGGCAAACTGCAATATGCCGCGCCTTGGGTAAATTTTAAATGTGATCGCACTCAACCGGGAGGACGCAGTACCGCAGGCTACGACGATGAAGGAGTTGCTTCACAAGATTGGTATGTTGTTAAGGATGGCATTTTAGTAGACTATCTCACAGACCGGGAAACTGCCCATCGACTCGGACGCCCCAGCAGTAACGGTTGCGCCTATGCTGATAGCTGGTCAAGCGTGCCGATGGTTCGCATTCCTAATTTAGGGCTAGAACCAGGGCAAGAGGGAGGCAGCCACACCGCCACTTTAGCCGAGATGATTGCTGACACCGAAGACGGGATTTTAATCGACGGAATTGGCAGTTTCTCCATCGATCAACAGCGTCGCAATTTCCAATTTGGCGGCGATGCTTTCTGGAAAGTAGAGAAAGGCAAAGTGGTAGGAATGCTCAAAAATGTCACCTATCAATCCATGACAACTGACTTCTGGAATAGCGTGGATGCAGTTGGCTCAGCCTCAGAATGGATGCAGTGCGGTGCTAACAACTGCGGCAAAGGTGAGCCTATCCAAATTGCCCAAATGACCCACGCCTGCGTACCCGTGCGAGTGCGAAATATTCAGATTGGCAGCTCCTCGTGATTTGTATCGTTTTCCCGATTATCTGCAACAGATCCCTCAACAGTAGAGACTTTTCATGCAACGTCTCTACGATCCGCTAGAGGGAAATCGAATATTTAGCATCAAATAATTGGTGTAACTATCATGTCTCTGACTCAAGACTTAGAAATCTTAGAAGATTCACAGGAAGAAGATGTTATATTTCCTCCTGGTGATTTATACAGTGACGAACCCCCTTTGGAAACCGAACTGCACCTGCGGCAAATAATGCTGCTGATTCAATGTCTAGAATTGTGGTGGCAAAACCGTCAGGATTTTTATGCCTGCGGTAATCTTACTGTCTACTACAGCCCACGTCAGCGCAAATCTGAACTGTTCCGAGGACCTGATTTCTTTGTGGTATTGGGAACTGAACGCAAACCGCGCAGAAGTTGGGTAGTTTGGCAAGAAGACGGCAAGTATCCCAATGTAATTGTGGAGATTCTGTCTCGCAAAACAGCCAAAACTGACCGAGGTTTGAAAAAGCAAATTTACCAGGATACCTTCCGCACTCCCGACTATTTTTGGTTTGACCCGGAAAGCCTGGAATTTAAGGGATTTCATTTATTAGATGGTTGCTACCAGGAACTTCAACCCAATTCTGATGGCTGGTTATGGAGCCAGCAACTAGAGCTATATTTGGGTGTTCGCGAATCAAAGCTGCGTTTCTTTACACTTGAGAGCCAGTTAATCCCAACCCCGGAGGAACTAGCACAGCAGGAGCGACAGCAGAAGGAACAAGCTGAGCAACAGCGCCAACAAGCTGAGCAACAAGTGGCAGAAATGGAGTTGTTGTTGGCTCGTTATCGGGAACGCTTTGGAGAATTGTCAGAGTAAACCAATGAGAGCGTAGTTTCAAGCATGGCGATCGCATCCATCCTATACTCAACTGTTCCACAAATCTCAGGATTATCGTGACCCTAGCAACAGCACCCAGTTTAATCAGTAAAGATCGGGCGATATCTCTGTTAGAAGAAGTTATTAAACAATCGGAAGCAGAGGATGTTTTTGTCAGTCTCAGCACTGGCGAAGCATCCCTCAGTCGTTTCTCAGAAAATCAGATTAGCCAAAATATTAGTAGCACTCAGTTTAAGCTCACCATCACCAGTTACTTCGGACGCAAGAGTGCCTCTAGTTCTACGACAGATTTAGATTCAGATGCGATCGCATCTGCCATCAAACGCTCGGAAGAACTCGCCCGCTTTGCCCCAGAAGATCCGGAGTGGGTGCCGTTGCTAGAACCTCAAGTTTACGAAGAGCGCACCCCAGCCTTTGATGAGGCAACGGCAACCCTTTCACCGCTAGCACGGGGCGAAATTATCCAGCGAGTCTGCGCGATGAGTGCGAAGGCGGGAGTGGATGGTTCGGGAACGCTGAGTACAGAGACGAACTTATATGCGATCGCTTCCTCACGGGGACTACGCGCCTGCAATCAAACTACAGAGGCAGATTTCAGCTTTACAGCTCGAATTGGGGATGGTTCCTCGTGGTGTAATCGCTCCGCTTGGGCGCTTGAACAGTTGCCAATTGAGGAATTAACCCAGCAGTTAATTGAGCGGGCAATCAAGTCGCGCCAACCCCGCGAGGTCAATCCTGGCACGTATCCAGTTGTCTTTGATGGAGCCGCTTTCGCCGCTTTGCTCCCTTGGCTCATCTGGAATCTGGATGCACGCGCGGCAGATGAAGGGCGATCGTTTATGTCTCGCACCGATGAGTCAGGCAAACCCGCTGGCAACCGCTTGGGTGAAGCCATGTTTAGCCCCATCGTGCAAGTGCAGCGAAATGCCGCTGATCCTTTGTTGCAGTTGGGCACTTTCTTTGGCGATGGGTTGAGCAATAACTACAAAGAAGTAATTCAGGACGGCATCCCCCAAACCCTTTCCTGCAGCCGCTACTGGGCGGCACAGCAGGGCAAAGAGCCGACGGGTGCAATGTATCCAATTGTGATGACTGGCTCAGATCAAAGTTTAGCTGACCTAATCGCCCAGACAGAGCGAGGAATTCTGGTGAGTCGGGCTTGGTACGTGCGCTATGTGAATCCTCGGTCATTAGTAGTAACGGGAATGAGTCGTGATGGCACGTTCTGGATTGAGAATGGTCAAATTGCTTACCCGATTAAAAACTTGCGCTTTAACCAGAGTTTGCCTGAAATGCTGCGGGATGTGGATGCTCTGAGTACAGTCCAACGCTATGGCAGCAGTGTTGTGCCTGGGGTGCGAGTGGGGGCGTTTAATTTTAGCAGCGTGACTGACAGCGTTTGATTCATGGGGGTTCTGGGCAGCAATTTAGAAGCCAGAACAAGGAGCGATAGGAATAACTCGAATCACAGGCGCGATCGCGCATTATATCGCGCCGATGATTCGGTTTCTTGTGTTTGTCGGCTAAATGTCGGCTAAACCATCAATAGCAACCGTTTCTAGTTAATATTGAAATTCGCAGACATTCTATCAAAGCCGAGTTTTCAATTTGACCTTATCACATCTAAATTTTTATGATCCCGAACAGCGTCCCTGGCCCAATCCCCGTCTCGATTGTGCCAGCATCATTGGGCATACTACCCCCACTAGCGTCCGTCTTTGGTTCCGGGCGTCTTCCCCTGGAGATTACTGGCTAGTATTTTCTCGCCATCAAATTCCTACCAACGGCACCCCGCAGATAATCAACGATGAAAAAGGACATTGGTTGCGATTAAGTTCTCCAAGTCTCTCCCAAGAAATTTACAGCGTTACTCTTGTCCCACTCCAACTCAATCAAGAGCATGACTTAACAGGTGTAGTAGACCTAAACAATCTCCAACCCGATACTCGCTATTATTACGCCCTATTTCACTTAAATCGAGAAAACCCCTGGGAACTGGGCAATGAACAAAAACTGTCATTTCAAACCTTTCCAGAACATCCCACAGAGGTAAATTTTGGGATGTACAGTTGCCATATGCCCTACGACGAGCATCAGCTCATCAATTTGGAAATGTGGGAAAAATTTAAGCAAGAATTATCTGATACAAATGCCCGTTTTCTGATAGGTGCTGGCGATCAAGTATATGTGGATGGAGAAGGAAATAAGGAATTAAATATCTGGAGCTGGTTAAAGAAAATTAAACATCAAAAACCTTCTAAAAACGACATGATTTCCTGGTATCGAGACATCTACCGGGGTTATTGGGGCATTCCCCAGGTGCAACAACTTTTTCAAAGTTTTCCCAGCTACATGATATGGGATGACCATGAAATTATGGATGGTTGGGGTTCTTATACACCGGATGAATTAGCAGCACAGCTAGATACTTCATGGCAGTTGCGAAATACTCAAGAACATTTGCGGCTGGCAAATCAAATGTTTCAAGCTGCTAAGCAAGTTTATCAAGAATACGAACATTCTCATAATCCTCCTACAGACGCTAGTATTGACCAATTTGACTATCATTTCAATTGTGGATTTTGTGGTTTTTATGTATTAGATATGAGGGGACATCATGATTACAATCGACAAGAGTTGCGTCTTTTAGGTGCCAAGCAGTGGAAACGCTTTGACAGTTGGCTCAATTCACAATATGATTCTGAATCCCGCATTTTATTTATTGTATCGCCAGTTCCAGTCGTTCACTTTAAGAGCTTTGCTGTCAATAATTTAGACATTCCCTATTGGAAGTACACCGATGATTTAAGAGACCATTGGGATCATAAATCTAATTGGGCAGAACGAGATCAACTATTAAAGAAGGTTTTTGAGTTTTCACAAAAAACCAAGAAGCCTGTAGTATTTTTGAGCGGAGATGTACACATGGGAGCTGCTTTCAAGTTATCCCACGAGCAATCTCCATCGGCTAAAGTGTTTCAGCTTACTTCTAGCGGTATCGCCTATGCATCTTTAAGCAAATTTGCTATGCGGACATTACAAAAATTAGTTATTAATGAAGATTTTATTGGAAATAATGAAAAGAAAATTCCCTACAAAATTCAAAATTTATATATATGTATTCAAAATAATTTTAGTCTAATTCATGTAAAACAACTAGCTGATGGTGAGTTATCTATTATTTTTGATTTGTTTAGTAGCGATCGGGAAAAGAAAACTTTTGATAGAAAACGCATTGAGTTGAATAAAGTTCTGTAGAATAGCGATTTGCTAAGAGTAACACCGTGATATAGCAATTCAAAATTATTTAGGAAAACCAAAAGAGTCAGGACTTACGCAAAGGTTATACATATAGCGTTTTTTCGGGTTCAATCCCCCTGTGGTTGCCCCTAGATGTGGTAATGTTACGTAAGTCCTGAGAGTGTTATTGAACCACAAAGACAAAAAGAACACAAAGGAAGAAAAAAAGGGGAACTGATTCGTGAAAAACCAACCCCAGAGAACATAAGGAGAATTTTACAACTCCTGCAAGGATTGCTATAGCATTTGTATTGGGTGCAAAAGTTCCCGACACCGACTGTAGAAGCGATAGATACTAAGAAATTTGTGGAATTATGTCGCCGTGCTGGCTAAGATTACCAGAGAATTCCGAAAGGTGTGCGGGTAATCCCACCTCAAAGTAATGGAAGATGGAGTTCCTTCCCTTGCAGGGGAGAGGCTATAAACTCCCCCATTCCAAGTCTGAAAGGGTGGAAGATAGGTTAGGTTGATTTTATCCGAGAAGTATTGCTTTTCGATATCATTTACATCAACGACATTTTGCATCACATAGATATGTTTGAAGAATTATTTACAACCCCTACCGAGACTAATCTTGACTTAGCGATCGCTCGCCGTCCCCGGAAGGGAGTCATTATTGGTGCCGGTCAGGTAGGAATGGCTTGCGCTTACTCAATACTGATTCAAAACACCTTGGATGAAATGGTGATTGTTGATGTTAATCGAGAAAAATTAGAAGGCGAAGTCATGGATTTAGTTCACGGGCTACCCTTTGTCGAACCCAGCGTAGTGCGAGCGGGAACCCTAGCAGATGGGGAAAATGCCGATATTGTAATTGTCACAGCAGGAGCAAAACAAAAGCCAGGAGAAAATCGGTTAAGTTTGGTGCAGCGCAACATAGAAATCTTTAAAAACTTGATTCCAGAAATAGTAAGATGTTCCCCCGGAGCCATTCTCCTGATTGTCTCGAATCCAGTTGATATCATGACCTATGTTTCCAGGAAACTTTCTGGGTTGCCTAGTTCTAGCGTTATTGGTTCGGGCACGGTGTTAGATACCGCTCGTTTCCGCTATCTGTTAGCCCAAAAGTTACAAGTTGACCCACGTAGTTTGCACGCCTACATTATTGGGGAACATGGAGACAGTGAAGTTCCCGTTTGGAGCAAAGTCAATATTGCCGGAATGAATTTATTAGATGGTCATGACAATAATGATTTAAAGGAAACTGCACAATTTGACGCGATTTTTCAACAAGTCAAGAATGCCGCCTATGAGATTATCCAACGCAAAGGAGCAACTTGCTACGCGATTGGTTTAGGGGTTACTCAGATTGTGCAAGCAATTTTACGCAATCAAAACCGAGTTTTGACTGTTAGTAGTTTGATGAATGGTCTTCACGGAATTAATGATGTTTGTCTGAGTCTACCTGCGGTGGTAAATCGTCAGGGTGTCACCAGGGTTCTGAATTTCTCTTTGACCCCTACGGAGTTAGAACAATTGCAACGATCTAGCCAAATTCTGCGCCAAACGATTGAGCAACTCAATCTTTAATCTCTCGGCTATCAGTTTAAGAGAATGTTTGAAAAGTAGTATAGCAATCCTAAATCATTCGTGAAATCTTTCGTCTCTCTTCTTTCTCTTCCTAAGCGCTAGCTCTTTGGGAGCCGCTACGCCAACGCGCAGGCTGAGCGCATCCGCGCCGCTACGCTTACGCCAACGCGATTAATTCTTACAACCCATTTAGGATTGCTAGATGAGCCTCTCGTAGGGGCTATTCATGTGGTAAACAAGCTGTCGCCAACCATTAGCTGTCGCCCGGATGTCGAAAAGCGGTACAGGATCGATGGTGTCATAGCCGACTTCTCAGACTCCTCTGGGTGGGTTGAGTCGATGGGGAAAGCAAATGTGTTGGATGCAATGTTTTTAGGAAACCGTATTGCGTCTCTACTCGCTGAAGATTGGCACTGCTATGGCTGATTAAGTATATTTACTTAGCTATTTGGTTCGTGATGAGCAATTTTCCCTCCAACAACTTGATAAAACTACCGCAACCCTAGATGAAACTTTCTGGGTGCATATTCCATCTTTGGGATTAACTGAAGTAAGTACAAAGAGAGATGGTTATTTTGTCAAATTATTGTTATCTTTCGTAATAACAGGGAGATGGTTAGCCGGTTCACCGATGTTCAGCCCTTACCCTGTGAGTGCTTCAGTTATCGATCAACCTATACTTTCTAAAGTCGGAGTTAACCATGAACCAACCTATCGAACTGTCTCTAGAACAACAATTCAGCATCCGTTCCTTTGAAAGCCAAGTGGAGAATATGAGCCGCGAACAAGCTCAGCACTTCTTGGTCAAGCTCTATGAACAAATGGTGATGCGCGAAGCCACATACAAGCATCTTCTGAAGCACCAATGGGGCTTAGAGCCAAATCCTCAGGAATAGAGCATCCCGTGTCGCAGTGGGCGACCTCCGTCTCTTGCTTTGTTCCTCAGGGGAAAGAAGCTGGGGGTGCTGGGGCGTCAACTTCAGTTTCAGTGCGTGCAAATAAGAATTTGAGTTTCAAGAACGTTGAGTTTTAGGAATTGCTTACGGTTGGAAGCGTTGTCTATTTAAATATCTGAAGAAAAAGATAGTATCTTTTCGCGAGATAGCGTGTTTAAGTAGATGAGCGTAGGTAAAAATTTATCGGTTTGCGTGTCAGGGTTACTGAATTGGTACTGATTTTTCAGAATTTTGACATGAAGTTGTACAATTTATGCCGAGTCTGGCAGTACTGGCATAAGCAAGATTGGTTTTTTGAGTTGATATTTTCGTACTACAAAATATTTTCGTACTACAAAAGTAAATGCTATAGCTTTATAGCTGTGCAGACATCGGCGGAAGCGAGAACCGCTGGCGAATTGACGCTTTGCAAGCAGTCCTCCGGGCATACGCTACGCGAGGAGCGCGAGTACGCGCATAGGCTTTTCGATCGCACAAAGTGCAAACTAGAAACAATCAAGCGCGAGTCCTTAGATTCTCAACAAACTCCTGACTCTCGTTCCCTGACTCAGCAGCCAGACTAGCCTGAGATATCCGAAGAATAATCTCCGGTCTGAATAGATTCCAGCTTCATCAAAATCTTGGGCTTTAGCTTCTCAAACTCCTGCTTGAGCAGACTTTTACTCATTTGGGGCTGAGCCACAGAGGATAGCGTCTGGCTTGTATTTGCCCACTCTTGCAGCATTTGGCGTTGGACAGGGGCAATCGTGGAGGTCATCACATTCGCGCACCGATGCGGTTCCTCCAAAGCAAAGAACAGAATCCGATAAATCCCGCTTTCTCCCAGCTGTCGCACAATTTCCTGACCCATAGAAGTTTTTAGATCCAGGTAGCAAGTGAGCCAGCGAGGGCCATGTTCGCGGTTGTGCAGGGCGGTAATCCACAGCAGCATGGGATGGGGAGACATCAAAAACAGAAACTGATTGTAGCGGGTGCTGATCAGGCGATTCTGAATTTCCGGTTTGTGGAGCATGACCCACAGAGTTGGCAACACTTCGCGGCTAGTGCGAAGCAGATGGGGAAATACAATCTCTGCAATCGGTTTGTTTTTAGGCCAGGAAGTTAAGCGGCAGACTTCATCCGCTGTCGGGGCGTTTTTGGGTGTGGGGTCAGCCACGACGGGCAGTTTGGATAAAACTTCTCCAATCCGCTGACCTAATTGCCGACCTTGACCAAAACGTTGCTCCAATGGCTCTAATGCTTGTAACACTTGAGCCGCATTTTGGGGGCGATCGCTGGGTACTTTTGCCAAACAGCTCATCACTAAGCTTTCTAGAGATTTCGGCAATTTTAGATCGGCGTTAACCGCCTCAAAAGTTCTAGGAGGTATAAAATGATGAGCTTTATACCAGCCCCCAAACGAGTGAGTCTCTGCCATTAAAGGCATCTCACCAGTCAGCATCTCAAACATCATCACGCCTAGACTATAAATGTCAGAGCGTTTATCCAGTTCTCTGCCCTCCATTTGTTCTGGAGAACAATAGGCTAAAGTGCCCATAAACGAGTTAGTCTGAGCGATGTCGGACTGGAGCAGCTTGGCGATGCCAAAATCCAGAATCTTGACTAACTCACCTAAAGTAGTATCTTGAACGACTGTAATATTGCTAGGCTTAATATCCCGATGAATAATCGGGCAGACTTCACCATCTATGAGGATGCCCTGGTGAGCGCATTGTAGCCCTAAACAAATTTGGCGAGTGGTATTCAAAAACCGGGGTAAGGACAGGGGACGCTCCTTGAGAACCTCGCTAAGGCTCTCTCCTTGTAGAAATTCCATGACGTAGAACGGGATTTCGTTCTCGTCCACGCCATAATCCCTGACTCGGACAATGTGAATACTTTTTTCTCCCAAAACAGCGCAGATGGTCGCTTCTCGCTCAAAGCGATCGCGCATTTTTTGGTTCAACAGTGTCTGAGAGAGGAACTTAACGGCTACGGTAACGCCTCCCAGTAACATATCCCTGGCTTGATACACTCGACCCATTGCGCCTTTGCCTACCAACTCCAAGAGTTGATAGCGATTGGCGAGTAAGCGATCGGTGTTGGGGTCTGTCATCATAATTCGGCTCCTAAAATCCGGAGCATTTGTAAAATTTACCGATAGGGAGCTATTAACTTTATCTCAAAGGATGAAGTCTTAAGCCTGAAGGCTTAAACAGATATTAAGTTCCAGGCAAGAAACCAGAAAGACGAGAGGCCGCTCTTTCCTACTTCATACCTCTTACTTTATATTTCCCAAATTCCACTTCATATTTCACACTTTATATCTTCTTACTGACCACCTAGAGCCTGAAGCTGAAATTCCAGAGCGCTCAAGAATATGATTGTGGCTGACGCTCCACGGTTGCTTCCATCGTGCTAGTCAAATAATGACCCGCCATGATGCCACTAGAAAGGTAGTAGGTATTTTCATTGAGGCGGTGCAAGGTATCAAAACCAGTGCGCCGTTGGCGATCGCCTAATACCCAGTAACGCTGCACGATCGAATCTGGCGTAACCCAGCCCTCGCCCTCAACACGACCTAAAAGATTGTGCTGTAGCACAAAGGTATATTGGCGTTCCCCAGCATCAAATCGCCCACGATATTGTAAAGAAATTTCCTCGCGAGCGCTGCCGGGAAAGCTCAGCTTTGTCACCATTGTGAACCAGTTTTCTCGACCCCAGGCCACTAATGTTCTGCCACTCAAGGTGATTGGCATCTCGTGACGCTCCAGCCAATTTCCTTGGAGCGTCCATCGTCCTGCCTCCATTAAAAAGGTGTGACCCACGGTTGTCACCTTGCTGCCTGCTTGAAACCCTCAGTCCTCAGTCCTCAGTCCTCAGCCCTCAGGTGACCCACGGTTGTCACCTTGCTGCCTGCTTGAAACGCCGCCTTTAAACGATTCTTCCCTTGCAGGATGAAGATTCAAGGCGACAAGTAAGTTTAGTATAACCGGAGTCTTGGGACGTAAAGTGCAATACACTTGTGCGGCTTCATCCCAAAATCAAACTAAGGAATCTTTTATAATTCTACTCCCCCGATCCCCAGGACAGTTTATCAATGTTATCTGTGACATTGAAAGATTTTGGCGTGAAATCCGCCTCTATATTCCGGCTCTTCTACTCCTAGACACCTCTGCGCCTCGGTTCTTCGGCTCCGGAAGCATCGCCGGAACGAAAGATTCAGACTTTGAAGAGTCTGCAATCTTCATAGCAGAATGAGTCCAAGCATCATTGGACAACAGCCCTTGAGACACTTTAAAGTCAAATGGATGAGGGGGTTCTTGTACAAGCGACAGGGAACCTCGATCGTGCGCTTTCACCAAGCTGACGACCCAAGGTAGAAAGTCTAAGATTTCCTCTGGCAGTACGGTTAACTCAAAGTACCAACCCTGATTAAGTCCTCGACATTCTCTTCCCCATTGTGCCGTTGTGACTCTACCAGCGCTCTTATTAATCGCCACTCGCAGCAGAAACGGGCGTTGAGGGATTAACTTGTCCGGTGCAGTGTATGCATAAATACTTATATAGTTCACTTGGCTCCGATTGTCTATCCAAGATGCAATCGGAAAATTACTACTATAGGAACTTCCAGTAACTCTCACTGGCACATTCATAGCAGTAGCAAAGAGAGAATAAAACTCACGCCTTAGGTCAGCGATAATACGTATTGCTTCTGGGGTCATGCTTGCTAAAATTTGTAGAGAAAATACAAGAAATGGCTCTATTTCAAAACTTGTGATGGTGAGACCTTCAAATTTTGCTTTAAAGCCTCACCAGCTTTTGAAATAGAGCCTAAGCAAAGATCGCTTGATAGCAAGCTGTAAAACGCTCTTGAGGCTGCGTTGTGCTGAAGAATGTTACAGATGTTATTAATCTGTCTTAAACTCGATTTTCGGACAGTAAGACTTAATAGCGGAAACGCTTCTTACGCCTTCTAGCGATCGCTTTGCGCTTGCGTTTTTCCAAAGGAGTCTCAAAGTGACGTTGCCGTCTTATATCTGGAAAAATCCCTGCTTTAGAGACTTGACGCTTAAATCGGCGCAGGGCTGACTCAATGCCTTCATTTTCGCCTACAACTACTTGGGTCATCCGGTATCCTCCTAAACTATTGGATTAATTGCATTAATAGCGTCGATAGCCGCCAGCACCGCCGCCGCCACCGCCGCCGCCGCCGCCGCCTCTATCTCTATCTTTACCGCCCCAGCTACCACCAGGACGACCTCCACCTCCTTTATCCTCACGAGGCTTGGCTTTGTTCACTTTTAGCTCTCGCCCCATCCACTCAGCTCCGTTAAGAGCTTCAATGGCGGCAGTTTCTTCAGTTTCTGTATCCATTTCCACAAAAGCAAAGCCCCGCATCCGACCCGTCTCGCGATCGGTTGGTAACTGAACCCGCTTAACGGTTCCATACTCAGCGAAGACATTGCTGAGATCCTCTTGCGTAACTTCGTAGGATAGGTTGCCTACATAGATCGACATGGAATGTCTCCAGAATCAAAAATGTGGTGTAGAGAGTTAGATCCGGAGAAACGCCTGTCAGTAGAAATAACAAACACTACAGCCGAATTTAAGTCTATGTTTAAGGATTTTAACACACGATTTAGTCCCTGAATCTGAAGCCTGTCATAGAGCCATGTTGTGCTGACCATTCAAAACTATCTATCTATCGAAGGCTGCTGTGACACCAGTAAGGGGGCGGCTTGTAGTAACGTCTTGGTGTAGTAGTGCTGGGGATTGGTAAAAATCTCGTGGGTTGAGCCGAGTTCGACAATGCGACCGGCATTCATTACTGCAATGCGATCGCACAAAAATCTCGCCACACAGAGATCGTGAGTAATAAACAAATACGTTAAATCGAAGTCTCGCTTTAACTCTAACATTAACTCTAGTACCTGCGTCTGGACGCTGGCATCGAGCATACTCACCGGCTCATCGCAGATTAGCAGTTTGGGGCGGGTAATCAAGGCACGAGCGATCGCCACCCGTTGCTGCTGTCCCCCCGACAAATCCGATGGATACCGCTCATAATACTCGGCTGTAGGAGTTAAGCCCACTCGCTCTAGCATCTGCATTACCTGCACTTTCGCCTCATCAGAGCTAGCCAGTTTGTGGATAAACAGGGGATCGGCAATACTTTCACCCACCGTCATCAGCGGATTCAGGCAAGCATGGGGATCTTGAAACACCATTTGCATTTGCCGCCGCGATGCCCGCACGCTTTTAGTAGACATCTTCGTTAAATCCTGTCCCAGAAACTCAACGCTTCCCTTGGTTGGGCGAATTAACTGCAAGATCGTCCGGGACAAGGTACTCTTACCGCATCCGGATTCTCCTACTAAACCTAAAATTTCCCCCGAATAAAGTTCCAAGTTGATGTCATCCACCGCTTTAATGACTGGGACATCCTTGGAAAAAAACTGTCCGATGAAACTGCTCTCTAAAGTGTAGTACTGCTGCAAATTTTTGATTCGCAGTAGGGGGGTTGGTAATGGATCGTTGCTTGTCGGCTCCTCGGCTCCCGTGTCATATTTCCTGATGTGAAAAGCCGCTTCCAAAAGCGATCGCGTATATTCGTGCTGCGGTTGCCGAAAAATAGACTGGGGCGAGCCAGTTTCTACCATTTTCCCGGCATACATCACCGCAATGCGATCGCAATACTCTCCCACCATTGCCAAATCGTGAGAAATCAGCAACAGTGCCATCTCTCGTTCCCGGCACAGTCGCGTCAATTCTTGTAAAATCTGCGCTGCTACGGTCACGTCTAAACTGGTCGTAGGTTCATCTGCGACAATTAGCTTTGGGTTGAGAAGTAAAGCCAGCGCGATCGCTACCCGTTGCCGCATTCCTCCACTAAACTCATGAGGATACTGCGACCATCGACTTGCCGGGATCTTCACTGCATCCAGCGTTTCCAGTACCTTTTCCTTCGTCTGTTGCCGTGATAGATGGGGTTGATGGCTGTGGAGAGTTTCCAGACAGTGCTTCCCAATTGTCATCAGGGGATCGAGGCGCGTCATCGGATCTTGAAACACCAGCGCCACTGCTTCCCCCCGAAACCGCCGTAACTGTGCTGGAGTCAGATCGAAAACCGACTTACCCGCAAACGTCACTCGCCCCTCAATGCGAGATGAGGCTGGTAACAAGCGCATCGCTGCCCTTCCCAGGGTTGATTTACCGCAGCCCGATTCTCCCACTAATCCCAGTTTCTCTCCGGGTTGTAAAGTGAAAGAGACATCATCCACTGCCCAGGAAGGTATGGCAGTAGAACGACGGCTGGGATAAGCAACCCGCAGATTTTCTACACAAAACAGGCTCTCAGTCATTCGGTAACGGGTAATAAGTAATGGGTTGGGTGATGAAGAATTAGCAATCCAACAAGATAGCAAGTTCCGCTATTTTGTGACTCCTACTCGCCGCATCAGATAGGCGACACCAAAATCTCCACTCGGATGTTTTGCTAACTGTTCCGCCAGCTCAAACACCCGCGCTGCCAGTTCGGGACCGAGTTTTTCCATTGTGGCTTCACGTTCTTTCTCTGATTGTTGCTGTTTTTCCACCTTTGTCTGCCATTCACTGGAAAACAGCTGCTCGATAGTCGTGTGCAGCCCTAATTGAGATAGCACATCCCACTCGCCGCGATCGCACCAAATCCCACTACAATTTAGGCAACGTTCTACATAAAACGGCGTTTTCAGCCTTACCTTGGCGCGAGATAGATAACGACCGCACCCCGGACACAGCGCCGCTTTGGTATCAAAGGGAGACTGCACAAAATCCACATTCAGGATTTGAGCGATAGATTCCGGATCTACAGGCTTTAGTTCCGGTTGCTGTGCTTGCCACGCCTCGTATTCCGCAGAGGGAATCCAGGTTCCCTTGCACTCGGTGCAGTGTTTTACAGCTAAATTTCCCGCCAAGGTGCCATCGAGTAGCGATACACTCTTACATTTTGGACAGTTCACCAGTTTTTCTTCCTCTCCCAGGTTAATTTTTTATTAATTTACTCTGTTTTTTCGGACATCTTGCACTTGCTTTAGGGCTGCGACTCCGGCGATATGAATGCCTCCACGGGCGGGTTTATCCAGGTTATCTGTGAGATGCCTCCAGAGATGCCAGAGAAAGCGGTGAAATCTGCCCCTATATTTCTCCCTTGCTTTCCCGATCTCCGTCTGCTTGCAGGAGGGCTTGACAGTAGCCAATCAGGGTTGATAAGCGATCGCTGATTGCAGCTTGTCGGGGATTGGCGGTTGCGGAACGGCGAGACGCTTGCAAAAATGTCATATCCATCTCTAAAAGTCGCAGCGCCCGATAGATTTCCGTCTGGAAAGACCGCCACCGAGGCTCAATCTCTGGAGCTAATTCATCACCAGTCAAACTGGTAATTTGCTGTGCAAAAACTTGTTTGACGTGTTGGAATTTTTCACCGATCCCTTCTCGTTCTTGATTGGCGGCTGTCATTGTATGCAGCAGCTGTTCTAGGGCTGTCAAAAGTTCCTGATAACGTTGTTGGTAAGACTGAGGCAACATTGGCACGTTGTTCCGCTAGAATCAATGTAAAGAATTTTGTCTATTCAACAAGGCAACTGCTAAGCACCAGCTAACTGGTGTAGGCTTGCAAACTTCAAGCAAGCTTTAGGTCAGGGCAAGAGCGATCCGTCGCACCAGAAGCGCGACGCGCAGTAAGCGTAGGCATTAGCCAAGCGGTATCTTGGTGCATCGCTCTATTTCTGACAATATTCTTACCATCGACCCTTGACAATTGAAAATCCAAAATTCAGTAAACCTAGGGACTCTTTAATGCAGACCCTAGCAGATGTCCCTTTAGCCTCTAGACAAAATCACTTTCCCCGTCAGACAGCTCCTCGCTATTTTTACTCTTTATGCTCGACATACTCAACACTATGAACGCACAAGCTCCAACTTCTACAATTAGTTGTGTTATTCCTGACTGGCTACAGGAATGTTTGAAGGCACGCCATGAGGACAATCAAACAACCAAACAGCCCACAACGTCCGAAGGTGCAAGTGCCAAATCTTTCCCAACCGCTGCGGAAGCTGATTTAATCGGTCGCGCCTTTGAATTTGCTTACCAGTTACACGAAGGTCAGACTCGTAAATCAGGGGAAGCTTACATCTGTCACCCGGTCGCCGTTGCTGGTCTTTTGCGAGATTTGGGTGGTGGCGCTGCCATGATTGCAGCTGGCTTTCTGCACGATGTAGTAGAAGATACGCCCGTCACCCTAGAAGAAATCGAACAGCGCTTCGGCTCAGAAGTGCGGCTGCTGGTAGACGGCGTCACCAAACTTTCTAAATTTTCAGAAACCTTTTCCAGCAAGACCGAACGCCAAGCCGAGAACTTCCGCCGAATGTTTCTGGCAATGGCTCAAGATATCCGGGTGATTGTGGTGAAGCTAGCCGACCGGCTGCACAATATGCGAACGCTAGAACACCTGCCTGATGCCAAACGGCGGCGGATTGCCCAGGAAACGCGAGAAATCTTCGCACCGCTGGCAAATCGGTTGGGGATCGGACGATTTAAGTGGGAACTGGAAGATTTGACGTTTAAGTATCTCGAACCCGAAGCTTATCGGCAAATCCAAGAGTTGGTGGCAGAAAAACGGGCAGACAGAGAGATTCGATTGGCAAACGTCAAAGAAATTTTGCGCCAAGGACTCACCTCATCTAGCATTACCTGCCTTGACATCAGCGGACGTCCCAAGCATTTGTATGGGATTTACCAGAAGATGCAGCGACAGCAGAAGGAATTTCACGAAATCTACGACTTGGCAGCAATTCGGATGATTGTCCAGACGAATGAAGAATGCTACCGCGCGTTAGCTGTCGTTCACGATGCCTTTCGACCGATCCCCGGTCGGTTTAAAGACTACATTGGTTTACCTAAGCCCAACCGCTATCAGTCGCTGCATACGGTAGTTCTGGGAATTACGGGTCGTCCCTTAGAGGTGCAAATTCGGACTTTGGAAATGCATCACATTGCTGAATATGGGATTGCGGCGCATTGGAAATATAAGGAAACGGGGAGTTCCAGCCGTACCCAAATGACAGCAACTGATGAGAAGTTTACCTGGCTGCGGCAGCTGTTGGAATGGCAAAGCGATTTGAAGGATGCTCAGGAATACCTGGAAAACGTCAAAGACAACTTATTTGACGATGATGTTTATGTGTTTACGCCCCAAGGGGATGTGGTACCTCTAACTGGGGGTAGCACTCCCGTCGATTTCGCTTACCGGATTCATACAGAAGTGGGAAATCGCTGTGCGGGGGCGCGGGTCAATGGACGGATGGTGACGCTGGACACGCTGCTGAGAAATGGAGACATTGTGGAAATTCTCACGCAGAAAAATAGTCGTCCCAGTTTGGATTGGCTGAATTTTGTGGTGACAACAGGGGCAAAGAACCGGATTCGCCAATGGTACAAGCGATCGCACCGCGAAGAAAATATCGCTCGCGGTCGAGAACTGCTAGAAAAAGAATTGGGCAAAAGTGGCTTTGAATCGCTGCTGAAGTCAACCCCCATGCATTCGGTTGCCGAACGATGTAATTACCACAGCGTCGATGATTTACTTGCCGCCCTGGGTTACGGGGAAGTGACTCTAAACCTGGTAGTCAATCGCATCCGAGAAGCCGTGAAAGCAACTCAAACGATTGCCACTGCCCCCGACCCGATCAAAGATTTGGCAGCGGCTGTCGCACTCCCAACCTCGAAAAGCCCGATCCCAACTCCCAGCACCAGTAAATCTCCCATCGCGGGTGTGGAAGGGTTACTGTATCATCGCGCTGGATGTTGCGGGCCGCTCCCCGGTGAAGCGATTATTGGTGTAGTCACACGCGATCGCGGAATTTCCATTCATCGCCAAGGGTGCAATAATGTGGCGAGTGTCGCCGGCGATCGCTTAGTCCCCGTTAGCTGGAACCCCACCGACTCAAGCGGACGTCCCCAAACCTACCAAGTTAGCATTCAAATTGAAGTGCTTGACCGCGTCGGAGTCTTTAACGATATCCTGTCCCGTTTAAGCGATGACAATATTAATGTGCGGGGTGCGGGCGTGAAAACATCCGATGGACGACCGGCAATCATCGACCTATGTATTGATATCCGCGATCTCCAACAACTGGAGCGCTGTTTCACCCAAATTCGCCAAATCAGCGACGTTCTCAATTTACGTCGCTTCGGTCAAGGATGTGAATAGAGATCCTGCGATCATTCGTCATTCGCCACTGACCATAGACTCATACTATGGACGAATGACCGCGACTCACGGCTGATGACAATGGACTAATGACTAATGACTAATGATATAAAACGCTCTGCCTGTCTCATCTTTAATCCAGTTGCCGGTCAAAGCGATCCCGATCAAGATTTGGCAAAAATCCGGGCACTTTTAGAGCCGGAAATTGACCTAGATATTTATCTGACGACGCCAGAAGTTGACGCCGCTCAATTGGCAAGAGAAGCAGTTGCACGAGGTGCCAGTACCATTATTGCCTCTGGTGGTGACGGTACCCTCTCAGCCGCCGCCGATGCCCTAGTGGGGACGAACATTCCCATGGGCGTGATTTCCAGAGGAACCGCAAATGCCCTCGCGTCTGCTTTAGGGCTACCGGATACGATAGACGCCGCTTGCGAGACAATTTTGGCAGGTGTAACGCGGGTGGTGGATGCCGCCTACTGCAACGGCAAACCGATGGTATTACTCGCTGGGATTGGTTTTGAGGCGGAAGCCGTTGAACGGGCGGACAGGGAGACGAAGAATCGCTTGGGGATGCTGGCATACATCCTGGCAGGAATTCAACAGTTGCGGCAGTTCAACACGTTTGAGGTTGAGATTGAGACGGAAGACAAAATCGTGAAACTAACCGCTGCTGCCGTAACCATTGCCAATGCTGCACCACCCACATCCATTTTGGCTCAAGGTCCAGCGGGCATCCTTTTTGATGATGGGTTGCTAGATTTAACCGTCGTGGCACCGAGCAATGTCGCCGGAGCGATCGCTGCCTCCTATCATTTACTTCAAACTGCCTTAAGTGGCAGTGCGACAGAACGAGACGACATCGGCTATCTGCGAGCTAGACGGATTCAGGTACGAACCAATCCGCTGCAAAAAGTCGTCGTAGATGGGGAACTTATCGGCACCACTCCGATTGATGTCGAGTGCATTCCTGGCGGCTTAACGCTCTTGGTGCCCCTGATCGAAGAACCCTCGCCGACAGAAAAACTTGAAGGTTTACCTAGTGTAATCATTGAATCCAAGCAGGACTCAATTCCGCCTGAAGACGTTTGATTTGTAAGTCATTAATCATTAAGTAGGAGAACTCCATTAAACCCTGTCATCTTGTCGGTTGGGGAGCTACCCCCGTGCAGATGTCTTAAAAGCGTTGAGGGGCGTGGCGTTTGAGGTACAAAATTCACCATTGGCAAGGGTTTGAGTGGGAGTTTTCTGCCCAGACTAACCTGGAAGCCGAACAACTGTTCGCAAAAGCCAGACAGACGTTCAAGGGATGAAAGCCCACAAACATCAAAGGAAGAGTTTCCGGTGCTGTGTCGGCTCTAGTTCAAATTGATTATGAAAATCCTCCGTCCTATCCTGCGATCGCTATCCAGATACCTTAGCAAGCCGTCTCTCCGGGATTTGCTGTTTCAGCAACCTAAAAAAAGCCGAAGTCTTATGGCTCAAGACGAGAGCCTTGATTCTTCTTTGGAGCCGCAACACCCCTTGCCCACGAACAGCGACGCAGCTAGCCTTGACAATGAGGCGGATAGGCTCAAGGCACTTCATCGCTATCAAATTCTCGATACGCCTCCAGAACAGGCATTTGACGATTTGACTGCTCTGGCTTCCCATATTTGCAATACTCCGATTGCCCTCATCAGCCTCATTGATGGCAATCGGCAGTGGTTTAAGTCAAAAATTGGTCTAGAAGCCACAGAAACACCAAAATATTTAGCGTTTTGCGCCCATACGATTTTCAAACCGGATGAGCCGCTAATTGTACTTGATGCGTTAGTAGATGAGCGCTTTGCCACAAATTCTTTAGTGACATCTGACCCTTATATCCGGTTTTATGCAGGAGTTCCCTTGGTAACGCCCGATGGCTTTGTTTTGGGCACCTTATGCGCGATCGATCGAATTCCTCGAAAGCTCACGAACCAGCAGATTCAAGCGCTCAAAGCATTGGGGCGGCAAGCGATCGCTCAGATGGAACTCCGAATTCATCTGAATCCATCAGAACACACAGTAAATGACATTAGCGATCGCAAGCAAACTGAAGAGGCACTCCAAAAGACAACCAGCTTACAGCGGGCAATTTTGGATAGTGCCAACTACACGATCGTTTCTACCACACCAGACGGCACAATTTGCACCTTTAATGCCGCCGCCGAGAGATATTTAGGATATGCTGCTGCTGAGGTCGTGGGCAAAACAACACTCCGCCGATTCCACGATCCACACGAAGTATTCCGGCGTGCCCAAGAATTGTCGCAGGAGTTGGGAATTATCATTGAGCCAGGGTTTGAGGTTTTTGTTGCCAAGGCGCGTCGTGGGGAGGTGGACGAGCGTGAATGGACTTTCATCCGCAAAGATGGTAGTCGTTTTCCAGTGCTGGTGTCGATGACAGCGTTACGGGATACTGAGGGCAACATTACCGGGTTTCTCGGAATTGGCAGCAACATCACCCAGCGCCAGCAGGCGGAACAAGAACTGCGAGAGAGCGAGGCAGGGTTACGGGCGCTGTATGAAGTGACGGCGGCTCAAGGCGACCAAGCAACGCCGCTACACTTTGACCAACGCATCCAGCGAATGCTGAAGATGGGATGCTGGCGGTTTGGCTTAGAAATCGGGACACTGGTGAAGATTGAAGGAGATAAATATCACCTGATTGCTGCCCAGGTGCCCGAAAACTCACCTGTTCAACTTGTCAAAGGAAATATTTTCGATGTCAAGCAGACTTATTGCGGCGAGGCACTGCGCGGCGACGAACCGATTTGCTTTGAGTCAGTTGAGATATCGCAATGGTACCAGTATCCGGCGAATACCCCTTTCAAAATAGAGGCATATATTGGCACTAGGGTAGTGGCAGGCGGTATTGTTTACGGCACCCTTAGCTTCTCCAGTTTAAAGGTGCGATCGCAAAAGTTCACGGCAGTAGACAAAGAGCTGGTGAAGCTCATGGCACAGTGGGTGGGGGGTGAAGTTGAGCGTGCAAAAGCCCAAGATGCCCTGCAACAGCAAGTTATCAGGACTTTGCTGCTCAAACGGATTACCCAAGAGATTCGCGCCAAGTTAGAAACCCAAGAAATTTTTCAAACGACTTGTAATTTATTGGGCGAAACATTCGGTGTGAATCGCTGTTTAATTCACTCATACATTGCCACCCCTACACCACAAATTCTCCTAGTGGCGGAGTATTTGGAGCCTGGGTATGATTCGATGCTGGATTTACAAGTCCCCATTGTTGGCAATCCCCATGCCGAACAAACAATTTCTCAAGATCGAGCGATCGCTTCCTCAAATGTATATGCCGATCCGCTCCTAAAAGCAACTGTTTCTCTGTGTCAGCAAATTCAACTCAAATCGATGCTAGCGATTCGCACTTCCTATCAGGGAGAACCAAACGGTGCGATTGGCTTACATCAATGCAACACCTTCCGTCAGTGGACAAAAGAGGAAATCGAGTTACTCGAAGCCGTGGCGGATCAAGTCGGCATTGCTCTGGCTCAGGCTTGCTTATTAGAGCAAGAAACCCGCCAACGCGAACAATTAGCTCAGCAAAATTTTGCCTTGGAAAAAGCAAAACAAGAGGCAGAAGCGGCTAACCGTGCCAAGAGTGAATTTTTAGCAACGATGAGCCACGAAATCCGCACTCCCATGAATGCGGTAATTGGCATGACTGGGTTGCTACTGGATACCGAACTCAAGCCCCAGCAGCGAGACTTCGTAGAAACGATTCGCAACAGTGGCGATGGCTTACTTACTATCATTAATGACATCCTTGACTTTTCTAAAATCGAGTCCGGCAAGTTGGAGCTGGAACAGCAACCCTTCAATCTGCGAGATTGTATAGAAGAATCGCTTGATTTGCTGGCTCACAAGGCGGCAGAAAAAAACTTGGAATTAGCTTATCTGATAGACCCTTCTGTGCCAAAGATGATTGTGGGGGATGTGACGCGACTACGCCAAATTCTGGTGAATCTGATTGCGAATGCAGTTAAATTTACACCCCAAGGGGAAGTTGTGATTTCGGTAAAAGCTCGTCAATTGGGACGAGGGAGAGGGGCAGGGGAGCCGGGGAGCCGGGGAGCGAATTTGAGACAGGAATCTGCCGATCTTATAGATGGCACGAGACAACCTATTTGTGTGGGAAAACCAGAAGAAAAAGCTGCAATCCCAAATCAAAAATCCAAAATTAAAAATCTCAAATATGCGATTCGTTTTGCTGTTAAAGATACCGGGATTGGGATTCCTTCCGACCGCATAGACCGTCTGTTTAAACCCTTCAGCCAGGTTGATTCTTCTACCAGCCGCCACTATGGCGGTACGGGGTTGGGATTAGCGATTAGCCGACAATTAACGGAAATGATGGGCGGTAGAATTTGGGTGGAAAGTGAAGGGGGTCAGGGTTCCACATTTTATTTCGCCGTTGTAGCAACCTCCGTTCCCACTTCAACGCTTGCTGAGAGCAGCCACTCCCAACAACTACTAGCTGGAAAACGGTTGTTGATTGTGGATGATAACGCGACCAATCGGCAAATTTTGACTTTGCAGGCGATCGCTTGGGGTATGATCTCCCGGACTGCGACCTCTGGGGAAGAGGCATTGAGCTGGCTGAGCCATCAGGAAACCTTTGACATTGCCATTCTGGATATGCAAATGCCGCAGATGGATAGTTTAAATTTAGCGGCAGAAATTCGCAAACTACCCAATGCTCGGACATTGCCATTGGTGATGTTAACTTCTCTGGGCAAGTCGGAGATAGAGCTACAAGCACAGCAAGCAAATTTTGCCGCTTTCGTGAATAAACCGATTAAACAATCTCAGCTCTACAATGTCTTGAGCGGTCTCCTTGGCGAACCCGCTGCGCTGCCAAGTCCGCGTTCCCAACCCGCACACATTGATCCGCATCTAGCGCAACGGCTACCGCTACGAATTCTGTTAGCGGAAGACAATGTCGTTAACCAAAAGGTGGCGCTGCATCTGTTGGGGCGTCTGGGGTATCGAGCGGATATCGCCAGCAACGGTTGGGAAGTGCTGCAAGCGCTGCAACGCCAGCCCTATGATGTCGTTCTGATGGACGTGCAAATGCCAGAAATGGACGGATTGAGCGCCACGCGCCGGATCTGCGAGGAATGGCTCTACGAACAACGTCCCTGGATTATTGCCATGACGGCGAATGCGATGCAGAGCGATCGCGAGGAGTGTTTGAGCGCGGGCATGGATAATTATGTCAGTAAGCCGCTCCAGATGGAGGCGCTGGTGAAGGCGCTAGCCGCTTTGCAGCCGCTTCCCCGTCTCCCCATCTCCACCGCTGCCGTCGATCCCCAGGCAATCCAAGCGCTTTGCGATCTGTTCGGGGAGAATGCTTCATCCGTTCTGGTGGAAGTTATTGATAGCTTTTTGGAAGATACACCCCACATATTGCAAGTGATTCGGAATTCAGTGGATGCTAGAGATGCAGTGGCGCTGCGACAGGCGACTCATACGCTCAAGTCAACCAGTGCGACACTAGGTGCGATGACACTATCCAATCTGTGTAAGCAACTCGAAGCGATCGCCAAAGACGATACTCTAGCAGGGTCGCCGGAAATCGCATCGCAGCTGGAGGCGGAGTATGAGCGCGTGCGCTGTGCGTTGCAAGATTTCTATCCCGGATAGGGATTTAGATCGCCGTCTAGCCTCAATTCTTGGCCCATTTACGGACAAGTCTAATCAAGATGCTTTCCCTTCCCCAAGAACCATGCTCATCCTGCGGAAGGGGAGGCACTTAGAACAAGCCGATACAAAGTGCGATCGCTCCATCAAGTTAATATTCACAAGTCAGCCGGAAAAATTAAAACGGCAAAATCAAATTAGTAATTTTTAATTTCCACAAGAGGTGAGCGGTGAAAAGTCGTAGAGCATTCGTGTCTCTCCTGCTGTTGGTGGCTCTCTTGAGCATCAGTATAGACTCAGTGGCAAAACCTTTGCCGGTTCGACTCAACCGACGGTTGGAAGTCGTCTCCTATGCGGGTAAAGTCACCTATAAACTGAGAGAAGCCGCCGGGTCGGTTTGGGTCGGCTTGCGCCTTGAGAACGTGGGCGATACTCTCAAAACGGGCGACCAGTCTAGTGCCGTCCTAGCCGTCGATACCGGCGTTGGCTTTGTTAATGTCTCAGAAAATACCACCCTGCAAGTACAACAATTGCAGACAACGCCTGACGGCGGACGAATTACGCGGCTTCAAGTAACGGGGGGACAAGCTCGCCTGGAGGTGCGACCGTTTACAAATCCTAATTCGCGCTTTGAGATTGAAACACCTGCGGGTTTGAGTGGCGTTCGCGGGACGCAATTTGGTTAGGACTCGCCGCACATCACCACATAGTAAGGGCAACCACAGGGGGATTGCCCCTACAAAAGGCTATATGTATAAGCTTTGCGTAAGTCTGTTGGTGTCAGCGTCAAACCTAATGGTAGGACGGGCGTTGCTACCCTGGAAGGGAGTGTGGTCGAGGAAGCTCAGGGGCAAGCCGTAGCAGTCAATGCTGGGTTCCGGACTTTAGTCATTCCTGGCGAACCCCCTTCACAGCCAATTCCTTTAAAAGAAGAGGCTGAGTTAGAGATGCGAGTCCTTGCGGCTATTGAGGGCGATCGCGCACGCATTCGCGGTCTAATCGCTCCGTTCAATCTGTTGATCGTTGCTCGTGAGACTCGGTAAGCGCATTTTATCTGCAACCCCATCTCCGTAAAATCGCCTCACTTTTGTTTTAGCAAAAGCGAATTGCGCGATCGCTCAAGCCTTTCGACAATAATAGAATCTAGAACCTTGGGGCATCTAAATCTACTTTCTTCTGTGACCGTAGAGTGTCGTTTTGATTTAAATCCCTGTGGATTGACACTCTTTAAAACACCCCTCTTAAAAAACAAACTCAAATGCGCTTTGATTGCCCAGCTTCCTGGCAGGATAGTTTCCAGGATGAAGCCTCCGTGCTTACGTTCCAGCAACCCCACTCGCATCTAGAACGTCGCCAACTAGAGAAAGCGCTGCGTCAAGAGATCGGGAAATTGAAACGATATCAATACGATTCGGTTAGAGCGAAAAACACCAAAGTTCGCGTAGTTCGCATTGGTTGGGTTGAGAAACGCAACCCAACAAAACATAAGCATTTGTTGGGTTTCGTTCCTCAACCCAACCTACAATTATTTTTAACCGAACCGGATTGGAAGCGATATTATAGCACCCTCTCCAAAAAGCCTGCCTCGATCTACTTCACAAGCGTGCCGGTGAGTACAAATCAACCGCGAGTTGGGAATGCAGGCACACTAGCAGTCGGAGGCAGGAAAAATCAAGCATTCCTCACTGATGCCAACAAAGCCTGCAGACTGCATTGGGACAACTTTTTAAAGGTTTTTGCCTATCCATTTACGGGCATGATTACTTTATGAAGGACATGACTCCTGCCCACCAAGCAGAGGAACGCTATGTCCTAGCCGTTAATGCCGGTCAGGTAGGACTCTGGGACTGGGATCTCCAAACTGGTGAAATGTATCTCACCGCTAGCTGGAAAGCCATGCTGGGCTATAGCGAAGGCGAAATTGACAACCACATAGATGCTTGGCTCCATCTCGTACATCCGGATGAGCGGGAATGGGTGATGACCGCTGCAAGTATTCATCAGGAAGGGTTGACACCCCAGTATGAAATCGAACATCGGATGATACACAAGAATGGCAATATCCGGTGGTTTCTCTGTCGTGGCATGGCATTTCGAGACGCGCAAGGCAAACCTTATCGCATGGCAGGCTCAATAACTGATATCACCGAGCGCAAGCGAACTGAGGAAGCCCTTCAGGAAAGCGAGTATCGGTATTACACCTTAGCTAAAATGTCCCCGGTAGGCATTTTCCATACGGATATGGAAGGGAACTGCTT
Organism: Coleofasciculus sp. H7-1; assembly: GCF_057473865.1. Classification (NCBI taxonomy): domain Bacteria; kingdom Bacillati; phylum Cyanobacteriota; class Cyanophyceae; order Coleofasciculales; family Coleofasciculaceae; genus Coleofasciculus; species Coleofasciculus sp. H7-1. Next base: position 229,431 of record NZ_JBYCCT010000072.1, read on the forward strand.
ATATGTCAACGAGCGCTGGCGCGAACTGGCAGGATTGACCCTGGCGGAAGCACTAGGAGAAGGCTGGATGAAAGCTCTGCATCCCGATGACCGCGATCGCGTCATCAGCGAATGGCAGCAGGCGATGATGGAAAACCGGCGATTTGCCTGTGAGTATCGGTTGGGGCGTGCCGATGGAGTCATTACCTGGGTATTCGGTCAGGCGGTGGCGGAAAAAGGAATAGCTGGTGGGACTGTTGGCTTTATTGGCACGCTCACCGATATCACCGAACGCAAGCAGGCGGAGGAGGCACTGCGACTGCAAGTTCTCAGGGAGCGACTGATGGGGGCGATGCTAGAGCGCATCCGTCAGTCTCTCAATCTCAGCGAGATTCTCAACACTACGGTGGCAGAAGTGCGGCAATTTCTCGCCTGCGACCGGGTGATTATTTATCGTTTCGAGGCAGGCTGGAGCGGGGTTGTGGCTGTGGAGTCTGTAGACCCCAATTGGACTTCGATGCTGGGAACTCCCGTTTACGATCCCTGCTTTAAGGAAAAGTACGCCCAGCTGTATCAGCAGGGTCGGGTTCAAGCAGTCGCGGATATTTACACATCAGGACTGGGTCAGTGCCACATCGATTTGCTAGAGCGGTTTCAGGTTAAAGCGAATTTAGTCGTTCCGATTCTGCAAGGGGAACAGTTGTGGGGATTGCTGATTGCTCATCATTGTTTGCAACCACGGCAGTGGCAACCGTGGGAAATCGATCTGCTCTTTTCTTTGGCGATGCAGGTGGGAATTGCGATTCAACAAGGGCAACTCTATCAACAATTGGAGGCAGCTAACCAAAAGTTGCAGCGCCTTGCGACTTTGGATGGTTTGACTGGTCTGCCGAACCGACGCAGGTTTGACGAGTATCTGGAGCAGGAGTGGCGGCGTCTGAAACGAGAACAAGTCCCGCTGTCTCTGATCTTGTGCGATATTGACTTTTTCAAACTCTACAATGACACCTATGGTCATCAAGCGGGGGATACTTGTTTAATTACCGTCGCCAGCGCGATCGCTCAAGCTGTAAAACGACCGGCGGATTTAGTCGCTCGATACGGGGGCGAAGAATTTACCGTAATTTTGCCCAATACTGCACAAAAGGGTGCATTGCAAGTGGCAGAAGAAATTCGAGTGGCAGTGCAAGACTTAAAGATTGTCCATACCCATTCCTTAGTTAGTCAGTATGTGACGCTGAGTTTGGGCGTTGCGACTACGGTTCCCGACGGCGATACTTCACCGGAAACATTGCTCAAGGCAGCTGATGAGGCGCTTTATCAAGCAAAAGCTCTGGGGCGCGATCGCGTTAGCCGATGCTGTTAGACGCAGCTCATCGCCTTAGCCGATGCTGCGTCTAGCATTTGCTCCCGTCGCGTCAGCGCGGCGTTGCAGAGAAATTCGGCTCCCTCCCAGAAAAGCGGGGAGGCGTGCTTCCCAGTTTCCTATACCAATGCTCTAAATGCGACCAGTCGCGCGATTCTGAAAAAATGCCTTCACAGCTTTGACAAGCTGCGTTTCCACTTATCTAATGGCTAAACGCTAATCCTACTCTTTAAATAAGTAAAAAATCTGTAGTTTAAATTACATTATTCTTAACAATTCGCTACTTCCCAGTTGAATATGCCATCCTAAAGGAATAAGAACTATTAACTAAGGCATTAATAACTGTAGAAAAATTACCTTGTCCCAACTTTATATTCTCTTTAAGAAACTAGGCGCAATTATACACAACTTGTTGCCTGGGGTATTAGGTATTGGAGATTGAGCCAGTATTGAAAAGTCTTCTATCGTAAGGGTTTTTCTGTGTCGTGCCCGTAATCCCCAGTCTCCGAAAATATACCAGTTTTTCTTCACCAGTCTGCTTAATTTTCCAAATCTGAATAATCAATAATGGTACTTATGGAGCGGGAGTTTAGAAATGGGCTGTAATTACTCATCGAGTGGGTACAATGCTTCCCCTGACGAAACTCCCAACCGACAGGTTGGGCAGGCTTTCGTTGATGTAGAACGTCACAAACTCGAAGAAGAACTATGCAGAACGAAGGCTGAACTAGAGCGATATCGTACTCTGTACGAACATACTCCGTGTATCTACTTAACGGTAGATTTAGCGGGAGTGTTTCTTTCAATCAATCAGTTTGGAGTAGCTTATCTAAATTACACAGTTGATGAATTAATCGAAAGACCGCTTTTGTGCATTGTTCATCCTGAAGATCGGGAAAGCTTGCAAGCAGAATTCACTGCTTTTAGACAACATCTTACTCAGATTAGAAGTTGGAAATTTCGTTTATTCAGCAAGGATGGCAGCATCTTCTGGATAAAAGCGAGAGCGAAAGCTGTTTCAGAACCGATGAGCGATCGCCTTATACAAACATCTAACACAAATACCATTATTCTCCTCGTTTGCGAAGACATCGCCGAGTTTGTAGGGGAAGCTCTTGTGACTGCCCAAGCAGAAGAGGTACTGATGGCAACAAGAGAGCGATTGCAACATTTACTCACCTCTAGTCCATCTGTCATTTATAGTTGCAAGCCTTCCGAGGATTTTCATATCACCTTCATCAGCGAGAACATCACCTCCCAACTTGGCTACGAAGTAAAGGATTTTATCGAGGATTCTAGCTTCTGGGCTAACCATATTCACCCGGATGATGCGCCGCACATCTTGGCTGGAGTGTCACGCCTGTTTGAGGAGGGACGGCATACTCACGAATACCGTTTCCTACACAAAGATGGCACCTATCGCTGGATGCACGATGAGCTGAAGCTAATCAAAGACGCTCGCGGACAGGCAATAGAGATTATCGGTTCTTGGCTGGATATTACCAGTCGCAAGCAAGCGGAGGAAGAAAAGCAAAAGTTTGTTTCGCTTGTTGAGAATAGCAATGACTTTGTTGCCATTTCTTCGCTGGAAGGGAAAGTAATTTTCGTCAATGAAGCAGGGCGAAAACTCGTTGGTTTAGACAGCCTCGAAGAAGCACTTTCTAAAGATATTTCCGACTATCTTTCAGAGCAAGGCTGGTTACAGTTCTATGAAATCGTTCTGCCAAAGATGATTGCGGAGGGTTGGTGCGAAAAAGAGAGTCAACTTCGACATTTTAAGACCGGCAAACTGATTGATGTGCAGACAAGCTGTTCTGTTGTGAAACACCCGCAAAGCGGCGAATCTATGTGTTTTGCTACTATTCAACGCGACATTACCGAACGCAAAGCTGTTGAGGCAACGCTCAGAAAGCTTTCAAGCGCCGTTGAGCAAACAGCGGATAATGTAATTATTACCAATAAAGATGGCATTATTGAATATGTCAATTCAGCTTTTGAGCAACTGACAGGCTACACAAGGAAAGAAGTAATTGGCAAAACTCCCCGAATACTCAAGTCGGGTAATCATGACCAAATATTTTATCAACAACTATGGGAAATAATTCTTTCCGGCAAAGTTTTTCGTTCTGTGTTTATTAACTCGAAGAAAAATAAGGAGCTGTTTTATGAGGAAAAAACGATTACACCTATTAGAGATGCCCAAGGAAACATCACGCACTTTGTCTCTACGGGTAAAGATATCACCGAGCGCAAGCAAGTAGAAGAAAAACTTATCCGCATCGGCAAAGCGGTTGAAAGTGCCAGCGATGCAATTGGTATGGCAGATTTAGTTTGCTTTTCTATTTATCACAATCAGGCTTTTCTCGATCTATTTGAATATACGACAGATGAACTGAATGCAGCGGGGGGACCACGAGTTCTCTATACAGATTCAAATGTGGCACGGGAAGTGTTTGAAACGATTGGTAGCGGCAATTCTTGGAGCGGTGAAGTAGAGATGCGATCGCGTAAAGGTAACACCATGTTGGTTTTGCTGCGTGCTGATGCTATCAAGGATGATAAAAACCAGCTTGTAGCTCTGATTGGTGTTCATACTGATATCACCGAGCGCAAGCTAGCAGAACAGCAACTCAAGGCATCGCTCAAAGAAAAAGAGGTACTTCTAAAGGAGGTTCACCATCGGGTTAAAAACAATTTGCAGGTAATTTCTAGTTTGCTGAACATTCAGTCGAGATATATAGAAGATAAGCAAACTATCAGTATTTTTAAAGAAAGCCAAAACCGAATTCAATCAATGGCGCTTATTCATGAAAAATTATATCAATCCAAGGATTTGATCAAAGTTGATTTTGCTCAATATATTCGTAATTTAGCAATGAACTTATTCCATTGTTACAATGTTAGCTCAGATTTGATTAGTTTAAACATCAACGTTAATCATGTTTCTCTTAGCATTAATACGGCAATCCCTTGTGGATTAATTACTAATGAACTTGTTTCCAACGCCTTGAAGTATGCTTTTCAAGAAGATGTGCAGGGAATAATATATATTGAGCTTTCCTCAAATAAAGATAATATCTTTACACTTTTGGTTGGTGATAATGGTATTGGTTTACCTGAAGAAATAGATATGGAAAATCCAAAATCTCTAGGACTTCGTTTAGTTAGTACTTTGGTTAATCAGCTCAAGGGAAATCTCGAAGTTGATACAAGTAATGGGACAATATTTAAAATTACCTTTAAAGAGTTAAATTAAACTGGAGTTCGACGACCGCTATGAATCCAGTTAAAATTCTAATTGTTGAAAATGAGAATATTGTTGCCTGGGATATACAAAATATTTTAGAAGGGTTGGGATATACAGTTACGGCGATCGCTTCTTCGGGAGCAGAAGCCATTCAACAAGTAGCGGCAACCAATCCGGATCTCGTGTTGATGGATATTAGGTTGCAGGGCGAGATGGACGGTGTAGAAGCATCTGAAGAAATTCATACTCGCTTCAACATTCCTGTCGTCTATCTTACTGCTCATGCAGATGAAACCACATTAAAGAGAGCTAAAACAACCGAGCCATTTGGTTATCTTATCAAACCGTTTCAAGAAAAAGAATTAAATGCCACCATTGAAATAGCTCTTTCTAAATACAAACAACAAAATAGTTTAAAAAAAGAAAAACAGTGGTTTGCCACAATACTCGAAAGTATAGGGGATTCAGTAATTGTCACAAATAATCGAGGATTGGTGACATTTATGAATCCTCTTGCTGAAGCTTTAACAGGCTGGAAAAAGGAAGATGCTTTTGGCAAAGATGTGAATCAAGTTCTCCAGCTTGTACATACAGAAAGTCGTGAAGTTATCGAACACCCAATAACCAATGCGATTGAAAACGGTGCGATCGTCAGGTTAGCCGATCGTTGGTTACTCCGTACTAAAAACGGAACAGAAAAATTTATCGGTGACAGTGCGGCACCGATTCGAGATGAGGAAGGAAATATTATGGGTGTTGTGGCAGTCTTTCAAGACATCAGCGATCGCAAAGCTGCTGAATTAGCACTACAAGAAAGTGAAGCGCGACTCAGGTTAGCTTTAGAAGCTGCTCACATGGGTACGTGGCACTGGGACATCCTGACCAACAGCATCATGTATTCTGACCAACTGGGGCCAGTATTCGGTCTTCCCCCAGGAAGCTATCATCCAACCTATGAGGCTTTTCTTGATGCTGTCCATCCGGAAGATCGCGAGTATGTTGCTCAAGCCGTGGCGAGGACGATTGGAGAAGGTGCGGATTATGGGATTGAATTTCGAGTTATCTGGCCCGATGGCACCCTGCACTGGGTAGGAAACAAAGGTCAGGTCTACCGTGACGAAACTGGCTGTTCCGTGCGTCTGGTGGGTGTAGCGATGGATATTACCGAACGCAAGCAGGTGGAGGAAACACTGCGGATGCAAGTTCTGAGGGAGCGGTTAATGGGAGCGATCGCGCAACGCATCCGTCAGTCTCTGCATCTAGAGGAAATTCTCAATACGACAGTGGCTCAAGTGCGAGAATTTCTCCAAACCGATCGGGTGTTAATCTACCGCTTCGAGCCAGACTGGAGTGGGGTTGTGGTCGTAGAATCTGTAGACGACCGATGGATCTCTATGTTAGGTAGAAGACTTCTCGATCCGGACTTTGCAACCACCTTTGTTTCGCTTTACCAGCATGGTCGCATCCAAACCACCGACGATATTTATGCAGCCGGTTTAACTCCATGTCACATTGATTTACTGGCCCAGTTTCAGGTCAGAGCTAACTTGGTAGTACCCATCTTGCAAGGGGAACAGTTGTGGGGACTGCTGATTGCCCATCATTGTAGTGGACCACGACAGTGGCAGCAGTTTAACGTTGATTTACTACAGCAACTGGCAACCCAAGTCGCGATCGCAATTCAGCAATCAGAACTCTATCAACAGCTGGAGGCAGCTAACCAACAGTTGCAGCGCTTGGCTTCTGTAGATGGCTTAACTCAAATAGCGAATCGTCGCTGTTTTGATGAGTCCTTCGACAAAGAGTGGCGGCGGATGGCACGGGAGGAAATCCCGTTATCGTTAATTATGTCTGACATTGACTTTTTTAAAAACTATAACGATACCTATGGTCATCAAGCAGGGGACGAGTGTCTGCGGCAGGTTGCCAGCGCGATTAATCGTGTCTTGAAGCGTCCTGCCGATCTCGTGGCTCGTTATGGAGGAGAAGAGTTTGCCATCATTCTGCCAAACACTACTGCTGAGGGGGCGTTTCAAGTCGCTGAAACAATCCGTTTAGAGGTCAAAGCGTTGAAGATTCGCCACATTAATTCTCCCATCAGTGAGTATGTCACTCTCAGTTTGGGCATTGCTACCGCTCAGCCTTGGCAGGACGGCTCTTCAGAAACGCTAATTGCTGCTGCTGACCAAGCGCTTTATCAGGCAAAAGCAGAGGGACGCGATCGCGTTCTTTGCCGCGGCTAGACGCGGCTATAACCATCGTGAACTTTCCCTATGACCTGTGACGCTTGAAGTTCAGTATCTTTCCAAAATTATCGTTAATATTATAACTTTTTAAAGCTTTTTTTCCAATTAAGCTAGCTTTTCGATTTTTAGTTTCACAGGGCAAATTTATAGATTCAGGAGACTTTACAATTATTTTTTTGAAGACAAACTCTCCTTGTATTCAGACTTCCGTACCGACAAAATTGTTCCTTGAATCATTCATAAAATTGTGCCACTTCCCAAACAGTCCACTATCAAATAGCCTCTATTTGAGGAAATGCTACTTCAACCCATCGCTAGATGTAGCAAAATTACTCATCAACCAAAATATTTGGTGGTATTTTTCGGAGTTGAGTACGTTAAAGCTATTACGTGTAGAGGGTTGTCGAGATTTAAAAATTTAAGCAATCCTTGATTTAACCGAGCCGAAATTTTTTTGGCAAGTTTCTGGAACCTTTTGCTTTGGCTAACGACTTTGAATGTAACAAAGCAACTGAAAACCAGAGAATTGAAGGAATCAATTATGAATCGCGCTCTCAAATCTGTAGCTAAGATTTCCGTACTATCTGCACTAGCGATCGCTCCTGTTTTAATGTCTAGTTTGGATGCCTCTGCAAAACCCACTGGAACACGAGCAAATTATGTCGGAGTTGGTGGTTCTGCTAGCGTTACAAATGGCGGACAAGATGGCGATGCTGCCGCAGTCGGCGGTGTGATTCAAGGTCGCTATGCGGTTCCCAAGACGCCAGTTTCTATTAGAGGTTCCGTGCAGTTCACCAACGAAACCAGCACTATCATTCCGATGATTACTTATGATGTGCCTGTTACCAATAAAGCTAACTTCTACGTTGGTGGTGGCTACGGTTTGCATGAATCGGAAGGCAAGCCATCTACCTTCGGCAACCGCAATGCGCCTGTAGTGACGGCTGGCGTCGAAGCAGAAGTTGCCAAGAACGTTGTGGTCTTCAGCGATGCCAAACTGGGAATCAAGCCTTACCAAAACAGCCCTGCTTCTTCTGTTAGCGTCAATGTGGGAATCGGCTACGGCTTCTAGGATTAACGCTCTTTATATCGTTCTTGGTGGTGTTTGGTTCGAGATATTTTGAATTAACTGGCTTCTAACAAAGTGGGACAGGCTGATAAAGCCTGTCCTTTCTGTTTTTATAGCGGTTCTGACTTGGGTTCAATACACTGCACAGTAGGGGGTAGCTGTGCTACCTACCGATGGATCTCATTCAATTGAAAGCGGCTATAGACTGCTACGCTCAGAAAATTGGTGTAGGGGCACAAAGCATGACAGCCCTTACTGGCATCACTGCGTCAATGGTGTGGCGAACCGAAGGTCGGACTCTTGGGATATCGCTTTCTGCAAGAATTGTTAAAATATTGGGAAATTCTTGCCTATCGCTAAAGATAAGAAGGGTGATAGTACCATGAATGTATACGCCGTAATCCCGATAGATTTTCCGGTGATCCAGTTAAACCGTTCAGCCCCTTAGTTTCCGATGGTTAAATCTCCGATTTCCCCAGTCCAAAAGCTTTCTAAAGTAGAAGGACTCAAAGAACGCAGCAACTTTTTACGCGAACCTGTGGCAACTGAGCTACTGGAAGACACCAACTGCTTCACAGAAGATGCCACCCAGATTCTCAAGTTTCACGGATCGTACCAGCAGGATAACCGGGATAACCGGGTTAAGGGTCAGGAGAAAGATTACCAGTTCATGCTGCGTACCCGGAATCCGGGGGGCTTCATTCCACCGCAACTGTATCTTACCTTAGACCGGCTGGCTGAGGAATATGGCAATGGAACGCTACGCGCTACGACTCGCCAGGGTTTTCAGCTGCATGGAATTTTAAAGAAAAATCTCAAAGCGGCGATCGCTGCCATCATTAAAAGCATGGGGTCAACCCTGGGAGCCTGCGGCGACCTCAACCGCAATGTGATGACGCCCCCGGCACCTTACAAAAATCGCCGGGAATACGAATATACCTGGGAGTATGCCAACAATATTGCTGACCTGCTGACGCCGCAAACAGGTGCATATTATGAGATTTGGCTGGATGGCGAAAAGTTCATCAGCGGGGAAGAAACAAGAGAGGTAAAGGCGGCGCGGCAAAGCAACGGCAACGGCACCCTCGTCCACGGGAAAGAAGAACCGCTATATGGCGATCGCTATATGCCCCGAAAGTTTAAGTGTGCCGTAACGGTACCGGGGGATAATTCGGTTGACCTCTATTCCCAAGATGTCAGCTTGGTGGTGATTACCAACGCCAAGGGAGAACTACAGGGATTTAATGTCTTTGCGGGTGGTGGTTTGGGACGCACTCACAACAAAGAAGAGACGTTTCCCCGGATGGCAGATCCCATCGGATATGTAGACGCGCAAGATATCTACGATCTCATCAAAGCGATTGTCGCCACTCAAAGAGATTATGGCGATCGCGCCAACCGCCGTCATGCGCGGATGAAATACCTAATCGAAGATTGGGGCGTCGAGAAGTTCCGCGCCAAAGTCGAAGAATACTTTGGCAAACCACTGACAGCTTTTAAAGAGTTACCGCCGTTTAAATACAAAGATTTCTTGGGATGGAACGAACAAGGCGACGGCAAGCTGTTTCTGGGTATTCCCATTGAAAATGGTCGAGTGAAGGACGAAGGTAACTTTAAGCTAAGAACTGCACTGCGGGAAATTGTGCAGAAGTTCTCGCTACCGATTCGCCTGACACCCAACCAAAACTTGCTGTTTTACGAAATTGACACAGCGCAAAAAACCGAAATTCAGCAGATTCTTGACCGCTGTGGCGTTCAGGTAGACCCCAATCAAATTGACCCGTTGGTGCGCTATTCAATGGCTTGCCCCGCAATGCCGACTTGCGGTTTGGCAATTACCGAATCGGAACGGATCATGCCGGATCTCTTAGATCGGGTTCGGGCGCTGCTGAAAAAAGTGGGATTAGAAAACGAACACTTTATCGTGCGGATGACGGGTTGCCCGAATGGCTGCGCTCGTCCCTATCTGGCAGAATTAGGATTTGTCGGGAGTGCTACTGAATCTTATCAGGTTTGGCTGGGGGCTTCACCCGACCAAACGCGACTCTCCAGAGCTTATATGGATCGGCTGCACATCAACGAGCTAGAAGCCGAATTAGAGCCGATTTTCGTTTACTTCAAGCAGTCGCGGCAACCCCAAGAAAGTTTTGGGGATTTCTGCGATCGCGTCGGTTTTGATGCGATTCGTCAATTTACAGTTGACTATGAGTCGGAAGCGGTATCTCCTCAGTCAGATACCGGGTTAATTAATGAGGTGGTGCTGCCAGAAGCATCGGAAATTGAAATGGCGGCTAAAATCCGCCGTCGGATCAATGTCCGCGATGATGTTTACAGCCGCTTGAAAGCAGAAGCAGCCCGTCAGGGTAAGCCAATGACTCAATTGGCAACTGAAGTAATAGAAGCTTTCTTGCAGGCGAATCAAAGCAAGAGCGAGTGATGCGGCTAGCTACCCAGTAATATCAAGTCTGGTTGATTACCCCTAATTTCCCAGAACCCCCAACCCCTCCCCGCTTGCGGGGAGGGGTGCTTTTATTATGGGCAATTAGATGGATTTGATATGAGTCAGGACTCGCCGCACATCACCACATAGTAAGGGCAACCACAGGGGGATTGAACCCGAAAAAACGCTGTCTGGATGGGCTTTGCGTAAGTCCTGTGAGTCTGCAATTATTCAACTCAGCCCTAACAAAACACCCGCACCCTCCTCGCCCTCTGAGTTACATCTATGGCACTAAGCGTGAGAACCGAAGCGAGATTTTCTTTTCTTTGAACAGGGGTGGCAGCGGACCAGAGGATATAGCAATTCCAGGGTTGGGTGCAATACATCAGTAGGGGCATGGCAATCAAAAAGCGCCTACTGAACGTTAGAACCGCAATATATTCCACCCAACTGAGAACCGCTATATATGCCGATAAGGTTTGTTGCCACAGGTTTTCTAGTAACGCTGGTGTATCAAGTGCTGGTTCAAAGAAGGGGGAGAAAGAGCCAAATCTTTTTCGATTTCTGTTTTGATTTAGGCGCTGGTTCGGACTCTTTAAAGCCTCTTTTGTCGGCTGGCGATCGTAGGTGTCTTAGAAACCTCTTGCCACGAGCTTAATCTAGTTTTCCCAGGTCGAACACCGGCTGAAATTCTACGATCCCCGAAGTCCGGATACCCCACCAGGAGATGATCCCCAGGATAGATGAACAAAACCTATGTTCAGTTTTATCTTTATTTATCAGAGCGGTCAACTCGCTTATATTCGGTCTTAGGGCATCAGGATCTCGCAACCAAAGGGTTTCGTTAACTACATCTTTGTTTAAGGTTCGGGAAGCTAAAGGTTAATTTATTTCTTCAGATTGTGTCCGCATATACATTCGATCGAGTTAGCAATGACTCAGGGGTGTACATTTGGTGAATAAGGAGTTTAATAAAATGCGAATGAATACTTGTCATTGTTGCGGCAGTCCTCTTCTGCGTCATGCGCGGCAGAATGGGGTTTATTGGTTTTGTACTTCATGCCGACAAGAGATGCTGCCCCTAGCGCTGGATCAAACACCTCGCCAGGAGGTTCTGGGAGGGCGATCGCTCTCTATGAAGCTGGTGAAACCTTAAAAAAGTTCCCAGTGCCTCTTTGGGAAGGAAAAATTACATAATCTTTTTGCCTGGTGCTGCCGTTCCCAGGCTCAAACTGGGAACATATTCCCTGTCATGTCAGGAGTAAGAATTCATCTGCCCTGATAAAATCAGCTTGGACACGGTTAGGGGCAGTGTATCATGCTGGCAGCGGTACTTTACGGACAAACGGATCTACGCCTGGAACAGGTCGCTGACCCTACTCCCTCTGCTGGTGAGGTGGTGATTCAAGTGGCAGCGGCAACGACTTGCGGCACCGACCTGAAGGTTTGGCGGCGTGGCGGTCATGCAAAGATGCTCAAGCCTCCCACTTTGTTTGGTCACGAGGCAGCGGGGCGGATTGTGGCGGTGGGAAGCGGAGTCCAAGGTTGGCAATTGGGCGATCGCGTAGTTGCCAATAATTCTGCTCCATGCATGAATTGTTTTTTTTGTCAACGTCAAGAATATTCTCTTTGCCCTAACTTGACATGGAATAACGGCACGTTTGCCGAGTATCTAAAAATTCCCGCCCCGATTGTGCAACACAACCTGTTGCCCATCGCAGATGACTTGCCCGATGCCTTGGCGGCGATGACCGAACCGTTAGCCTGTGTGCTGCATGGGGTAGCACGTTCTAATGTGAAGTCGGGCGATGTCGTAGTGGTGCTGGGAGATGGGGCAATTGGGCTGATGTTTGTGGCGGTACTGGCGCATCAATCGGCATCGGTGTTGCTATTTGGGGGAAATGACCAACGGCTGGAAATTGGGAAACAGCTAGGCGCAGTGGAAACGTTTAATTATCATCATCTGACGGATATACCGAGTGTGGTGAAACGAACCAACCCCTGGGGTGCAGATGTGGTCATAGAAGCTACGGGTGTACCCGCAGTTTGGGAGAGTGCGATCGCTTGTGCCCGTCCTGGTGCTACCGTCAACTTATTCGGGGGTTGTCCGCGAGATACCACCATTACCGTCAATACCGAACAACTCCACTACAGCGAACTCACCCTGAAAGGCGTTTTTCACAACACCCCAAAATATGTACGAGATGCCTTATCTGTGTTGGCGAGTCGCGCCATCCCCTTAGAATTGCTCATCAGCGAACATCAGCCTTTAAAGCATTTAGAGCAAGTGTTCCAAGATATGAAGAATCGTAAGGTAATTAAGGTTGCTATCGACCCCAGCATGGCATCTTAAGAATAGCGATAGCTGAGAACAGGGTGCTGATTGGTGAAGTATGTTTGCAGGTTTAAGGTTTAAATGAAAAGCGTTAAATTTTGGTCAATTCTGTCACTGGGAATTTTACTAGCACTCTCGACCGCTAAAAGCGCCGACGCCCTACCCGGACAGAAAACAGAAGAAGTTACTGCCTGGATTAATTCTAATCCTACCCTTCGACCTTCTACAGGCGATGGGCTATTAGTGCAAAAGACCAATACAGCCGCCCAGCGATTTACTTTTCTCGCAACTGTCCTTCCTCCCGGCAGAGTCACTTTTACTAAAGATCGAGGCACGATTCGCAGCGAACGCTTTTCTTTTTTTGACATGATTAATGGCGTTACTCCACAACGTCTAAAGGAATCGCTGCGGGTAATTTATGGCCCAGATATCTATCAAGACTACGATCGATCCCGAATTGTCTACGAATATCCCACGGCACAAACTGTAGACTTAGCTCGTCGGCAGCGGCTTCCGCTTTTGGCAGCACAACAGGGAGAACTGCGCTTAGGAGAGCGATTTGCTTACTGGATGGAAATTGTCCAAACCAAGACAGGGAAGGCGTATAACGGTCACATGGTCGTTTTCTTGAGAGAGGATTTAGACAAGTTGGAAACGGAACTGCGCGATCGCTAAATAATAGAAATGGCTAATTGCTAATTGTTTAATTTACTTAGCGATTAGCGATTAGCAATCTATTGAGTGGTAACTACTTATTCCAACCCTTACCCTTATTCTTGTTCTTTCCTTTTTCTGTTTCCGCAGATGCTGTATTGCCAGCGTCTGCGGGAGCCGATAACTGTTGGCAAGGATAAAGCGACAAGGCTAGAAATCACTAACCAACGAGAAAACCTCATATTTTTGGGTTCTGATAGAAGGTGTATTCATGATCGGCAAACAAGACTACACTGCACAAATACTTGACGGGTGGATTTATCAGATCGTACCGGGACGTTATGGGCATCATCTGGAGATTTGGAACCCCCAAGGCAACCCATATCGCAGCCTAAAAGCTTTTGTGCAATACGAGGATGCTATAACATTTGCCGAATCCCTGATTGCCTTGAGTAATAACGAAAGCAATTGGGTTTTTTACAACGAGGACAGTATTAGCTTTGACCGAATGATGCAACAGCTAGTTGGCGTCGAATGCGACGACTTGATCTATAAAGAGTGGCACGTTAAATCCTATGAAGATTCTGATAACAACTGGAATCTTTATGCGATTAATCCAGTCATCGGGAAAACCGAGATTTTACTGAAACGACAGGCAGATTTACAGGAAGCGATCGCTCTGGTCAAGGCTAAGATTGATGCAATTGAGTCTACACGTTATCTCAGTTATTTGCTCAATAATGATTCTTAAGTGTAGAATTTTTCACAACGGCAGGTAACGTATTTGCCCTTCCCATTCGCCTTCAAGAGTGCATTCTGCTAATAACAAAATATCTTCAATGACACGACCAATTGAAACGTCAAGGCTAACTTCAAAGACTCCAGGCATAGACAGCCCTGCCGCAACTCGTTCGTAGGCAAACTGTGTGATAGTTGCTACGTCATGTGTAAGCAATATGCGTCCTTCTTGTGCTGCCCACTCTAGCACAGTTGGGTCATCTACTCCAGATAGACCAACATCTTGAACTCTGACAATATCGGGAGCATCCCACTCTGGCAAATATATTAGATAGCGAGTGTGCCATTGAGATAAGCACAACGCACCGAAAGTACCTGATTAACATTCTCGGTTTTCCATTGTGCCCCAGAAATTTTTACCCTTAAACCAATCTGCTTGATTGCCGACTCTACAGCTCCTGAGCCAATGGAACACAGTTGCTCAGCTTGATAATAGCTGTAGTTGACAATCCGGTGATGATGTTGCTGGAGATAAGCGCAGAAGTTTCTTGCCTGCTTTTTTCGGCAATCAGCAAACAAAGCGACGGCGGCTTCCACCTGCCCTTGCCAGAGGAAAGCCTCAGCCTGTTTGAGTCGCTTCCATGACCCACCAACTTTATAAAGATTTTCTTTCAGGTGATACCAGTCCAGAATTTCGCGCCTTGTCTCAGGTGTAGCCAATTCCTTGACCAAATTCCAAACGCCATCATGACCATCACCTAAACAGACCAATGGAGCAGTCAAGGGCTGGGAGTTGACATAATCAATTAAGCATTGGTTGTTGTCAAAAAAAGCTCCGTAGTATATGCCTTGTAGTCGCACAGCTTTATAATCTCGCCAGTGGCATCCTTGTTTTGGTTGGCCTCGCCGGCGCACTTTGCCTCCATCAACACTCACTTCTGACACAGCTTGCAGTGCTTCTGGCAGGAGCAAGTCTTGTCGCTGCACCAGTCGTTGCTGTGTTGTATGACCTACTTTTACTCCCGTCAATGCCTCGATTTCAACTTCTGCACTTTGATAAGACTCATTGGAAGACACTCGCAGGCAACACTTCTCAAGTAAAGGACTGAGCTGACTCCTTGGTTTCAACCCTAATTTTTCTGCCTGCCTCGCTTTCAGCTTGATTACCCCCACACAGCTTTTCACTTTTCGGGTTTTACCTGTATTGATTCCCGTTGCTGCTTCAATAAAAAAAGGGCGATTTCGGGGCTGACGTGTTTTAACATCTGCTGCCGCACTGTTTTTTCAATGCTTTCTAAGTCCGTCAGTTCACTCTCTTGTGTCTCTTCATACAGTAGTCCTGCTAGTTCTTGCAAACAGGCTTGTAGACGCTCTTGTTTCTCAGGATTCATTATTTAGGCAGGGAGCTTTAGTTTTTTCTTACATTCTCTCAGCACAGGTATATTTGCCAAAGTGGGATGCTCCCACAATATCTAAATCTGGTTGGCGACGTAACAAACCCCGCACAATATTATTGTTAAAGTTCTCGTCAGCTACAAATCGCAGCATTATTGATTATTCGTCCGGCGAGACAGCAGGCGATCGCGCACCCCATTGGGGTCAAACTTAGCTTCATTTTGCTTGCGTATCTCACTTGCGCGTTTTTGCCGTTGCTGCAAATACACTTCAACTTCTTGCCGATGCCGTAAATAGTAGCTGATTACAGCATATACATCAGCTAGCTGCAATGATGGGTATTGAAACACAATCTCCTCAGCAGTCGCCCCAGAATTGAAAGCAGCTACAACTGTATCTAATGTTACCCGTGTTCCGCCCACACGCACCAAACCCTCAGCGTTTACTTCCAAGGGAATGGGTTCAGATGTAATTGAAAGTGCCATAGCGCATTCACCTTCTTTATTGTTTTGATTGTAGGTATATTTTATAACTTTTGCAAAAGTTATATTTATAGGAGGAGCGATCTCATCTCTCCAAATCTTCCTTATGATTTGCTATTGCGTCCGACGAGACAGCAAGCGATCGCGCTAACGCGCCGCTTCGCTAACACACACGCCTAGAGGGTCGAATTTAGCTTCATTTTGCTTGCGTATTTCACTTGCGCGTTTTTGCCGCTGCAAATACACCTCTACTTCTTGCCGTTGGCGTAAATAAGACTGACACTAAGGATAGTGCTTAGCACTGATAACAATGCAGAACGCAAGATTTACTTTGGTCGTTTTATCGAATTATTACCATAAAATATATCAAAGACTATGGGATCCCTAATCTAAAATTGATATGACAATCCCTGCCTCTCAAAACTTCCGACCAATTCTGCCTACAGAAGAAGACGCTACTCAGGCTCAAGCTAGTAGCCAAATTTTGGCATCTTTGCAAAACAATCAGCCATATCGCACTATCAAAGTTATGCAAGATGAAACCAAGGGTGAGACTGTTACCATACCAGAGGCAGTATTTGATTTACTCGTTGAAATTTTGGCACAGATGGCTCAAGGTAATACTGTAAAGCTTACTCCAATTACCAAGGAACTCGAAGTCTATCAGGCAGCTGAAATACTGGGTGTCTCACGCGAGTATTTGTGGGGTTTACTCGATTCTGGAAAAATTCCATACACAATAGTAGGAAACACCCGTCAGATGCGCTTTCAAGATGTCATGGATTACAAAAATAGAGCTTACGAAGAAAGTATGAAAGCCCTTGATGAACTTGCAGCACAAGCACAAGAACTCAAGATGGGATCATGAGTGGTGACAAGTTTTACAGTCGTTTATGATGCTTGTGTATTATATCCAGCCGCACTACGCGATCTATTAGTGGAGTTGGCACTTACTGACCTATTTAATGCACGTTGGACAGAAGAAATTCATAACGAGTGGATGCGAAATGTTCTTCAAAACCGTCCTGATATAAAACTTGAACAGCTTACCAGAACCAAAAATCTGATGAATATCAGTATTAAAAATTGTCTGGTTACGCGCTACGAGGCAATGATCCCGCAGTTGCAACTTCCCGATCAAAACGATCGCCATGTCCTCGCAGCAGCAATCCAGTGTAATGCTAGTTTAATTATCACTTTCAACCTCAGAGATTTTCCTACTGAGGCTCTTGCACCTTATAGCATTCAGTCTCAGCATCCTGACGATTTTATCCTAAGCTTAATTAACCTTAACCGGGCAGTAGTTTGTCAAGCCGCAGAAAGGCAAAGAAGCAGGCTGAAAAATCCACCTAAAACACTTGATGAATACCTGGACACACTTCTAAAACAAGGACTTCCGCAGTCAACTGCGACGCTGAGGGAGTTGTGTTATGAGATATAGCGTTGTTGGCGGTGCAGGTGCATAAGCGAAGTCTTCTAGATTTTTTAAACAGTTACACCTTCGATTTCTGCCTCCGATAACTCGTACAATTCGCGTAGTTTCTGCAACTTCTCCTCATCGGGTTGCCAGAAACCACGACCATTTGCTTCTATCATTCTGGCGACAATATTGCGGAAAGCTTCGGGATTTGCCTCGCGCAATTTATTTGCCATTTCTGCATCTAAAGCATAGGTATCTGCTGCTTGGTCGTATACCCAATCATCGGTAAAATCAACAGTACCTCCCCAACCAATTAATGCTGTCATGCGTTGGGAGATTTCATAAGCACCACCTGAACCTTGATTCGCCATTGCTTCCGCCCATTTCGGGTTAAGCAACTTGGTGCGATACTCCATCCTCAGCAAGTCGTCTAAGTTGCGGGGGGTGGTGTCTTTAGAGAAGCTTTCGACGAAGCTGGCGCTAACTTTTTTCCCGCGTTGTTTTTCTGCGGCTTTTTTCAAGCCGCCAGTGTTGGCGTAATATTCTTGAATATCGGTGAGACCGTATTCTACAGAGTCGATTTCTTGGACAATGCGATCGCTTGTTTGCAACAACTGCGTCAGAATTTCTGGTCTAGCTTGTCCTTTGTCTTTTCTACCGTAGCTGAAGACATTGCGATCGCGCCAAGTATCGCCCAATTCATCGCCAGATTCCCAGTTACCATCGGTTACGCGATCGTTTACCAGCGAACCAAAATCACCAGCGGGGTTAGAAAATAATCGCGCTGAGGGATTTTCTACACCTTGAGATTTCAAAGCTAAAGCGTGTTTGCGGATAAAGTTTTGGTCTTCCGGTTCATCAGCATCAGCGGCGCGTTGGAATAAGTCATCCAACAATTCAATAATGTTGATAAAGGTATCGCGGAAAATGCCAGAAAGATTCGCCAGCACATCAATACGCGGATGACCGACTTCTGCTAAAGGTTTCAACTCATAACGAACAATTCTACCAGTACCTTCCTTAATAGGTTCAGCACCCACTAATTCCAGCAAAATTCCCAGAGATTCGCCCTTCGTTTTAATCGCATCTAATCCCCACAACATTACCGCCACAGTTTCAGGATAAGAACCATTTTCCTTCAGATGCTGGGCGATAATTTTTCTAGCAATTTCTCGACCCCTTTCATAAGCTGCTGGTGAAGGCATCCGATAGGGATCTAAAGCATGAATATTCCTACCCGTTGGCAACACACCAGCACCATCCCGCAACAAATCGCCACCCGGTGCAGGCGGAATATATTCACCATTAAGTCCCCGCAACAGATTAGTGAGTTCATCACTGTTTTGTAGCAATAAATCACGGATTTTTATAGCTTCA
Organism: Coleofasciculus sp. H7-1; assembly: GCF_057473865.1. Taxonomy (NCBI): domain Bacteria; kingdom Bacillati; phylum Cyanobacteriota; class Cyanophyceae; order Coleofasciculales; family Coleofasciculaceae; genus Coleofasciculus; species Coleofasciculus sp. H7-1. The sequence continues at coordinate 248,179 of NZ_JBYCCT010000072.1, forward strand.
TCTATCAACTCTGGAAGGTTAGGATTGATGCGAAATATGACATTCGGATATGTTTCGTGTAGGTATTCCCAGTATGCTGACAATGCTGCCGGTTTGTCTGCACCCTTAGCAACTGCCTCAACAATTTCTTTCGACAATTCAAAACAAGCATCCAAATAGCTAATTAATCCTTCTGGAGTTGGAGGTTCTCCCAGCGTGTGCAAACCAGATGAAAACAAGCGATTTTCCAGAACTTGCAGATATTCGTACAACTTCACCAAATAACGGTTAAAAGCATCTGCACTAAACATTCTGGCATTCTCAGCAGTGAAGTCAATCCCTAAGCGTTTGGCATCCTCCAATGGACAATCTGCATCGATTCCCGTATCTACAATCTTTTTGCAAATCGCTTCCTTGAGTGCATAATTCTTCTCTTGGTCTTCCCGATACTCCGAGATTAAATCGCGCAGCGACACCAGTTCTTTGTACAATCCAGCCCGACCATAAGGCGGCACATTATGGGAAATTAGCACCCCGTAGCCGCGCCGCTTTGCCAACATTGATTCAGAGGGATTGTTCGCCGCATAGATATATAGATTGGGTATATTTCCTAGCAGAATATCCGACCAAGAATAGCCCGTATTACCCAGCGGAGATCCCGGCAACCATTCAACCGTTCCGTGCATTCCAAAGTGAACGACAGCATCAGTTTGAAAATCGTTTTGCAACCACTTGTAGAAAGCGGCGTACTGAGGATGAGGTGTCAAATCGCGCTCAAACATTAGCCGCATCGGGTCGCCGGAAATGCCCAATGGTGGCTGTACGCCTATCCAAATATTTCCTAGTTGTATCCCACCAATTTGAAATTCATCTCCATAAGTTTTGATGCCAGTTCCGGTGAGGGATTTCCACTGTTTTTCGATGCGGGTGGTGAGGAGGTATCCCAGCCATTTTTCTAGGGTTTTGACATTGACGGTGTTTACCCCTTCTAAATCTCTTCTTGCCCCTCCGTTGACGGGGAGGGTTGGGGTGGGGTTCTCATCCGCTTCTTTCACCCAGCGGATTAATTCTTCCCCATCTTCCGGTATATTCCCAACATTGTAGCCTTGGTCTTTGAGGGCGTGGAGGAATTTAATTAGACTTCGCGGTACATTCAATAAAGCCGCTGTCCCCGTCGCCCCATATCCAGGCGGAAATCCATACAGAATTACAGCGATTTTGCGTTCAGCAGTTGGCTTTTGTCGCAGGGAAATCCATTTTTTCAACCTTCCTGTTAAACGCTGAACTCGTTCTGGAATCAAATAGATATCTTCTCCCACCAAACCACCGAGGGGAACTGCATCGATTGCCCCATCCAGTTCTGGCAAAGCATATAAAACGACACTTTGTAACCCGCCAATACCCTGCCGCGTCCAAGAATGGATATCCTGAATTAGCAGCGGTGCAGCGACGATATAGGGTACATTCTTGGCAGTTAGAATGCGTTTGGCTACTTCCACCTGTCGCCCTGCTTCCATCGACCCCGCAGGGCCACCGACGAGGGGAAAGCCAATCGTAGAGACAATTGCATCCACTGGCACCGCATCTTCAGACAGCGAGGAAGTTTCAATATTACCCTGCTGTCGCTGTTGCATTTCGTAGTTTGTGGTCATCCAATCTCGCACCGCCACATGACCTTCGACGCCATTGATAAAAATTGGCAAAGGTATCAACCCAGCTTTCTCAAAGTGGCGAATTAGTTGGGGAATGTAAGGCTGTTTAGTGATAACGTGCTTGCGATAAAGCAGAATTCCCACAGTTGAGTAGGGAGACGGCACTGCTGTATCCCTACTTTGATACCAATCTAAATATGCCCTTGGTGATTCAAAAAAGCCTTGATAATCGGGATGCAGTAATCCCATATTTGGAGTTTCAACTGGCGGCGGAATTTCTCCCACTTTTAATCCCAAATATTTCTCTGCCAGCGTCCAGAACATTGACGCGACATTTTCGGTTCCACCAGCGTTCCAATAACCATAAATAATCAGCCAGTTGCGTAAGTCTTGCACTTTTTGCACTGGCACAAATTTTAATAACTTTGGCCCAACTTTCAAAAAGCTAATATAACCAGCAAGTTTGTCTTCTTCTCGCCCGTTGCTAAATTTGTCGAGAATGAATTTAACAGGTTTGGGCATTCCCTTGGGCTTATCGCCAATTTTGAACGCGCCTATCTGAGTAAGACTCATCAATTCCAAGGCTGACTCAAAGACGAGGCGAATGGGGATATTTTGCACCCTTTGGCGCAACCACATCACTTGGTCGTAATCAAATAGCAGACTGCCGAAAAAGACATCTGCCCCTTGGAGTGCGGCTTCTACGGCTGCGGGTTCTGTTGTGAGGGCGCGATCGCTAAACACCCGAATATCCAACTCTGGACAGCTAGCCTGAGCCAAATGCGCTGCCTTACGATACAGGTCAGCGTTGAAAGATTCAAATCCAGCAATTAGAACAATGCGTTTCATGCCCAGAGATCCTAAAGGTTCCTACTTTCGATCTTAAGCAGGAACCTTAGCGATGGGACGCCCAATCCCACCCCAACCCTCCGATTGCTTTTAGTAACTACCTGTGAGCATCCGGCTGAAGATATTAAAGTTCTTATCAATCAAACCGATTAAACTCTGAGCATTGGAGAGCGATCGCGGTGGGTTAGAAATCAGCGTATCCAGGGCAATCAAGCGATTAAAATCAACTTTGATGTCACCAGTCCGCTCAGTTTTCCCATCGCTTTCATAAAACTTGACACCCACATTCTTGTGCATAATCTCGATCAACTCCTGCGCCATGATGCCATAGCCAATAGTGGTGGGATGAATGCCATCCAGAGAGAATAAGCCGCCTTGGGTGCGACCCGTTGCATCAGATTTAAAAAAGCGGGAGTCTGGTACGGGTGAAAGCGCTTGAAGCTCAGGTGGCAACTCGTACTGACCACCCACTTCATCCCACCAAGTCGGTCTGGCGTCGGGGTCTTGAATATAGCGCCTGGATGCCAAGCGATCCAGTAATCCAGCCATTTCAAACAGATACCAATCTCTGCCTTCTTGTCGAGCCTCGCGCACCGCATCGGTTATAGAGTCGTTGTACTGGTCAATGGCACTATCGATGGCTCGTGCCTCATCCTCTGTCAGGTACGGGTGCTTATTGGGATCGAATTCTTCTTCGGTAAGCCAAGGCAACGAGTAGTAAGGGAAGTATCGAGATCCTGGCTTCGCTTTTTCCCCCTCTTTATTTTTATTGATACCACGGGCAAAAGGAACGATGGTGACGTGAGGAATCGTTGCCATAATTACATGGCGAGCGCGGATTTGCTTAACTTCCTCAACTAACTTGTCCAGTTCAGCCTTAAAGTGAATTGGACGCCAGACAGTATAGCGATCGTTGACCGCCATATCGTCATAACCTTCAGCGCTCCAAGCCGCCTTGAATGTCAGAATACTACCCAGCGCATTATTGCCACCGATGACAACAACCAGCGTTTCAATGCCGTCTCCATCGCCAGTTTCTTGCATCCCCTCAGCACCCAGTGCTGCTGCCGCTTGCAGTGGTGTCAGCGCGTTGCCTTGTGCATCTCGTGCCGAATTCAAAACTCGGATGGCAGCGCGTTCGTTATGATACTCGACAACCTGCCGGAGATAATCGTCTTTAGGCGGATTTTTCCGAATGATGTCTAGGCAAATGTCCGCAGTGCGCGACAGGGTATTCCGCAAATCCCACCCATAGACTGCCAGGTTGTGATTAATCCCTCGTTGAATTGGGAAGCGGGAGCCTGCGTCACGTTCCCAATAATCTTCTACATCGTCCATGTAGCGGCGGATAAACAACAGCGCCGGGGCGAAATCCAACCAGTTGATGTCGCCAAACTCCCGATCGAGTTGTCGAGCCAGATTTTCTAGGTTGAGCGGAAACCCATCTCTTGGCCCTTCGTAGGTGGGATAACGCATCTGGTGAGACCAGCCCATTTCCTTGGCAATCATCATGGGATAGGAGAGGCTAGTATTAAAGATTGCCCCACTTTGAAAGCCGTGTGAGAGAGAGTCCCCAATCGTGACCAGCCGATGCTGGGGAGTGCCTTGTCTATTCACTTCAACGGAAATGCCCAGGCTGGGGTCTGTAATGGGTTCTCGCGCCTGTGCCTGAATTATTACATCGTCTGGCGTGCGATCGCGCATCCGAGATTTTCCAGAGTCTGCCATAAAGTCTCCTGATTAAAAAAGCGAACATCAGTTACCGGATGATCCACAACCGATGAGATAAAATCCGGAATTCATATTAGTTCTCTTTCGATTTTTTCCTGATAAATCAGCAACGGTTTCAAATTAGCCGGTAGAATCTCTAAGATGATAAGATTCAATTAAATATTGTAGCAATTTGTAACAATATTTTATTTGAAAACTGGACAGTAGATTAGGTAGAGGTTTTACTAGAAAAGCTGCCTCAAATTTGAGAAAATTTACTTTGACAGAAAAGCCAGCTCCTGAACTAACCACTAATTATCATGAAGTATGGAATTGATATCGGACATAATGTGCCTCCTGATACTGGAGCCAAAGGATTACACAGGAAGATGGAAGTAAGAACTAAAGTTATATCATTGAAATCTCTTGGGCATCAAGTTATAGAATGTAAGCTGTATCGCGCCAGTAGTGTAACTCTCAGTAACTGCGTTTTCTGTTAGCGTTAAAACAGCCCAAAAGCTAGACTTGATCAATGGCTTTCTCTAGGCTAATTAACGAAGAAACTTAGCAATATTCAATTTAGGTGAAATCTATGGCTTTTAATATCACTGCGCTGAAATTGCCCACACTCAAAATCGGCTCTAATGGAGCGGCAGTTAGTGCTTGGCAACGCTTTTTAAAAGAAGCTGATTATCCGATAGGAACTGTTGATGGAGACTTTGGCAAGATCAGCGATATAGCTACCCGCAGTTATCAGCAAAGAAATAACTTGCCGGTCAATGGAGTTGTGGATAATACCACCTACACCAAAGCTTTGAGCGACGGTTTTATTTATAAAGTTCCGAATCTTACGGCGGCACTTTTGCTCGCTTATCTGCGCTTTGGTGAGGCAGAGGTTAAAGATTTACAAAAGAGCTTGAATACAATATTGGTTCCAGACTTAACAGTAGATGGAGACTTTGGAGCTAGAAGTAACCAAGGGTTAGCCCAAGCTTATTTGCAAAGGGATGTGCGCTTGCGTGGTGAATTGGAGGATCTACTTTCTGCAACTACTAAGCAGAAATTAGGCGCAGATTTTATTCCAGCAATAGATATCCTGAACGCCTATGCCAAAAGAATTAGATTTCGCCTGAGTGGCCCGCATTGGTATGAAAGCTTTCCGACTAGCCGCTCGATTTCTGATTTAGCTTCACCTTTCCGAGAAAAAGTCACAGCTTTTCAAAAAGCTTTAATTGATGCGGGGGCCCAAACCGTTATCGCCGCTACCTATCGACCTCCGCAACGAGCCTACATGATGCACTATTCGGCTAGAATTAGTCGAGGAGAAATTAGAGCAGAAAATGTGCCAAACATGGCGGGAGTTGACATTGAATGGGTACATTATACGAACGCTGTATCCGTGCAAGCCGCACAACTGATGGTGGATGAATTCGGGATTGGTGGTAATCCGGTTGCTCTAAAATCTCGCCATACTGAAAGGCTAGCCATCGATTGGAACATTACCTGGGAAGGAATTATGAAAATTAAAAAGAGAGATGGCACTATTGTTAATATTGGCGCTCCCACGAATGGTGCCAACAATACGGCTCTCTATAGTGTGGGTGCATCTTATGGTGTATTTAAGCTAGCAAATGACCCGCCTCACTGGTCAGTTGATGGTCGCTAAGGCTTACTATAGCAATCCTCAATGAAGGCGAGATCCTAAGGCAACTTTTACGAAGTCGGGGATCTGAACCGCTGGTATCTCGCAAATCAAATAGGATTGCTATACCTATTTGATTTGCGAACCCCTGTAGAGACGCGATTAATCGTAGAGACGCGATTAATCGTAGAGACGCGATTAATCGTAGAGACGCGATTAATCGCGTCTCTACACTAAGGCGAATACTCGCGCACAACTCAAATAGGATTGCTATATCATTTTTGAGTTTAGATTGTAGAGACGCGATTTATTGTGTCTCTATTTATAGGTAGTTGCAGAAATTTAAATCGGGCAATGGTAAAGCAAAATGGTATGAAAACAAAAGGTAAACTTTGCTGATTGCCAAACATCTACCCAACTGATAGCTATGCAACTTCAAAGATTTGACCTCAGCGCGGTCATTATCCGCACTACAGCGATCGCTCTACTGACATTAATGGCTGGCTGTTCATCCGATCCGCTTGCAGAATCAGCACTCCAGCCAACCCAATCCTCCAATCGCGCGATCGCTACTACGGCAGAAGTGGGTTTAGCACGCCACTTGAAACGCATCAAAGCCAAATTTTACGGCGCATATTGGTGCCCTTACTGCACAAAACAGAAAGAAATGTTTCCAAAAGAGGCACTTAGCTATATAAACTACATTGAGTGCGATGCTAATGGTAAAAATCCGCGTCCAGACCTGTGCAGCAAGGCAAAAGTCAAAGGCTTTCCCACCTGGGAAATTAAGGGTCGGCGTTACTCAGGTCTGCTTTCTTTAGAAGAACTCGCCGAGCTATCCGAGTATAAAGGCGATCGCAACTTCCAAAACTGAATTTGCAGGACTTACGCAACATCACCACATTTGGGGGCAACCACAGGGGGATTGCCCCTACAAAACACTATATTTATAAGCTTTGCGTAAGTCCTGATTTGATGACACGCACCAAACGCTTCGCTCAAATGAACAATGCCATACCCCTACAATGGTTTCTTCATTGTGGCTGCACAACGGCTGGAGAGGGAATCGGTTCTGCTTGTCCGGCTTGTACTAGAGCTTGATAAATTGCAGCAGCTACCTCAGCACGAGTCGCAGCCTGATTCGGTTTGAGCAAGTTTTGATTCGGATAGTTAATCACAAGACCGGCTGCCGTAGACGCTGCTACACCTTTTGTCGCATACTGAGGAATCTGATTGGTATCTTGATAAGTCTGTAAAACTTTAGCAGGATCGGACGGCGGTTTAAGCCCTAAGCCGCTGGCAAGGGCAACCAAAACTTGCGCTCTAGGAATTTCTTGGTTTGGTAGAAACTGATTTCCCGGATATCCTTTTAAAAAACCCGTTGCCACAGCTTGCTTGATTCCTGGTTCAGCCCAGTACCCAGAGGGGACATCTTTAAAGTTCAAAGCATTCTGAGCCGGTTTTTGACCAAAAGCTTTCCGCAACGGAGCCGTAAATTCCGCCCTCGTGATCGGTTGATCGGGGCGAAAAGTGCCATCGGTGAAACCCGCGAGGATGTTGCGCTCAACCAGCGCTTGAATGTAAGGACGCGCCCAGTAATTATCGGGAATATCGGAAAAGTTGATCGCTTTAGCTGGCGCAGAAGGCGCGGCTACTGTGGCGGGGGCGACTGACGGCGCTGGGGCGGAAGGCGCGGGTACTGGTACGGGAATAATCGGGATGCCTCTCGATACCGTGTTTGGCTCGTCCGGTATGAGTAGCGTTCGGTTTGGGTCGTTCGTTGAAGCAGGTGTCGGAACCGTTTGTTGGGTGGGCGATTCTCCTGGTATCACCGTTGGTAGCGGCGCTGCTGGCGTTGGACTCGCTGTGGCGTCAGGAGTCGGAAATCCGGTCAAATTCAACCCTGGCTCCCTTCTACCTATCGACCAGAAGAAAATCGTGCCAATCACGCTGAAGGCAACAACAATGCCAATCAAATCATCAAAGCCAAGCCGAGAGGAACGTGGATCGGGGGGAGGTGAATTTGTCATTTACCTGAGTTCATGCAGCAAGTAGCTTATACCCTAAAATGCCTTGCTAAGTCATCCTTCTTAAAGCAAGAATTAAAAATTTTTGGAGGACAGAGTATGAAACTTGTTTTGATAGAAAGTCCTGGCAAACGGCAGAAATGGCAGAAAAGCCTTGGTTCTGGCTACCGAGTAATGGCAAGCGTGGGTCATGTTGTTGAGCTGGCTAAAGACGGGGAAGATGCACTGGGATTTGACCTATCAGGCGATCGCGTTACTTGTCGATTTGTCCCTCGTGGCGACCGAGGCAAAAAGGTTCTCACAGAACTGAAACAAGCCGTCAAATCAGCAACCGAAGTGATATTTGCAACAGACCCAGACCGGGAAGGCGAGGTAATTTCTTGGCATCTAGCACGAGAACTCAAAGTTAAGAATCCCCGGCGAGTGGTGACGAGCGAGATTACAGAAACTGCGATTAAAAAAGCTATTAACAAACCCCGTCCCCTTGACCAGAATCTAGTAGATGCAGCTCTTTTGAGGACGTGTCTCGACAAGCTCGTTGGCTTCAGAGGCTCCCCTCTAGTTTGGTCGCTCAAAAACGGAGCCAAGTCAGTCGGTCGGGTTCAAAGCGCTACCTTGCACCTGCTATGCGATCGCGAGAGAGCGATTACAGCCTTCGTCCCTGAAGATTACTGGTCTGTTTACGTTGACTACGCCGAGGGTTTCCGAGCCTTTTATGCAGGACAAGTCAATCGCTCCGATGAGCCTGAAGTAGAGGAAACCGATGATTCTGAGTCTCCTGACCGCAAAAAAGCCGCTGAAGGAACCAGAGTGACCACACAAACTCAGGCGGATCAACTGGTGGCGACAGCTAAGAGTCATCCTCATCAGGTAGTCAGCACACAAGGTAAAGTGAGTTTCAAAAAACCACCCGCCGCATTTACCACCAGTTCCCTTCAGCAAGCAGCAGGAGCGCGTCTAAAGCTGAATCCAGAGAAGACAATGCAAGTGGCGCAAAAGCTGTACGAGCAAGGATACATCACCTATATGCGTACAGATAGCCCAACTTTATCTGAGGAGTTTTGCGCTTCGGTGCGGAAGTATCTGGAGCAAAATGACCCAGAGAATGTCCCTGAAACGGCGACTGTTCGCAAAAGTGCAGCACTTTCCCAGGAAGCACACGAGGCAATTCGACCGACAGAGATTACCAGGCTACCATCCGTAATTAAAGCAGAGTTAACACCAGAAGAAGCTGGGTTGTATGACTTGATCTGGCGACGAGCGATCGCTTCTCTATGCCAAGCAGCACGACTCCTGAAGACGAGAATTGTCACGAAATCTGGTAGCGTCACTTGGCAAGCTTTGGGTCAGGTGCTACAGTTTGAAGGCTATCTGCGCTACTGGCGGGATATTGGTTCAGACCAAGTGTTGCCGACTCTGAAAGAGGGACAACCGCTTACCTGTACCCATGCGGGTGCCGATCGGAAGCAGACGATGCCACCATCCCGCTATTCTGAGTCTAAGTTGGTTCAGGTGATGGAGAAACAGGGGATAGGGCGTCCTAGCACCTATGCCCCGACTGTAAAGACTTTGAAAGAGCGGGAGTATGTGGTTCTGAACAAGGGGTTGCTCGTTCCTACCCAGCTAGGGATGGAAGTTGATGAGTTTTTGGGTCGGGTGTTACCTGAGCTGATTAGTGCAGATTTTACGGCAAAGATGGAGCGGGAATTGGATGCGATCGCTCACGGTAAGCTGGACTGGCAAAAGTATTTGACTAGCTGGAACCGCGACTATTTTGCCCCAGCGCTAAAGAAAGCCGGGGCAAAAATTCCCTCTTCTATGCCGACTGTAACGAATCAAAGTCGAGTTAACGTCACTCAACCTGTTAATGAACCCACTGATACTCGGTCTGAACTCACTAATATTCGGTGTCCGAAATGCAAACATCCGATGACGAGGGTTTACTCGAAGTCTAAAAAACTCCAAACAGACCATTTCTTGAGCTGTGATGAGCGTAATCATGGCTGTGGTGCTGTGATGTTTTTTAACGTGTCCACGCTAGAGTATGAATTGCCTGACTCTAAGCGCAAAAATCCGCCGCGTCCTAATACGCCTTCTCAGCATTCTTGTCCGATTTGTGGCTCTCCCTTAGAGCGTTACAAGTACAACAAAAATGGTCAAGATAAGGTGATGTTGCGCTGCTCTAACTCTAAAACCAGACAAAATAAATGTAAAGAAGTAGCATTTTTTGAGAGTAAGAAAGGTAATTGGTGGTCGCCAAAATTTGGCGAGATTGGAGCGGAGTAATCCAGTAATAATGTGTAGGCGTAACTATTGTTTGATTGCTTGATTCACAGACCGTCCTGATTGAAGGACGTTGTTTGCTTGATGGTTTAAGAGTCTTGATTGTACGCAATCATTAAACTCAAGTTTTCACTAAAAAATAAACGCCAAGCCAGTCCGCCAATTCCTCAGCGCGAATCGCATTTCTGCTGGAGAGACATTATAAACTACAGCACAAATATTCACAAGAAACGGGGGCATTGCAACACTTTTGTAATTGCCCTTACACATAGCTGGAGATGAAATAGCTAGGTGTAAGCACACTTTGATTGGCGTAAGAGTTAATAACACCACATTTTTTTTCAAGTTTCTACTCATATATGACAATAAATACAGCTATTAAAACGAAAATCAACCTTATTTTTGCTGTAACACTTACTAAGTCAAAAACTGCATTTTCTGGCTTTTCCCGTTTATTTATAAAAACGAAAATCGAAAAGCAATTTACCTAGATTTTGTAACTTTTGCAATCAGAAAATCTAAAAAACACACTTTTTTACGTTTTCAAATTTAAATTATAAAAAACTGAAACCTGTAGCTCTAGCGTACTTACGATTCTAAATTAGCAATTTTAAATACTCTAACTTTTGCTGTACCTCGGTTTTAACCCCTAAAAATTTTTTTAACTCGATCCCTTAGCTTTATACCCTGTAACCAAGGCTTGGTAAGGATTTTTGAAAAAATAAGGCTATTTTAGCATAAAAAAGGTATTGTAACAAAAATTGTTAGAATAATTAACTTGCTTCAAGGTACTGAAATTGCTATTATTTAAATTCCTGTTTTACCCATCTCTGTGCAGCCTACAAAGCTTTTGCCCATGCTGAGAATATGGAGCTGGGTGTACCCACCCATGTAAAAATAAACAACAAACTTCCACAGGTTTAACTTGAGTGGATATACAACTACACTAAAGCGGAATAACTTGGTATCATAACCCTTTGAACCAGGAACGTCACAAGAAGTCAGGTTGAGGAATGAAGTCTGATAAATCATTGATAAACAACAAAATTAAACGGCAGCTGCAACAAACACCTGTGGCGATTATCGGAATGGGTTGCATTTTTCCGCAAGCCAGGACTTTAGAAGAGTATTGGGAAAATATCGTTACTAAAATCGATTGTATCTCTGATGTTCCTCCCTCGCGCTGGCGGATTGATGACTACTATGACCCAGATCCCAAGGCACCAGATAAGACCTATTGCAAACGAGGCGGATTCATCCCGGATATTGATTTTGATCCGATGGAATTTGGGCTACCTCCCAATATTCTGGAGGTGACAGATGTCGCCCAAATGCTCTCGTTGGTGGTTGCCAAACAGGCAATGGAAGACGCTGGTTACGGTGAGTCCAGGGATTTTAATCGGGGACGCACGGGGGTCATTCTGGGTGTGGGTGGAGGGCAAAAACTGATTACACCCCTAACCACCCGTTTGCAATATCCCATTTGGGAGAAGGTTCTCAAAAGCAGTGGTGTATCTGACGAAGACACCCAAAAGATTATCGAGAAAATCAAACTCGCCTATATTGGCTGGGAAGAAAATTCTTTTCCAGGCATGCTGGGTAACGTGATTGCCGGACGAATTGCCAACCGGCTGGATTTAGGAGGAATTAACTGTGTTGTAGATGCAGCCTGTGCCGGTTCGTTAAGCGCCCTGCGGATGGCGCTGAGTGAATTGACCGAGTATCGTAGCGACATGATGATTGCGGGCGGTGTGGATGCCGACAATTCGATCTTCATGTATATGTGCTTTAGTAAAACGCCTGCCTTTTCTAAACAAGAGAATTCTAGTCCCTTCGATATAAATTCCGACGGGATGCTGTTGGGTGAAGGCATGGGGATGATCGTACTCAAGCGTCTTGAAGATGCCGAACGAGATGGCGATCGCATCTATGCCGTCATCAAGGGAATGGGCACCTCCAGCGATGGCAAATCTAAAAGCATTTATGCCCCCCGTTCGGAAGGGCAAGCTGTAGCGTTGCGTCGAGCTTATGAAGATGCTGGATTTGCACCCTCAACAGTCGGTCTGATTGAAGCTCATGGTACAGGAACCATCGCTGGCGATCCGACAGAGTTTGCAGGCTTAAATGAAGTTTTTAGCCAAAACAACCCCCAAAAACAATATATTGCCCTGGGGAGCGTTAAGTCTCAGATTGGACATACAAAAGCAACAGCAGGTGCAGCGAGCCTCATCAAAACGGCTTTGGCTTTGCACCACAAGATATTACCCCCCACGATTAATATCACCCAACCCAACCCTAAACTTAAAATAGAAGACTCACCCTTTTATTTGAATACCGAAACCCGACCCTGGATTGGCATTGATGATGAAACGCCAAGAAGAGCAGGAGTCAGTGCTTTTGGCTTTGGAGGCACGAATTATCATGTCGTCCTGGAAGAATATCAAAGCGAACATCAGCAGGCTTATCGTTTCCACAGTACGCCAGCGACAATTCTGCTGTGCGCTCCAACAGTAGGAGAATTATTAGCTAAGTGTGAAACCATAGAGTCGCAATTGGCAGGCGATGGCGGCACACAACATTACACAGAACTTGTCACCGCTGCTACTTTAAAAATTCCCGTTGCCTCAGCCAGAGTGGGATTTGTCGCCGCCTCAGCCACAGAGGCGCGTGAATTATTGCAGATTACGATTGACTTACTGAAAAACAAGGCAACAGCCCAATCGTGGGAGCATCCCAAAGGAATCTATTACCGCAAAACTAGCCTGAACCCCCAAGGGAAGGTAGTGGCGCTGTTTTCGGGGCAAGGTTCGCAGTATTTGGAGATGGGTAAGGAACTCGTCCTTAACTTCCCTCAACTTCGCCAAGCCTACAGCGATATGGACAAATACCTGGGCAAAAATGGGTTGCCAGCTATTTCCCAAGTCGTTTTCCCTTGTCCTGTTTTTGACAACGCCCAAAAGGATGCCCAAATTGCGGCATTGCAAAAAACCGAAAATGCCCAACCAGCAATTGGTGTCTTTAGTTTTGGTCTCTACAAGATTCTAGAACAGGCAGGGTTCAAGCCTGATTTTGTGGCAGGGCACAGCTTCGGGGAACTGACAGCGCTTTGGGCGGCGGGCGTTCTGAATGACGAGGATTACTTTTTCCTCGTCAAAGCCAGAGGTCAAGCGATGGCATTCCACGACGATCCCAAAGTCGATACAGGCATGATGCTGGCGGTGAAAGGGGATATCCATAAAGTCAAAGAAGTTGTCGAGAATTTCCCCAAAATCACCATTGCTAACTGGAACTCTAACAATCAGGTGGTGTTAGCGGGAGCAAAGTGGGAAATCGCCAAAGCCCAGCAGAAATTGGAGCATCTTGGGTATTCGGTGGTTTTACTACCCGTTTCGGCAGCTTTTCATTCACCGTTTGTCGCTCACGCTCAAAAACGGTTTGCTGAGGTGCTGGATCGAGTCACTTTCAATCAACCTAAAATCCCGGTATACTCCAATACAACCGGAAATCTTTATCCAGACAATTCCCATACCATCAGGCAAACCTTAGCTGCACATATTCTCAATCCTGTCCATTTTAAGCAGGAGGTTGAAAATATTTACGCAGCTGGGGGATATTTCTTTGTTGAATTTGGACCCAGGAATATCCTGACCAATCTGGTGAAGAATATCCTTGAAGATCGACCCCATTTGGCGATCGCTTTGAATGCCAGTAGCAAAGGAGATAGCCAGCGCCAGTTGTGCGAAGCCTTTGTTCAGTTGCGCGTGGCTGGCTTGCCTTTACATCACCTCGATCCTTACCTAGTTAAACCAAAAACATCCAATTCTCAGCAAAAGAAGAGATTGAATGTGCCTTTAAACGGCGCTAACTATGTCAGTGAAAAAACCAAAGCTGCTTTTGAACAAGCTTTGCAAAACGGACACCAAATCAAGGGAAATCCAGAAAGGGAAAACAGGAATGGGAAATCGACACCGGAGCCGAAGAAATCTTCAGTCCCGAAACAAACACCACACATAGTCCCAGCCCCTAGTCCTCAACCCGTAATTCCCTTAGTCAAAATGCCAAAGCCGATACCAGTTCCACCCGCAACCAAATCAGAGGCGCAACCAATGCCACAATCTTCTCTAAATAACCAGGGTCTTCTAGAAAGTTTAGAGCGCAACATGATGCGTTTTCACGAGCATCAAGCTGCAAGCCAGCAAGTCCACGAACAATACCTGAAAAATCAGCTGGAATATTCCCAAAGATTTTTCCAGCTCATGCAGCAACATTATTCCCTTTTGGGCGCTAGCAATGCTGCGAATGGGTCAGTTGTGAATGGTCAGGCGTCAATAGCGCCGGTTCGGAACTTTGAACAAGGGCAGAACGGACAAGGGACTGATAAACCACAGTATTCGGTTGTTGCCCCCACTGCTACGACTGTCGTGCCGACGCCGGATAATCTGGTGGTTTCTGGGCTAGCCGCCCCAGAGACCGTCCCTACATCGGTGCCAGTAATTTCCCAACCCGTTTCCAGCAACGGTTCGCAGCCAGCCCAGGTTCGCCAAGTAGAGACAAACAGCCTGCAAAATCAAATCGCTCAAGTAGAGCAGGCAGAAGTTGCGCCATCTTTCATCGAAAAGAACCCTAGTGCGTCCGTAACAGCGCCGGTGGATTTGACCCCCCTGATCCAATCCTTGTTAGAAGTGGTCAGTGAGAAGACTGGCTACCCCACGGAAATGCTAGAGCTTTCGATGGACATGGAAGCGGATTTGGGGATTGACTCGATCAAGCGGGTGGAAATTTTGGGAGCAATGCAGGAGTTATTCCCAGATTTGCCGCCGGTGAATCCAGAACAGTTAGCCGAACTCCGCACCCTCGCTCAAATTGTTGAATATATGGGCAACAAAGCTCCATCAATAGAGGTGGAGGTTTCCTATCCAACGTCGGCATCAGCGAAGGCAGAAAACGGATTTGTCTCCCAGGAGAAGGCGAATGCTCTGATCCAATCCCTGTTAGAAGTGGTCAGTGAGAAGACTGGCTACCCCACGGAAATGCTAGAGCTTTCAATGGACATGGAAGCGGATTTGGGGATTGACTCGATCAAGCGGGTGGAAATTTTGGGAGCAATGCAGGAGTTATTCCCAGATTTGCCGCCAGTGAATCCAGAACAGTTAGCTGAACTTCGCACCCTCGCTCAAATTGTTGAATATATGAGCCAGGAATCGCGGGTGGCTGAAAAAAAAACTTAACCCCAGAATGGCAGCAAGCTGAAAATCACAAGATTCAACGCGGTCGGGCGAGGCTCCAACCTCTGAGTGAGGCAGATTATTTGGATTTTACCTTGCCCGATCATCACATTTGTTTGCTGACTGATGACGGTAGCCCTGCCAGTATCAGATTGGTCAAGTCTCTTTCAGACCGAGGGTGGAAAGTGGTTGTATTAAGCTTTCCCGAATCTGTTATTGCCCAACGGCTACCGTTACCTGGAGGAATTAGCCGGGTGGTGCTGGCAGATTTGAGCGAGGAGCATTTGAAACAACAGCTGATGGCGATCGCTACCAGTTATGGTCCCATCGGCGCGTTCATCCATCTGCATCCGGCAATTGGGCATTTTTCAGATAATTTGCTTAACATCCAATCAGAAAAAGCCATCCTCAAGCAGATTTTTCTGATTGCCAAACACCTGAAAAAATCCCTGAATGAAGCAGCACGCAAGGGACGCAGTTGTTTCCTTACCGTAACCCACCTGGATGGGGAATTTGGTGTGGGACAAAAAACCGATAGCGTTATTAGTGGAGGTTTGTTTGGCTTAACTAAAACCCTAAACCTGGAATGGGAACGGGTGTTTTGTCGTGCTATAGATTTAAGTCCAGAACTGGATGCAGAATCTGTCGCCCAAACGATTATCGCCGAACTTCACGACCCCAATCGATTGCTAGTAGAAGTTGGGTATAGTTCGCTTGGTCGAAACACCATTGTCGGCGATATGTGTGCCGTTTCTCGGAAAGTTAACGGTGCAAATAAAATAACTCCATCTTCAGTGTTTCTCGTCAGCGGTGGCGGACGCGGAATCACAGCACAATGTGTTATAAAACTAGCGCAACGCTACCGTTGTAAGTTTATCCTCCTCGGTCGCTCAGCCATCAACCCGGAACCATCATGGGCAAAAGATTGTGTTGATGAATTTGAGCTGAAAAAGCGCATCATGACAGATATTGCTGCACGAGGAGAGAAACCCACCCCAGTCAAAGTCCAAAAGGTACTTAAGGCGATTTCAGCGCAACGAGACATCGCCGGAACGCTGCAAGCGATCGCGATCGCTGGTGGTCAAGCAGAATACCTCAGCGCAGACATTACCGACGCGATCGCTTTACAGGAAAAACTAACCCATGCAGTCCAGCGTTTCGGAACCATTACAGGAATCATTCATGGCGCTGGTAATTTGGCAGATAAATTGATTGAGAATAAAACGGAACAAGATTTTGAAGCCGTTTACTCTGCCAAAATTAAAGGCTTGGAAAATCTCCTAAGTTGTGTCGATGCGAATCAACTTGAGCATTTGGTGTTATTCTCTTCAGCCGCAGGATTTTACGGGAATACTGGTCAAGCAGATTATGCGATCGCTAACGAGATTCTCAATAAATTTGCCCATCACTTCCAGCGCCAACATCCCTCTTGTCATGTAGTTTCCTTCAATTGGGGACCGTGGGATGGCGGGATGGTTACGCCTGAGTTGAAACAGATTTTTGCCGAACGCAACGTTGAGGTGATTCCCGTTGAAGTGGGAACTCAGATGCTAGTTGACGAACTAGATTTTGGCGAACGGAAAACGGTACAAGTCTTGGTGGGTAGTCCTTTGGTCGCGGCGTCTGGAGAGTTAGATTCAGAACTGCGTACTTACCAAATCCGTCGAAAATTAAACCTGAAAGCGAATCCCTTTTTACAAGATCACGTAATTGGCAATCAAGCAGTATTGCCAACCGTTTGTGCTTCTGTATGGCTTGCTAATGTTAGCGCCCAGCTATATCCTGGTCACAAGTTTTTTAGCTGTGAAAACTACAAAGTCTTAAAGGGAATTGTCTTCGATGAAACCTTGGCAAGCGAGTACGTTTTGGAATTGAAAGAAATAGAGAAAAGCCAAGAAAACGGAATTGAATTGTTGGCTATTATACGCAGTGAAGTAGCAGGAAAACCCCGCTATCATTACAGCGGTCAAATTAAGCTTCTGAAGAAAATTCCAGAAGCTCCAACTTATGAATTTGACCAAACTCAAAATCAAGAGTTTTTGTTGCTGTCACCTTATCAGGATGGCACCTTGTTTCATGGGCCAAGTTTTAAAGGGGTAAAACAAGTCTTAAATATCACCCCAGAAACACTGACGATGGAATGCGTTCTACCCAAACTTGATGAAAAGCAGCGGGGACAGTTTCCCGCAGAAACATTCGATTTTGTAGCCGCTGACGTGCAATTTCAATGTATGTTGATTTGGGTAAGGCATTTCTATCAAGCAGCTAGTTTGCCTTTACGGTGTCAGCATGGTGAGCATTTCCAATTTATCCCAGCAGGCGAGAAATTTTACGTTTCTATGGAAGTCGTTTCCAGCAACGAGGCTAAGTTGGTAGCAAATATTACTTCCCACGATATTCAAGGCAAAGTCTACTCGCGAGTATTTGGGGCGGAAGTTACGATTAGCAAACAATTAAATCGCCTGTTTGCTAACTCAGAAAAGATAGGAGTTAAGTGAAGTAAAGCCCAAAGACAAGTTCCGGGTGCTGTAGAAGCGATCGCGCATCAGTTATATCTACGAACGGGATTGATAATGAAGCTCTATCAATCCCCCACCCCGATGTTGCCGCCTCCCTTGAGCAAGTCCTGCCGCCCCCAGAATGCGAGTTAAAGCAGATGGAGGTAACTTTTATCCTGAGTGGGATTTACTGGGGTATGCTCGGCAGTTCCGCTCAGATCGAATTTCAAGAGCTTGGAGTGAGGCTGACTCGCCCATCAAAAAAGCATCGCCCGTTTTCCGGCTGCAATGCAGGCTTTTAGAGAGCAGATACCGCAGATATAGCAATCCTACGTGAAATCATCGGTTCCTGGGCTACCAGTTTAAAGCATGACACACACAAGAAGCTGTCTCCCTGGCTACTGTCCCGTTTTAGGTTGGTAGCCAGTCTCTTTTTCACTCTTCCTTTGTGTTCTTGCTGTCTTTGTGGTTCAATAACAATTTATAGGTAAATTGCCCAAATCATTTCGGGATTGCTATATTTCAGGGATATAGAATGCAAAAAATTGCAATTATTGGTTTATCTTGTCTATTTCCAGGTGCAGAAAACCCAGAGGAATATTGGCAAAATCTAATAGCTAAAAAAGATTTAAAAACTTTAGCGACTGAAGAGCAGATGGGGGTAAATGCCCAATGTTTTTACGATCCTGCCAAAGGAAAACTAGATAAATACTATTGTATGAAAGGAGGTTATATCCGAGACTTTCAGTTTGATGCCAGCGGGTATCAGATTGAGCCGGAATTACTAAAAAACTTAGACAAGCTTTATCAATGGCCTCTCTATGTTTCAAAACAAGCTTTACAAGATAGCGGTTATTTAAACAATATATCAGTATTGCAAAAATGCGGTGTAATTCTGGGCAACCTGTCCTTTCCTACCCGCTTTTCTCACCGTTTATTCGCACCGATTTATCATAAAGTTCTCGATTCAGCACTTCAGCAACTTTTACAAAAAGAATCTTTCCGGTTAGAGAAATCATCAGGCGATACATCAGCCTTGAATGGCATGATGTCCGGATATCCAGCAGCAGTTATTGCCCAAGCTTTGTCTCTATCCGGTATAAATTTATCCCTGGATGCAGCTTGTGCGTCATCGCTTTATGCGATCAAACTAGCTTGTAATTATCTATTATCCGGCAAAGCCGATTTAATGTTAGCGGGTGCTGTGAGTTGCGCCGATCCGTTTTTCATTAATATGGGATTTTCCATCTTCCAAGCTTATCCAGAAGATGGGATATCGCATCCTTTTGATAAGTCATCAGGAGGACTGGTTGCTGGAGAAGGCGCAGGAATAGTTGTCCTGAAACGATATAGCGATGCGGTGCGAGATGGCGATCGCATATACGCCACAATCTGCGGTATTGGCTTATCCAATGACGGAAAAGGCAAATTCGTCCTCAGTCCCAATCCTAAAGGACAAATCTTAGCATTTGAACGGGCATATACCGAAGCTGGAATTACTCCCAACAGTATCGATTATGTTGAGTGTCATGCCACTGGTACTCCTGTTGGAGATATCACCGAACTCAACTCGATGGAAGCCTTCTTCGGTCAGTATCAAACTGCACCTCTGATTGGTTCTGTTAAGTCCAATTTTGGTCACTTGCTGACTGCTGCGGGTGTTGCTGGTTTAATCAAAGTAATTTTGAGCATGACCGAAGAGGTAATCCCGGCGACAATCGACGTAACCGATCCTCTCAGTTCGGATAAAGGCGCGATCGCTGCTAAGCAGATGGTCACTTCCGCTACACCTTGGCCTCACCAACTACCTACAAAACGCGCCGCCGTTAGTGCTTTTGGCTTTGGTGGTACCAATGCCCATTTAATTTTAGAATCTTCAGAGGCAACGGTAGCAGAGACGGAGTATTCCCAATCCCCAATCCAAAACTCATTAGCGATCGTCGGCATGGATGCCTTCTTTGGCTCCTGTAACGGCTTAGATGCCTTCGAGCGCACTATTTATGACGGAACGCAGCATTTCATCCCCGTTCCGCCTCAGCGTTGGCAAGGCATCGAAGAGCATCCCCAATTACTTCAAGAATACGGCTTAGCAAACGGCGAAGCACCTTTGGGAGCATATATCCAAGATTTTGAACTCGATTTTCTCAATTTCAAAATACCGCCCCGCGACGAAGATCAACTGATTCCTCAACAGCTATTAATGCTAAAAGTGGCTGACAACGCCATCAAAGATGCAAAACTTGCTCCTGGGGGAAATGTCGCCGTAATTGTGGCAATGGGTACAGAACTTACCTTACATCAATATCGCGGTCGCTGTGATTTATCTTGGCAAATCAAAGAAAGCCTCGAACAAGCGAATATTTCTTTGCCTCCTGAAAGGATTGCCGAACTGGAAACTCTTGCCAAAGATAGCTTGCATCCTCCAGCGCAAGTCAACAGATACACCAGTTTCATCGGCAATGTGATGGCTAGCCGGATTTCCGCACAATGGGATTTTTCTGGCCCTTCATTCACCATTTCTGCCGAAGAAAATTCAGTTTTTAAAGCTTTAGAAGTCGCCCAATTACTTCTTTCTAATGAGGAAGTAGATGCTGTAGTCGTCGGTGCTGTCGATTTATCCGGTGGATTGGAAAACGTATTATTCCGCCATCAATTAGCCCCCATCAATACAGGAATTAATACCCTCAGTTATGATGAAAACGCTAATGGTTGGATGGTGGGTGAAGGCGCAGGTGCTGTAGTTTTAAAGCGGCACGAAACAGCCAAAAAAGAGCAAGATAGAATTTATGCCGTTATTGATGCTATCAGCTTAATTCAGGATAATGCTAATAATAAATCGACGAGCGATCGCGTAGTCGCACAAGCTGTAGAGCAAGCTTTCAATTTAGCAGGAATTAAACCAACAGACATCGGGTATCTGGAAGTTTTTGGCAGTGGCGTAGCGCCGGAAGATGAAGCCGAAATCACAGGTTTGCTCTCTACCTATCAGACTTCCCAACCCAACTTAAGTTGTTGCTTAGGTAGTGTCAAAGCTAACATTGGTCATACCTATGCCGCTTCCGGGATGGCAAGTTTAATTAAAACTGCCCTCTGCCTATATCATCGATACATTCCCGCTACTCCCCAATGGTCTAGTCCGAAAATGCCGCAGCTTTGGCAAGGCAGTCCTTTTTATGTTGCTACGGAATCGAGAACTTGGTTTTTAGAACCCGAAGCATCTAAGAGAGTCGCTGCAATCAACGGTTTAGGAATAGATGGCACCTATTCTCACTTAATTCTATCGGAAGATTTGAGTCAAACAGAGCGCCACAGTAAGTATCTGGAACAAACGCCGTTCTATCTATTTCCCCTCACAGCTAATCATCAATCTGCTTTACTTGAACAGCTTAATTCGCTACAGAATATTATTGAAACTGGTAACGATCTATCAGTTGCAGCCACACAGACCTTTACTGCTTTTGGACAATCTCCCCAGGCGACTTATACGCTAGCGATTGTCGGTTCTAATAAACAGGAAATCCTGCGGGAAATTCGCTTAGCGATCGCAGGTATCAACAAAACTTTTGAAACAGGCGGAGAATGGAAAACACCGCTTGGCAGCTATTTTACAGCGAAACCTTTAGGAAAACAGGGTAAAATTGCCTTTGTTTACCCCGGTATGGGGAGTTCCGATCTTGGACTGGGACGGAACATCTTCCAGATGTTTCCTAAAGTTTACGATATCTTCTCAACCCTGACTCCCGTTCCAGGTCAGGTAATGCACGAAAAAATACATTATCCCAGGAGTTTAGAGAAACTTTCAACTCAAGCACAAGCAGAGAAACAGGCAGAATTTTTCGGTGATGGAGTCACCATGTGTCAAACCGGAATCAGTTTGGCAGTGCTATATACTCTGATTCTCAGAGAGTATTTCCAAGTCCAACCCCAAGTCGCATTTGGATATAGTTTGGGTGAAGCTAGCGGTATGCTGTTTGCCTTGGGAGTATGGAGTGATAATTATGGGAATTTAAGTGAAGTATTCACTTCCTCTCCTCTATTTAAAACCCACGTATGTGGTCCCTGTTTAGCAGCACGTAGGTTTTGGGGGTTATCAGAAAGCGATCGCTCGGAGAAATTCTGGATTTCCTATGTTCTCAAAGCACCAGTATCGGCAGTAAAGTCAGTTCTAGCGCGTGAAGAACGTGTCTATCTGTCGTTTATCAATACTCCAGAAGAAGTAGTAATTGGTGGAGATCCGAAAGCTTGTTTAAGAGTTATTGAAACTCTCAAATGCAGATATTTTCCCATCAATTTTGATAGCGTATTGCACTGCGAACCAACAAATGCTGAGTATGATGGACTGGTTGAACTGCACTCAATTCCCATTCAAAATGTACCCAATATTCAGTTCTATTCTGGAGTAGATTACGCTCCTCTTAAGCTGGATACTAATTATCTTGCCCATAACGCCGCCAAAATTTGCTGTCAAACGGTCGATTTCCCTACACTTATTAACAGTGTCTACAAAGATGGTGCCAGAATCTTCGTCGAACTAGGTGCTGGTAACAACTGTTCCCGATGGATAGGTGAAACTCTCAAACAAAAAGAGCATATCGCCATGTCCATAAATACCAAAGGCGTTGATGACCAGATTGGCGTAGTCAGGGTTTTAGCAAAACTTCTGAGTCACGGTGTCTCTGTGGATTTGTCCCCACTTTATTCCCTAGCACCAGAAAAATCCATCCAACGTCAATCAATTGTTAAAAAAGTCACTTTGGGTGGAAGCCGAATTTATTCTAAAATATTGACCGCTGAAAATTGTGAAATTTTCCAAAAAGAGATAGCAAACAGGAGTGATAAGTCAAAAGTCATGACAATAGCCAAAGACCAACAACAGACAAATAACAATCAAAAACAAATGATGAAAATATTTCAGCTACAAATAGCTGTAGCCGAACAATTATTGAATCAAAATATATCCGTTAAGAACAATGGTCAGCTAGCCCCTGCAACTTCAAATTCTCAGCCGAATCATTACACAAAGCCTTCTAATATTGTTTGGGATGAAGCAGATTTGCTGGAATTTGCTGAAGGGAAAATTTCCCGTGTCTTCGGTCAAGACTATGAAATTATCGATTCCTATTCGCGGCGAGTGCGGCTGCCAGTTCCTCCCTATCTCTTGGTGAGCAGGGTTACTAAACTTGATGGGGAAAAAAATAGCTTCAAACCCTCTTCAATCACAACCGAATACGATATTCCTCAGAATGCTTGGTACGCGGTTGATGGTCAAGTTCCTTGGGCAATCAGCGTAGAATCAGGTCAATGCGATTTATTATTAATCAGCTATCTAGGAATCGATTTTGAAAATAAAGGCGATCTGGTTTATCGCTTGCTTGATTGCACCCTGACGTTTCTAGATGATTTACCTAAAGAAGGACAAACCCTGCGTTATGACATCCGCATAAATTCTTTTGTACGAAGCGGAGATAACCTACTATTTTTCTTTAGCTACGAGTGTTTCGTCGGGGAGAAAATGATCCTCAAAATGGACGGAGGCTGTGCTGGATTCTTCTCCGACGAACAACTCGAAAATGGAAAGGGAATTATTGTTTCCGATAAAGAACTTGAAGAGCGCAGCAGGATTCGAAAGCAAAAGTTTGAGCCTCTGCTAATCTGTCAAAAATCAAGCCTTGATGAGTCAGATATGTTACACCTCACCGAGGGTAATATTGCTGCCTGCTTAGGAGACCATTATTGGCAAAACGGCTTAAATCCCTCCCTGCGCTTGCCCCCAAAGGCAATGCTCATGATCGATCTCGTTACATCAGTAGAACCCACAGGAGGGGCTTGGGGTTTAGGTCTAATTATCGGTGAAAAAACTCTCGACCCGGATCATTGGTATTTCCCCTGCCACTTCAAAGACGATCAGGTGATGGCTGGTTCCCTGATGGCAGAAGGTTGCGGTCAATTGTTGCAATTCTATCTCCTCTATTTAGGATTGCAAACCTACACTGTCGATGCCAGATTTCAACCGATTCCAGGTTTGCCACAGGTGGTACGTTGTCGGGGACAAGTTACTCCGATTTCTGCAAAATTAATTTATCGGATGGAAATCACTGAAATTGGCATTACACCAAAACCTTATGCAAAATGTAACGTTGAAATCATCCTGAACGGCAAAATTGTTGTTCACTTCAAAGACCTGGGCTTGCAGTTATCTGAAAAGAATCCCAATCAATCAATTCCTGTTGAACAAGCGATAAAACAATCTCTACAGCAGACTGAATTGCCCCGGAAACCAGCCTTATTAAATGAAGAGCAAGTCACCGAATTTTGTCTAGGTTCTGTTGCTAAGTGTTTTGGGCCAGAATTCGAGATTTATGACAACGGTAGCGTCAAAGCTTCGCGGATGCCTAATACTCATCTCAATTTAGTGCATCGCGTTTTGGAAGTGAATGGTAAACGCCATCAACTAACAAAAAATTCCAGTATCGTCACCGAATATGACGTTCCCCCGGAGCCTTGGTATTATCGCCAAAACTCATCTCCGACGATACCGTACTCAATTTTAATGGAGATAGCTCTACAACCATGTGGTTTTCTTTCTGCTTATTTAGGAACCACTTTGCTGTATCCGAATCAAGACTTGTACTTCCGCAATCTTGATGGACAGGGTCGCATTCTCAAGGATATAGATATCCGAGGAAAGACGATTACTAATACAGCGCGATTGCTTTCTTCATCGAATATTCAAGGAGTAATCATTCAAAGTTTTGATTTTCAAATGGTTTGCGATGGCGAACCCTTTTATGAAGGAAATGCCGCATTTGGTCATTTCAGTCCCCAATCTTTGGCAAATCAGGTAGGACTGGATCGCGGTAAGGATGTTCCACCCTGGTACGAAACTGAAAATACCACTGGACTACCTAAAGCAAAAATAGACTTAAGGAGTCAAGAAAGTAGAGCCAAGTTTTATCGTATTAATCAGGCTCGACCACATTATCGTCTCGCTCACTATCAGTTAGACCTCCTCAATGAAGTACGAATTATTGAGGGAGGTGGAAACTATCAGCAAGGCTACATCTATGCCAGAAAAGAGGTAAAGCCGAATGACTGGTATTTCAAATGTCATTTTTACCTTGACCCTGTCATGCCAGGTTCATTAGGAATCGAGGCAATTTTGCAAGCGATGCAAGTTTATGCTTTGCAATTTGATTTAGGAAAACAATTCAAATCTCCCCGTTTCGTTCAACTCATCGACCATCAAATAATTTGGAAATATCGCGGACAGATTCCTCATGGTCATACCGAGATGTATTTAGAGGTTCATATTTCCAAAGTTGATATTACCCCAAACAAAGTCACCCTAATCGGTGATGCCAGTTTGTGGAAACCCAATCTGAGAATATATGAAGTCAAAGACATCGCTCTTTGTTTAGTTGAGTCTGATTAAAATCTACCAAACTCACACTACGGTTCAGTTAGGGTTAGAAAATCCTCTCCCTGTGTAGGTTGGGTTGAGGTACGAAACCCAACTACAATCTGCTATAGCAATGTCACATTACGGTTCAGTTAGGGTTAGAAAATCCTCTCCCTGTGTAGGTTGGGTTGAGGTACGAAACCCAACAAGAGTAAGCATTTGTTGGGTTTCGTACCTCAACCCAACCTACAATCTACAATCTAAAATCTGTTGTTGACTTGAATTGGAAAAAGAAACTATGTTGGCAATACCTTTGACGCAAAACAAAAATGGTCTTCGATTCTCAGGAAATCCGAACAATCAAAATCCAGTATGGCAGGGTTCTTTAAGTTCTGTAGCTTTTGATGAAGAAGGTATCAAGGCTAAACTGCTGAATTTAGATAAACCCTGTTACATCGTTAGCAAGCAAGGTCAAATTGGCATCACTAACGAAGGTTATTTAGGCGATGCTAATAACGGCAAAACTGAATCAGTAGAAACTTTGACGGCTGTACCGCCGCTGCTTACACAACAGTTGGGAGATCCAAATTTTCTCACTTTTCATGGCGTAAAATATGCCTATAGTACTGGGTCAATGGCTAATGGCATTGCCTCAGAAGAAATGGTGATTGCCCTTGGCAAAGAGAAAATTCTCAGTGCCTTTGGTGCCGCTGGCTTAGTTCCTTCCAGAATTGAAACTGCTATTCACCGCATTCAGCAAGCACTGCCCCAAGGACCTTACGCATTTAATTTGATCCACAGTCCTAGTGAAGCTGCAATTGAGCGAGGTGCGATCGCTCTATATCTCCAACATGGCGTAACTACGGTAGAAGCTTCCGCATTTCTGGATTTGACGCCCAACATTGTCTATTATCGGGCAGCCGGACTCAGTGTCAATTCAGCGAATCAAATCGAGATCAAAAACAAAATAATTGCCAAAATTTCTAGGACAGAAGTTGCCACTAAATTTTTGCAACCAGCACCAACCAAAATGCTCAAGCAATTGGTCGCTCAAGGCTTAATTACTGAGTTGCAAGCTACTTTAGCTGAAAAAGTTCCTATGGCTGACGATATCACTGTAGAAGCCGATTCTGGCGGTCATACAGATAATCGTCCGCTGGTTTGTCTCCTGCCTTCGATTCTGGCTCTCAGGGATGAAATTCAAGAAAAATATGGTTATGAACAACCTGTTAGAGTTGGAGCTGCTGGAGGAATTGGTACACCGCAGTCAGCATTAGGGGCATTTATGATGGGAGCCGCTTATGTGGTGACTGGCTCCATTAACCAATCTTGTCTTGAAGCTGGAGCTTCTACTCATACCAAAAACTTGCTAGCTCAAGCGGGGATGGCTGATGTCAGTATGGCACCAGCGGCGGATATGTTTGAAATGGGGGTGAAATTACAAGTCCTTAAACGTGGCACTCTCTTCGCAATGCGGGCGCAAAAACTCTTTGATTTCTACAAGAACTATGACTCAATTGAAGAAATTCCTCTTGTGGAAAGAGAGAAATTAGAAAAAGAAATATTCAGGAAGAGTCTAGAGTCAGTTTGGGAAGATACCGTTGCTTATTTTTCTCAACGCGACCCGGATCAAATAACCAGAGCAGATAACAATCCCAAACGTAAAATGGCTCTGATTTTTCGCTCGTATTTGGGGTTATCCTCCCGCTGGTCTAATGCTGGTGAGAAAGGTCGTGAAATGGATTATCAAATCTGGTGTGGTCCCGCGATGGGATCGTTCAATGAATGGGTGAAGGGTTCTTATCTGGCTCAAGCGAATAATCGTCGCGTAGTTGATGTTGCAGATCACATAACGATTGGTGCTGCCTTTTTGTACCGGCTGCAAAATTTGAAACTACAGGGGTTATGGATGCCTGCACAATACTGGAATTACTGTCCAAAACCTCTTTTTTAGAGATAGTATAAACATCCTTGCTACCAGGGGCTTGCATTGTAAAGAACTTTGCCGAAAAAAGCCTCTGGGCTATCTCTATTGGTGTCGCTCAAATGGAGGCAAGCGATCGCGTATGAGCGTTTATTATGAAGAGGCTTTTGAGTGAGTTTGCGCGATCGCTTTTGTCACTTCCCAGAACTCGCGCCAAGTAGCTGAGGCATCGTCTCGTCGCCATACAGCCGCCATTGCGACAGTTGGTGTGTATTCAGCGATGTTTTTGTAGAAGACATCCTTGCGTTGAAGATTTTGGACATTAGCTGGTAGCAAGGCAACTCCAACCCCGCCAGCGACTAAGCCGAGTATCGTCAGCATCAGCCCAAAAATCTTCTAACAGCCAAGTGAAAAGTAATTTTTAATCGCTTTTTACTTGGCTACCGTGACTGCGAGGGTCATCCTGACTGGCTTTGGCTGGTGTAACGGGTGATTGGAAGGCAGAAACCTGTCCCCCAGCTTGGGCGTAAGGCAGAGGTACAGAGGCAACGAGGGCGTCAATGTTTGCCTGCATAACGGGACGAGGAACCTCACCAATAGTTTGAGCGATCGCTTCTCCGTTGTTGCCGAAATATACAAAATGGGGAATCCCATCGATGCGGTAGCGCAGCATTTCTGGCAACCACTTGTTGTTATCCACATTCAGCATCACAAAATTCATCGAATCAGCATACTGCTCTTTCAATTCGCCCAGATCCTTTGCCATCGCCTGACAGCTGGTACACCAGTTCGCATAAAATTCCATCAGCGTCGGCTTGCCATTACTCAAAGCCGCTTCTAAGGGTGTAGATTGCTCAGCTTGGGTGTCCAGGGAAACTGAACTTGTCTCAGTTTGCAGTCCCAAGAATAGGGCAACGCTGAGGATGATCGCTACTAGGGCAATCAAGAAATTTCTGATGCGTCTCCCCATTGTCGATTCAGATTTCTCTGGGGATGCCACTGGCGAGTTAGGTAAATTCGCAGCCATAACCGATTTATTACAAGTTATCAATTCCTACTTTGAGTTTAACTCTAGTTAATTTTTTAAATCCTTATCGCCTACAGCAGTCAGTTAATTCTAAGTATTTATGCTTATCAAGCTCTGGATCGAGGAGAACGGCTAGCAAACAGTTTTAGAAACAAAAAACCCGGCGTCAGAACGCTGACGCCGGGAAGAAAATGGCACTAAGTACACTAGCGCCCAATTAAATAACCAAAGCCAATTTTCAACAGTTTGAACAGGGGGTTGTGCAATCAGGCATCCCGCAGTCGCCACAACTACCGGCGAGGGCTGGAGCGACTGTCAGCGCTAGCAGAGCTAGGGCAGCCACAACTCCCCCGATTACCGCTTTATTGGGCTTAGTTTTGTTCATTTTTAATCCTTCACTGTTCTAGTGGTTAGTTTGTTCTTGAACTAACTCATTATAAACTCTCCATTTAAATGGAGAGTCAAGCCCGACTCAAGAAATTTTTGAGGGAATTTTTAAGTTAAAACAGATATCAGGGGATTAAAACTTAAAGCTGTGAAAAAACGAGTAACGCTGACTTTTCCCAAACGAGCCATTCAAATGCCGGTGACTTACCGGCTGGCGAAGGATTTTAATGTGGCGGCAAATATTATCCGCGCCCAAGTGGCACCCAATCAAATTGGGAAGCTAGTGGTGGAACTTTTGGGCGATATTGATGCGCTGGATGCGGCAATAGAGTGGATGCGATCGCAAGACATCAGCGTTTCTTTTGCCAGCCGAGAGATAGTGATTGATGAAGACAGTTGCGTTCACTGCGGGTTATGCACTGGCGTTTGCCCCACAGAAGCTTTGACTCTAGAACCGCAGACATTTCGCCTAAATTTTACGCGATCGCGCTGTATTGTCTGCGAACAGTGCATTCCCACCTGTCCCGTGGAGGCAATTTCCACCAATTTTTGAATTGAAAATGCCTGTTTTTTTACATAGCGCGATCGCTAATTTAGTACAGACTAGGCGATCGCGTAGTTGTAGTAACCGCAGCGCTCTTGAATGGCAGCGATCGCATCAAGTATCGTGCTAAGAGCAACGCTATTCTCCGGTTTGAATAGCATCTGGCGCAGATGAGGCAATGCTCCAGCGCTGCCGATTTTCCCCAGACTGTAGGCAGCCTTCTCACGAACGCTAACGTCTTCGTGGTTGACAGCTTGCCTGAGCGCCCCTACTGCCGACGGGCTACTGATTTGACCTAATGCCCAGGCAACACTCCCCCGAACGCTAGCGTCTGGGTGGTTGAGAGCTTGTCGCAATGCCGCTACCGCCGCTGGAGTGCCGATTTGACCTAACGCCCAAGCAGCGCTTCCACCCACAGTCGCGTCTTCATCGTTCAACGCCTCCAACAGCCCCACCACCGCAGCCGGAGAGCCGATTTCGCCTAAAGCCTCCGCAGCCTTCTCGCGCACTCGATAGTCTGCATCGTCCAAAGCCTCCAGCAGCCCTGTCACGGCAATCGGGCAGCTAATTCTGCCTAAAGCAGAGGCAGCATTTTCGCGCACCCGATAGTCTCGATCGTGCAAAGCCTCCAGAAGTCCCGCCACAGCAGCCGGGGAGCCAATTTTTTCTAACGCAGCGGCAGCACTTTGACGAACCCCAAAGTCTTCATCATTTAACGCTTGTCGCAGCCCCACGACGCTCACTTCACTGCCGATTTTCCCTAAAGCCTCAGCAGCTTTCTCTCGAACATCAAAGTTTGGATGGTTTAAAGCTTGCAGCAGCGCCGCTACACCTTCCTCTTTGCCCATACAACCCAGGGCATAGGCAGCCATCCAACCAACCCACGAATCGTCATCTTCCAAAGCTTCCAACAGCCCAGCTACCGCCGCTTGGGCAGGTGCAGGAGCGATGCCTCTTCTGCCGATTTTCCTTAAAGCATAGGCAGCACCCCTACGAACATAAAAGTCTTGATCCTTCAAAGCTTCCAGCAGCCCCGACATTCCCGATGCGCTGCCGATTAAACCTAACCCAAAGGCAGCACAACTGCGAACCTCATAATCTTCATCTTTCAAAGCCTCCAGCAGCCCCGACACTGCCAACGGGCTGCCGGTAACGCCTAAGCCGAATGCAGCCCTCTCGCGCACCCGATAGTCTCGATCCTGCAAAACTTCCAGCAGTGTCGCCACCGCCTCCTCGCTGCCAATTTTCCCTAAAGCATAAGCAGCTCTTCGGCGAACATCAAAGTCGTCATCGTTCAACGCTTGCCGTAGCGCCATCACCGTCTCTTGGGTGCCAATAGAACCTAACGCTTCGGCTGCTTTTTGACGCACCCGATAGCTTTCATCATTTAACGCTTGCAGTAGCGCCGATACTGCTTGCTCGGTGGGAATTTGACCTAAGGCATCGGCAGCATTGTAACGCACCCGAAAATCTGCATCGTTCAAAGCTTCCAGCAGCGCCGACACTGCTTGCTCGGTGGGGATTTGACCTAAAGCATAGGCAGCTCTCCCACGCACATCAAAGTCCTCATCGTTCAAGGCTTGCCGCAGCACCCCTACGGCTGCCTGGGTGCCAATAGTACCAAGGGCATAAGCTGCACTCTCGCGCACCTGAAAGTCTTCATCGTTCAAGGCTTGTCGCAGTCCCAGCACTGCCGCATTGGTGCCGATAGAACCTAATCCATAGGCTGCACTCAAGCGAACACCAGAGTCCTCATCGTTCAATACTTCCAGCAGCGCTGTCACTACTGCATCGGTGCCGATGGAACCTAACCCATAAGCTGCACTTTCACGCACCTTAGCGTCTGAGTGGTGAAGCGCTGGGAGTAGGCTGGGAATTGCACTATTAGAGCCAGTGATACCTAAAAGTTGAAACTTCAACTCTTGAGGAACTTCTAAAGAAGCAACTAAATCGACGGTTGCGGCTTGAAACTCCGGTTTAACGGCTCCTGCTAGCTGTGCGCCTAACCTCAAATCCACTTCTAAGGCTAATTTCACTACTCGCACTACCTGAGCTTTTTCCTCCAAGCGCTGTAACATCTGCACTATGGAGTCTGTCCATTTCAGATAATTTAAATACTCCTGTTTGAGCTGGTCATCACTCAGCGGGAGTAGCTGTTGGAGGAGGTTTTCGGCGGTGTAAGATTCCTGAATCGGTTGGTGATGCAATTCCATCTAGTTGCCTTCTCACATTTGAATCAATGGGTGCTTGAGCAAATCGTCTAGGCTACGTCCGACTCAGCAAAAAATATATGACTTTGATTTTAACGAACGACGACGGAATAGACGCTCCTGGAATCCGAGCGCTGCAAAAGGCGATGAATGGCAAGGGGGTGATTGTGGCTCCTAAAGACCATTTATCGGGATGCGGTCATCAGGTGACGACGACTCAAGCGATTCATGTCCGGCGTCGCTCGGATTTTGAATATGCGATCGCTGGCACTCCCGCTGATTGCGTTCGCATTGCACTAACACATATTTGCTCTACTGTCAAATTCGTCCTTTCTGGCATCAACGCCGGTGGCAACTTGGGAGCCGATGTTTACATTTCAGGCACTGTCGCCGCCGTGCGCGAAGCAGCCTTTCATGGGGTTCCGGGGATTGCCGTTTCTCACTATCGTAAAGGCAAACAAAATGTTGATTGGGATGTGGCGGCGGGGTGGACGGCTGGAATCTTAGCCGATCTACTCAACCGTACCATCGAACCGGGAACGTTTTGGAACGTGAATTTGCCGCATTTGTTACCAGGAGATCCCGATCCTGAAGTGGTGTTTTGCGAACCTTGTCGGCAACCCTTGCCAGTTAACTATCGCGTTGAAGGCGATAATTTTTATTATGTTGGAGAATATGCCAAACGCGATCGCACTCCTGGTAGCGATGTTGATGTCTGCTTTTCCGGCAAAATCGCCGTAACTCAACTGAGGCTGTAAGATCAGCTTTGGCGATTATGCAGACTAACAATTTGTGGAACCATCTGAAGAACAATACCTAATTCTCAACGCTCTGGAAACGTTAGACCTGCTGAGGAGAATCTCGATGATGAATACAGAATAATTTGGTACATTGAGACACCTAGCCCTATCTTGCCGATTTCTCGCCTTTTGCAAAGTGGCGATATTGTCCCTATTGAACCGGAGTCAGAATTATGACAGAGCCTACTGAACTGAGGAAACAAAAGTATCAAAGATTTAAAGAACTTTTTGCTTTATCGAGACAGCGATACTTAGATTCAGGGGGTGATTCTCGGCATTCATCAGGTAGTTTTCACGGTAATGACTACTTGACAGATGAGGAACGGAGAGAATTATGCGATTTAGGGGCAGAACTTAGTGGCGTTAAAATCATTGATGATTATGTCCACTGTCAAGGTCGCTCGTGGAAATTACCGGAAACCTCACCTTTCCTTAAGAATCAAGCTAAATCTGAAGTCTAATTGTCAAATTAACTGTTGTGAATAGAAGATAAAAATGCGAATTTTAATCATGGGCGGAACCCGTTTTATCGGGGTTTATCTAACAAAAATTTTGGCGGAACAAGGACATGAAGTGGTGCTATTCAATCGGGGAAATAAACCAGCGCCCGTTGAAGGTATCAAACAAATTCAGGGCGATCGCACGGATGCTTCGCAACTAAAAGAAAAGTTATCTCCAGAAAAATTTGATGCCATTTTCGATAATAATGGTCGGGAATTGAGCGACACCCAACCTTTAGTAGAAATTTTTAAAGATCGGGTGCAGCATTTTATTTACATGAGTTCTGCTGGTGTGTATCAAAAGTCAGATCAGATGCCTCATGTAGAAGGGGATGCCGTCGATCCCAAAAGTCGTCATAAGGGCAAGCATGAAACGGAAGCTTACCTGGCACAGCAAAAAGTGCCTTTTACAGCGATTCGTCCTACGTATATTTACGGCCCTCAAAATTATAACGATCTGGAAGCTTGGTTTTTCGACCGGATTGTGCGCGATCGCCCAATTCTCATGCCCGGACATGGCTTGCATATCACCCAACTCGGTCATGTAAAAGACTTAGCGGTGGCAATGGCAGCAGTTTTGAGCAATTCTCAGGCAGTGGGACAGATTTATAATGTATCGGGCGATCGCTATGTTACTTTTGATGGTCTAGCGCGTGCTTGTGCTGTTGCTGTCGGGAAGTCCGCTGAGAATCTGCAAATTCTCCACTACGACCCCAAAAAGTTTGACTTTGGCAAACGCAAGGCTTTTCCGATGAGAACTCAGCACTTCTTCGCTTCAGTGAATAAAGCTAAGACTGAACTAGGATGGCATCCAGAATATGACTTAATTTCTGGACTAAAAAACTCGTTCCAGAAAGATTATCTTGCCTCTGGTCGTAACAAAGCCGAGATAGATTTCTCAGTTGATAACGAAATTCTAGAAGCAGGCTAAATCAGCCACAAAGACACGAAGACACAAAAGAGCTATCAGTAATGTAGAGATACGATGAATCGTGTCTCTACTAGCTAACCGCTGAGGGTTGCTCGCTTTTTTGGGGTAGAAGGTAAATAACCCCAGAAATCAAGGTGAAGGCAACGGAAATCCAGAAAGCAACAATGGCGGGAATTTGCCATGAGACAGGCAGGGGTGCGATTAAAAGCGCTAGAGCGATGATTTGACTGACTGTCTTTAACTTGCCCCAAATATTAGCACCAGTAATTGTAGTTTTGTTAACGCGCCAACCAGCGATCGCTAACTCTCTTGCCAAAATTAGAAATACGCCCCATGCTGGTACTTGACCGAGTTGAATGAGCGGCAGTAGCGGAGCCAACACCAGTAATTTATCAACTAGCGGGTCAAGAAATTTACCCAAATCTGTAACTTGATTCAATTTACGAGCCAAGTAGCCATCCAACCAATCCGTAGCAGCTGCAACCAGAAAAATTACCAAACCCACAGTGCGAGTTTCAGTCGTTGGGTTGTCCAGACAATAAAGCAGAACTGGCAACGCCAGTAAACGAGATAAAGTAATCCAATTGGGCAGCGTCATAGCAAGCAATCTCGATCTTATGAGTTAAAAAGACTGTAGACTCCGAACGGTTTCGCGTCCAGAGTCTACAGTCAGAAATTCTAAGTTTACGATTAGCGATTCGCCATTCGCTTTTTAACAAGCGCCTTTCTTATTCACAACTGCCATCACAGTCTTGAGAATCAAGCTGAGGTCGTAAGTAACAGACCACTTGTGCTGGTAGTTGATATCCATGCGGACGATATCTTCAAAGTCTTGGACGCTGGAACGACCATTGGCTTGCCACTCGCCAGTAATTCCAGGCTTAACATTCAATCGTTCCCAGTGACGATCGTCGTAGCGCATGACTTCATCAACGGTGGGGGGACGGGTTCCCACTAAGCTCATATCCCCCATCAGAACGTTCCAGAACTGCGGGAATTCATCCAAGCTGGTGCGACGTAAGAACTTACCGACGCGGGTGATCCGGGGGTCATTTTCGTTTTTAAAAATATGCCCTTTCGCTTGGTTGTTGACCAGATGCTTGAGCTTGTCTGCACCAACCACCATTGAGCGGAATTTCCAGATGCGGAACTTGCGTCCATTCAAACCGCAGCGAATCTGGCGGTAAAAGACAGGTCCTGGGTTATCCAGTTGCATAGCGATCGCTACTGGAATTGTAATTGTTGCTGCGATCGCTAACCCCACGACGGCTCCCAAAATATCAATTAGGCGCTTCTGTTTGCTGGTGACAGATGGATGACAGGCTGGGTGTTTTGCAACATCAACCCGATAGAGTTTATCAAACGCCGACGAAGCAACGTCGCGGGATTCGGGGAGGTGGGAAGTAGTAATCACAGTTTTTAAGTTAGCTACTATAATCAGGCTGCTCTTCTGTCAATATAGGCAACACTCCGTACAGATGAATCGTTGAAAGCCCTTACTTTACCGAATCTTTAAGGGAATCGGTAGTTTTTTAAGTTTTGTTAGAAGTACGGTTGACAAACAACAGATTTTAAGGATTTAATCCTCTGCCTGTGGGGTGATTGAGAATGTGACTTAATCCCAGCAGTCTGGTATCTAATCGCTAAACCGTTGCCGGTACTAACAAGTTAAAAACTAATGGTTCCTCTAGTTTTTGGTAAGTACTCGTCAGGATGGTGTTTAAATAGCGAAGATAGCGATCGCCCTGCTGAGCATTCAGTCGATACATCTGCGTCGCTTCTTTGTCGAAAAGTGGAGCCTCTGCGATCGCTTGATAGTCAGGATTTTGCTCGGAGGCGGAACTCAGCAGTCCAAACTCGACTTCCGACGGCACGATACCAGCAGGCAGTTTTCCTTCCAAAAGCGCCATGACGCGAGAATAACAAACTCGCGTATTAATGCCGCGATACTCTAATAACTGCATAATTTCATGAAGCGGCAGCGGTGCTTCCGGTAAAGCCCGTAAAAGTTCCAAAAGCAGAAAATAATCGCTGTACTGCTGTGTTTGTTGCTCCAACAATTGAGGATACAACGGTAACGTAGCCAAACCGTAAGCAACTGGACTACAGTTTAGGGTTGAGTCGTTTGAGCCAGTGTCCCGAATCAGGACTGCTTTTGGGAGTTTTTGTCGCAGCCATTGAGTTATTTCCCCGATGGCTGCGGTTCCGCCAGTACAGATAATTTGATTAATTCCCGATGCGGGTATCCCGGCTTGGGTTAGCAGTGCATTCAATTCTTGATTCAGTTTTTCAATAAACGGTTTGAACACGCGGTTTTCTAAGTCTCGGCGTGTCACCAAACAGGACTTTCCGCCCAATTCCACGGTATAGCTGTCTTGCTGTTGCAAAATTCGTTTGAGAGAATTGGCAGCTTCTAGAAGCGCTTGTCCTAGGGGAGAACTTTGCAATAACGATGCCAAGCGATCGCGCGTGGGTAAATCGGGTTCCCCGGCTTTGGGAAGGATCAAGGATGAAGAATGCAGGATGAAGGATGACTCGAATTCATTTTTCATCTTGCCTTCTTCATCGTTCAACAGTAATTGACCGATGATATCTTGATCGATCGCGTTGCCTGCATAGGCAAGACTCCGACAAGCAAACTGAGAATAAGTTAAGTCTTTAAGATTTTCGGGCAAATTCACCAAAGCCAGTTCGATGGTAGTGGCACCCGCGTTGATCGCCAGAGTCCCGCCTTGCCAGGTTACTCCCGGTAGGGTTGCACCTTCAATCCCTGCTAACAAAGTAGCGATCGCATCCTCAAGAAAGAATATTTCCTCCGGATTTTCCACTAGATGGGCACCGAGTACGGCTTCGCGGATGTTAAAGCGGTAGGTATCTCCCCATTGGGCAGGACAACCCACAATCACACCACTCAAGCAACCCATCGCTGCATTCAGCGTAGAGGGCTTTAAACCAGCAGCACCCACCAAATCACTTCTTCCATGTTCTGCTGGCGATCGCGGGTTTCCCTGACCTCCTAGGGGTCTGAGAGTGGCAAATAATGCTTGCAAGGATCGCCCCAGCCAGTAAAGCGAAATTGGCTGGTCGAGAGACCACTGCAATACCGGCTCCCATTTTTTGGCAGATGAATAGTAAGGAATTCCTACCTTTAAGTACGGTTTAAAGTCTTGGATAAAGATTCCTTCTTTCCGATTGGCAAGAGAAGACGCCAGGACACCCACAGCGATCGCTGCTGGTGTATGCGCGTAAGCGCTACTCGCTGCTGGTGTATGTGCGTAAGCGCTACTCGCAACCACCGATGAGTGCCCGTAATTTCCCCAGGATGGCCCCGTATAAGTCACCGCTGGTAAACGAAAGCTGGTCTGGGTAGATTCTGTCTGTCCCTGAGTTATCCAATAGATGGGATATCGCTCACCCGTCGAACCATTTAACAGAACGGCGGAAATGCCAGTTGTCCCAAAGTCAATCCCTAAGTACCAGGCATACTTGCTGACATTTTCCGCAGGAGATGGTTTTGCAGACCGCAGGATAGTGGAAGCATGAATTGAATTTGCATTCATTATCCCGATGGGGAGCGATTTTATACTCTCTAACACAAGTGGGGATTCAAGGGTTGTTCCCTGAGTGGGTATCTCTACGGAGTTTTTTTTTCCGGGGTGGATGAGTCTGAGAATATATCCAGATCGGAATCGTCAGAGGTTTCAGGCTGCATCAGCTCGGAAACGGCTTCTTCCTCAGGTTCAATAGGTGAATTGAGGGGGAACTGAGTGTGAGCGTCGTCTGGTGGAGTTATCAGTACTTCCAAGCGCAATAATTCTTCCTCCCACTCAGATTCCTCTGGGTGTGTTATTTCCACTTGAGAAATTTCTGGCATTTCCTCAAATTCCCAGTCGCCTAAGTCTTCTTCCTGCAACGCAGTTAGCGCATCAATGTCGGAAGCGATCGCCCTTTCTCTAGGTGGTTCTATCTGTTCCTCATCGGCGAATAATCCCCACGATTCATCAAACTCAATCGATACTGTTGTCTCCCCGTCAGTAATTTCTGGCGTCTGTTGTGCTTCCGAGTCCGCGACGTATTCTTGCTCTAGCGCCGCCGTTTCTGTAGGTAGCTCTAGATTGAGTTCTGCTTCGGGTAAGAATGCCAACGATTCATCGAAATCTATGGCTTCTGGTGCCTCCCAGGGAGGATTGGCTGGCTCCTCCCACTCCCAGTCGGCGACGTATTCTTGATCCAGCGCCGCTGTTTGTGTAGGTAGCTCTAGATTGAGTTCTGCTTCAGGTAAGAATGCCAGCGATTCATCGAAATCTATGGCTTCTGGTGTCTCTGTTGAAGTGATTCCTAACGTCTGTTGCTGCGAGTCGGCTATGTATTCTTGCTCCTCCTGCGTTCCTAGTTCTGTTTCTGTTATCAAACCTAGAGAGGGCGATACTTCCGACGATTCATCAGGGTTAGCGGGGGGAAGGAAAGCGATCGCCTTGTCTGGAGGTGGGTTCAAGGGTTCTACGGGGAACAAGGAAGCCAAATTCCAATCTGGTCTTTCATCGGGTTCTGTTACAGTGTTCGCCGCTACAGTATTCGCCGCAGTTTCCGGTTGCTCCTGATGGTTCGAGTTTTGTTGCTGGTGAGCGATCGCGTTTTCTGTTTCTGCTAAACTTAATTCCTCAGATGGCAATCTTTCCGACTCCCCATCTGTCAGTGGAACCGAATCTTCCACCAGAAAGCTATCTAAAGCAAGATCGTCCCAATCCTCCATCAACAACTCATCCAGTTCCGTCACTGGCAAAGTTTCCTGGGATTGAACTTCAAACTGTGAGTGTCTCGTCCTCTGCGTTGCTTCTGGCGCTTGTTCCTCTTGTGTTTCAACGTCAACCGTCCCCCCTGCTATCTCCATTCCAAAAATCTCTTCCTGCTGTGCGAACCAGGCACCTTGAGTCTGGATTTCTGTACCGTTATCAATAAAATCTGCCTCTACATCGCTTCCCTGCTCCTCTGATTCCGGGAACACATCCCCCTGCGGTGCCTCAAAGCTAGACAGGTCTTCACTCAGCAGTTGCAGTGTATCTCGATCCAGCCAAAAAAATTCTTCTTGGTCAACCGAGAAAGTATCCATCAATAGCAGATTCTCGTCTGGCGAAGCTGGAATGTAGATATCTTCTTCCAGACTTGCAGCTTCCTCGGTTGCAGGTTGCTCTGTGTTCTGGATTTGAGTGTTCTGGATTTGAGTGTTCTGGATTTGAGTGATTTCCTCCACACTAGGAAGTGTGGTAATTGGCAAGAAAGATTCCTCTGGCGGTACTTCCTGCTCCTGCAACAGATCGGTTAGTGCCGAAATGACCAAATCCCCTGCTTCCACAGTTTCAGTGTTGAAGGCTTCATTAGTTTCGACATTTCGATCGTCTCTGGCAATTGTCGGAGCCGCCCAATTGCCAGCTTGGACAACCGTGATTTCCCAATCTTCTGGAAATAAAACATCTTCCCAAGACTCCTCAATTTGCTCTGCTCTCGCAGGCGGTTGAGCGATCGTGGCATCTTCAGCGGGGTCTCCCAAGCCTGCAAACAGGGCATCTTCTAAAGAGTCCTGACTGCTATAGGAGTGGGGTTTCCTCGCCCCTGCTGAGTCCTGAGGGATGATTGGATCTTTACTTTCCGCCTGAATTTGGGTATCTACCGCAGGAGCATCCTCCTGTTGTTTCTTAGCACTTTGCCCTTGTGGTTCGGTACTCTTTGGCAGCGGCGGTGTACCAAACAAACTTTCAAAAAAATCGTCGATTTCGTCGCGCCTCCTTTCGGGAGTGGCGGGAAGAATAGGCTCCGTCTGGAAGATAGTTTTCATATCATCGTCATCAAGCGATGCCGCCTCCAGATTGCCCAGGTTCTCCAGATTCAAGTCTTCCAGATCGCTACTCTGGGCACCAGAGGCAGGGTTTGATGTAGTGCTAGGCGATGTTGTCCCAAAGAAATTGTCCCTTTGAGAGGGTTGCCTTTGTACTGACTCGCCTAACCTGTCCGCTGGCAGATTCAACTGGGGACTTTGCGGCTGTACCTGTTCCACTGAGCGGGGGGGCAATTCAACACCCGGATAAGGCAATGGCTGTCTGGCGACAGTAACATCATTAGGCGAGAAATTGAATTCGTTGCGATTAGGGGGTGCCGAGTGGGGTTGATCCAGAGGAATTCGGGGTTCTCTCTGGGGATAGGGGAGTTGCTGATTGCCTGTTTCTGGTGTTTTCGCAGCCGTAGTCGCGCTGCTTGCATCCACTTCTGAAATCTGCCGCGATGATTGCAAAATTGCTGAGGCTTCTTGCTGTAACTGCTCGGTGAGCTGATTCACCAACTCTGTAAACATCAGCTCGCTCTGCTGCCCCAAATTGTGCATTTTATCAAGTCCTTGGGACAAAGACTCTTGATAGCTAAAAAGATTGCGTTGCAGTGCCTCGAAGACTGTACGAATGGTTGAATCCAGCGTTGCTAGCAGTTGATCGGATTTCGCCTGTAGGGTTTGCAGTTGTTCCAGGCGCTCTTGCGGATGTAAAGGTAAAGAATTGCTGGATATCGCGTCTGAATAGCTAGGTGAGGAATTATAGGGTTGTTTCTGACTTTCTGGAGGGAGTATCTGTGCGCTCAAAAACTGAGTTTCCAGATTTCTCAGGGTTTGAGCCATCTGTTGCGCGAGACTTTCCTGCAAGCGACTAGAAAGCACCTGCAAAAATTCGGAAATCAGTTGCTGCTGTGCCGCTTGTTGCTGGGCAAGCGTTCGATGGTGCAGCCGATAACTCTCCATCTGCCGAATCTCTAGAACCAGAGACTCCCGCTGTTGGCGAAGACTCTCCAGATCCCCCTGCAAGGACTGCATCAAGCTGGTTCGCACAGCTTCCATATCTTGTTCAACCGCTTGCACGATCTGTCGTGCTGTTGCTTGCGGTTGGTAATTTTCCTGATGCCGAGCTTCATCTCCAGCGCCTGATTGTTGTCGTGAGACTAAATAGGTACGAACTTGCTCCAGAAGCCGACGCTGCTCTTGAACATCAACTGACCTGAGCCAAGGCCGACGGGAGCTGGCCTTGTGGAGGATGCTGTCGATGTCGGCGATTAGTGTAGAAATCGCATCCGTCTCGTGAGTCACAATGGAATCCCTGGCTAGAACGATTGCACAGTTATGAGAAGTTACTATACTGCCACTGCCTATAATGTTAGACTGCCCAACAAGAACAACTTATATTAAACAGGGTGTTGCATCTACCGGGTGAAATATTTCAAGACTGGTAATTCTAAATGTAGATGGAATTTTGGGTTATAGCCTTTTGTTACCAAATGGGTACCAAGAAAGCGATCGCCCAAAATGAAAGCGTTTTGGATTAAGATGCGAGTTTTGCTTTTGTTTCCCAGCAGCGAGTCGGGGGTTTCCTCTATTGAGGATAATAAAGATAGCGTCACTCGCCAATGGGTGCCTCCCAACTCCGGTTGGTACGCTGCCAAGAGCCTCCTGTTCAGCCCAATTATCTTCGAGAGCGTAAACGCCATATTCTGGAGATGCCGACCTGATTGCTGAAGTTTCCAGCTAAACGGTTGCTCTTGATTCAAACGCTACCAGCCAGCCCCACTCCAG
Organism: Coleofasciculus sp. H7-1; assembly: GCF_057473865.1. Taxonomy (NCBI): domain Bacteria; kingdom Bacillati; phylum Cyanobacteriota; class Cyanophyceae; order Coleofasciculales; family Coleofasciculaceae; genus Coleofasciculus; species Coleofasciculus sp. H7-1. The sequence continues at coordinate 289,372 of NZ_JBYCCT010000072.1, forward strand.
TGGGCCACTCTTTATCAGTTCTTAGCTTTTTCATTTGTGTTGGCCCGATGGAAGACCGATACACCCCCCGCGAACCGAACTCTAACATGAATGCGTTGATTCGCTCCACACCTTTATTTTCCGGCTTACCAGAGGCCGTTGTGGAGAAAGCCACTTCCCATGTCGTCACTCGTACCCATCCCGCAAATCAGGTGATTTTGCTGGAAAATGACTGGGGCGGCTCTGTCTATTTTATTCTGGAGGGCTGGGCAAAAATTCGCACCTACAACCTTGATGGTAAAGAGGTAACGCTGAATATTCTTGGCAAAGGAGAACTTTTTGGCGAAATGGCAGCGTTGGATGAGGTACCTCGTTCAACGGATGTGATTACGCTAACTCCCACGACGATTGGCAGTATGCCTGCTCAAGATTTTGTTCAGTTAATTCATAACGAACCAATGGCAGGCGTTCGGTTGGCTCAGCTGATGGCAAAACGCCTGCGTCAAGTCAACCGTCGCCTCCGATTGCGAGAATCAGATAGTATGTCCCGCGTTGCCGACACGTTATTATTTTTGGCAGAAGGACAGGGAACAATTGCCCAAAAAGGAACGATGATCCCGAATTTACCCCACCGTGAATTAAGTAGCCTGAGCGGTCTGGCGCGAGAAACGGTGACGCGGGTTTTAACAAAGCTGGAAAAGAAGGCGCTGATTATGCGCGACCACGAGATCCTGTGCATTCCCGATTTGGTGGCCTTGGAACGGCTAATCGTCTAGTAAATGTACGGCAGTGGCACTCAGGGTGCCCAACTGCAATTTATCTGGGTGCCTAAATTATGGGTTTTCAGAAAATATTGGTTGCTATCGACTACTCTTCTTTATGTCAGACTGTCTTCGCTCAAGCGCTGGAATTGGCGCAGGCGAATCGCGGGGCAATAATGCTGCTGCATTGTCTCAGTAGCGAGATGCTCGGTGAAATAACGCCGCCGTCTGGTGAGAGGGGTTTGTATCCTCAAATGGTGACAACCTATGAAAATCACCACCTGATTGTCGAAAGGCGAATCCAGCAGGTGCAAGATTTGCTACGAAGTTACTGCGAAAAATCTGCCAGTCAGAAAGTGCCGACGGAGTTTGATTACAAAGTGGGTGAGGCTGGGCAAATGTTATGTCAAACTGCTGAGAATTGGGGTGCCGAGTTGATTGTGATGGGACGCCGGGGGCGCAAGGGATTGACAGAAGCTTTGCTGGGGAGTGCGAGTAATTATGTGCTGCATCACGCTCCCTGTTCGGTGTTGGTAATTCAGGGCATGGATACGGAGCATCCTGAGTCACTGGCGACGGGGGAAATGGCGGATGGTTAAAAGGGGTATTGGGAATTGGTAATGGGTCTTCCCATTTTCTCCTGAAGCTGCTGAAGCTCGGCTCAAAACTGGAATAGAGGTTAAATTTAGGATCTGGCTTTGTTTTTTAATCTGCATGAGCGATCCTTTTGAAGACAGTCAAGCTTCTGGTCTGGGTAATTCTCAGAAAATCGAAGCTCAGGCGAATCTAAGCGAAATGCCCCCGGCAACCAGTGCCCAAGGCGACAATTATTCCGAACCCCAGGTGAAGGCAGTTGCTCCCCTGATTATGGTGGAAACTGCATTTCTGGCTAGTACCTGTAGCCTGATTTGGCTGATTAATTATTACTTTCCAATGGGGCCGCTGCTGCGGATGTTTTTCCCAATCCCGATTGCCCTTGTATACCTGCGGTGGGGACACCGGGCGGCTTGGATGGCGGCGTTGGTTTCTGGGTTGCTGTTGTCCGTCCTGATGGGGCCAACTCGCAGCATTCTGTTTCTGATCCCCTACGGTCTCATGGGTGTCCAACTGGGGGCTTTGTGGCGGCGCAGGAGCAGCTGGCTGTTCTCGATTGGTACGGGGACAATTATTGGTACGTTTGGATTCTTTTTTCGGTTTTGGCTGCTGTCGATTTTATTGGGGGAAGACCTCTGGGTTTACATGACTAGCCAGGTGACGGGACTGGCAGAATGGGCATTTGTCAAGATAGGGCTACTGCAAGAGCCGAGTCTATCTTTGATTCAGGCGATCGCATTCGGCACGATCGTTCTCAATAATGTCATCTATCTGTTTGTTGTGCATCTGGTGGCTTTGTTGCTACTCGATCGTTTGGGCAATCCGATTCCCCGTCCCCCTCATTGGGTGCAAGTGCTGCTGGATTATGAAGAATGAGGATGATTCATGTCTACACTCAGATAGAACAGGGACATCGATGGCTCCAGCGATATCGGGGACGCCCATCGGTGTTTGCTTGTATTTTGGGCTTTACCGCCACAGGGCTGATCCCCGGTATTTCAGCGGCTGGGGCAACGCCAGAGGATCGACGATATACAGCGATCGCAGATGCGGAATTTTTGTATAAAGGTCCTCAGCCTCAGCCCCAATATCCCCTGCCTCCCCTGCAAGCGGGTGCCTCTCCAGTGCTAATCTCCCGCGCGGTGGTTGAAGCACTCGGTATTCCCGTTTATTTATTTAATGCCGGATTGCCCCAGCCGCCAACTGTCCCAGTAATTGATTTGGGAGGTGCCCCTGCTTTGTGTCTCAGCGGCGGAAATGCTTTGTCTCTAGCTACAGTGAAACATCTGTGGGAACAAGGACTCATTTGGGGACAACAACTAGCGGCAAGTATCCCTGATGGATATTTAATTCTGGGCGAGTGCGTGGTGGGGGGAACCACAACGGCTTTGGCGATTTTAACGGGCTTGGGTGTCCCCGCTGCCGGTAAGGTCAACAGCAGCCATCCTAGCTGCAATCACGCGCAAAAGTGGGCTGTGGTGGAAGCTGGGCTGAAAGCGCTCAAAGGGAGAGGCGCACAGAGGCACAGGGGCAGCGTTCATCTTACCCAAAATCCTTTACATCTAGTTGCGGCAATTGGCGATCCGATGCAAATTGCGGTTGCGGGGATGGCGATCGCTGCGAGTCGCACTTGCGGTGTCATGCTGGCTGGTGGAACGCAAATGCTGGCTGTCTATGCCTTGATGCAGGCGCTTGGGCGTCAATATCCCCTGTCCTGGGAACCCGAACAAGTTGTCGTGGGAACCACTCGCTGGGTGGCAGAAGATCCCACCGGCGATACTGTCGGCTTAGCAAAAGCAATTAGCCCAGTCCCCCTACTGGGAACTAGGCTAAGTTTTGCGCCCTCGCGTTATCCTCAACTGCGGGCTTATGAGCAAGGATATGTTAAAGAAGGCATGGGTGCGGGGGGATGTGCGATCGCGGCTCATTTAACTCAGGGTTGGCACCAGGAGCAATTACTCCAAGCCATTGAAATGTTAATTGAACGTTGTTGAAGTCTGAAATATGAAGTGTGAAGTATAAAGCCAGTCTTTATTCTTTCTTCTCTATCTGCAAGCCTTCGTTCTATCAACCTTTATCCCGCCTGCCGAATACTTAAGAGTGGATTCTCTGAGCGAGTAACTGTTCTTCTAAAGCAGCAATGCGATTATAGGCTGCGGTGAGCTGTGCCGTTAGCCGTTGGATTTGAATTGCCGGTGACAAATCTTTCTCGCTGCTATGAGAGTTACTATCTACACAGTTTGTATCGACTAAGACATCTTTGTGTTCCATTACTGGAGAGTGATTACTGTAGCTTTTATAGGCATAGCCGCTATTACTGACCCCTAGAGATGGCGGCGTACCTTCCTGAATAGGCGCTGCTTTGCTTTTAGACAAAGCTTCAGAGACTTTTTCACTCAACTGGTCAATCATTTCGTAAAGGACATCAACTTTATGATTTAAAGTGATGACTTGCTTTTGAAGTGAATCCATGCAATTCCCACTAGGCGTTAACTTGGTTTCTTTCATATTATAAAAAAACAGTTAAGAAACTATTTTACTTACGAATTATTTAACTATTGAGCTACATGAATTTATGAAGCTGGAGTGGCGATCGCTTGAGACTTTTTATGCCAGGACTGGACAGGCATGAAGAGCGGTTTTCTGGCAGCATTTGTGATGTAGGAATATTAAATTCTCGATTCTGAAGATTTATTGAGAATTTCCGCGATTCTAGCCTCTATATTCAGTCTATTTTGATTTTGATCAATGAGAAGTTCCTCTGTCAAAAGGAGGAAGAGGTAATATACTTACGTAGATAAAGAAGATAGTAACGGCGATCGCGCTTCAAAAAAACTGTAGCAAAGGCTAGAACCTTTATCAGTAGCCAAGAACACAGACGTATGTTAAATTAATCAAGCAAGCCAATCACCTTTCACTTGCGTTAAATTTTGCTTTTTTGAAAAAAATGCTCAGCATCAGAGAGTTTTTTACCGCTTGTACGGGGGTATGGACAACGGAAAGAATGTATCATTCTGTCCTCAGCGGTCAGATTGAACGCTCTCATACGGAATATTCGGTAAAAGCCCTGACATTGGAACAAAAGCAGCAAATTTTGTCATTTTCTTCGTTAAATGGCATAAAGGTAAATCTTGCCCAAGCAACGGAAGAAGAAAATGCCTGTCCTGGGTTTGCGATCGCCTTTGATACCGTCTCGGAAACGGGCGAACGAGTATCGATGAGTTTGAAGGCTTTATTTGTGCCGGATGCCTACGTGGTGCCTGGAGAATCGCCCACCGAAATACCTCCTCCACCCATCGCGGCTGAAGTTTTAGATGGGGAAGCGATTAAAGGTTTTTATTTGCGGGATGAGGGATACTCAGAAGCGGGAGCGATCGCGGGGCGCTTTACCTATCAGCCCACTCGCCAAACTCTGGAAATGATCACCTACTACCGGCGTTCTGTTGCTGTCGATCAAATGCGGATTGTAGCGCCGGATACCAGGCTCAGAACGATTATTACTTACCAACGACCCGAACCCGGAGAACAACCAACGGTAATCGATTTGGTCGGCTTTGGCGTCGAGCGCCGACAAGCGTTATAAACAGCGAATAGCGAATTGCTAATCGCAGGATTGCTAGTTGCTACAACCATGAAGAGACGGTCTTTTCTGCTGGGTGCTGGAACTCTGACATTGAGTCAGATGGTTGCAGGGTGTGGAAGTTCCCAAAACCCCACACTAAGAGTCAAACTTCTAAAAAATTCCATTCCCGCTCAGCTGTTAAATGAATTTCGCCAGAGCCTCAAGCAATCGGCGACTCTGAATTTTACGCCAGCAACACAGTTAAAAGAGCTATTTGCGAGTCTAGAAACTTGGCAGAATCCCAGTAAAGCGAAGCAGGGCTGGGGTCTTAGCTTACCCATGATTACACCCAAAACACCCGTCGTTGCCGACCTGGTGACTTTGGGGGATTTCTGGTTAGCACGGGCAATTGAGCAGAAACTCATTCAACCGCTCGAACTAACACAGGCGGGGTGGAATCAGTTGCCAAGCCGATGGCAAGAACTGGTGAAACGCAATAGTCAAGGTCAATTTGACCCCGCTGGAAAAATTTGGGGTGCGCCCTATCGCTGGGGAAGCACGGTGATTGTCTATCGCCGCGACAAATTCAAATCCTTGGGATGGACACCGACGGATTGGCAAGATTTGTGGCGAGAAGAACTGCGCGATCGCATTTCTCTTTTAGACCAACCGCGAGAAGTGATTGGTCTAACCTTAAAACGGTTGGGTCATTCTTACAACACGGAACGAATTGACAAAATTCCAGAGTTGAAAAATACCCTGCAAAAGTTGCATCAGCAGGTGAAATTTTACAGCTCCGATACCTATCTACAACCGCTATTGCTAGGAGACACCTGGCTGGCGGTGGGTTGGTCAACAGATGTATTGTCGGTGATTAAGCGCGATCGCAACATTGCTGCCGTGGTTCCTTTGTCTGGAACTGCCTTGTGGTCAGACTTATGGGTGCAACCCGCCGCTGCTGCTGCGAATCCCCTCTTGCAGGAGTGGATTAATTTTTGTTGGGAATCCAAACCTGCTACGGAAATTTCTTTGTTCAGCCGCGCCGCCTCGCCGATTGTTACTGGCATGAATCCAGCAGAGTTACCTCAATTTTTACAAACAAACCCCGTCTTGCTGCCAGATGCTCAGGTACTAGACAAGAGTGAATTTCTGTTTCCGCTTCCCCAGTCTACGGCGCTTGCGTATCGTTCCCTGTGGCAGGAAATCCGCCAAACGGTTTAGAACGAACCCGCAGACTATCTTGACCAGAGGCGACAATATCGAGATTGCAGACGGGTGGACTGGTACTGAAATTACAAGTGTAGGTTGCCAACGGTTCTTGTGGTTGATTGGCAATAAACACCCTGGTGTTGTAGCCATAATCTCTAGCAACCGTCCCAAAGCTGTTGACAAAGCTATAGCGTCCCATATAGTTCAGAAGGCTCCACAGTTGTCGGTTTACCACCAAATCCACCCGCTGTCGATTTGGGTATGCCAGCCAGTTTTCCAGTAATTTGCCACCAAACTGTTCCTCAGCCCACCAGAGGCTGGGAATCGTCGGTTTGGCTTGGGACATACTATCTGCTCTAATGACTTCACTTCTCGGTGGGCGAGACTCTGGCTCAAGTAGTTTTACGTCCAAAGGTTCTAGAGAAGGCAGCAGTGTGGCTGGTGTTTGTGCCTGCACTAACCAAGGGACAAGACACGAGGCAAGAATTGCCAAAGCTGATAACAGGAAGGAAGAAGCAATCTTTTTTCCTGTTTGGTATATCTGACATCTGCCAGCATTGTCATCTACCGTGTGTACCTGCCTAAATTGTTTAAGTTTCGCTCCAGATTTGCTTAGTTCCTGTAAAGATTCCATTTTACTCACGCTACTTCATGCAGTTATTGTCTGGTAAGAATTGCTAATGGTTCCGGCGATTGATTCAATGAATGGCTTGTAAATAAACGTAGGTTTAGACTGGTAATCGTTACTAGGGCAGGGAGCATCCCCATGAGAGTAAAAATCCATGACCAGTAGGGACGCGGTAATGCCGTGTTCCTACCGAGTGTTCCTTCATTTTTTGATCGTTCGCAACGCTCAAAAAGCTCTTTCTTGAAATTAGTAACTCTGCGGATAATATCAACAGTCACCCGACTTTGAGGGGACTGATGACGATATTTTATTACTTCATAAAACTTGCATCGGCAACCGTTTACCTGCAATCAACAATGTTTCCAATTCGGCTGCGGGTACGGGACGGCTAAACAAATAGCCTTGCATGGCATCGCAATGCTGTTGGCTTAAGAAAGCCAGTTCAGCGTCAGTTTCCACCCCCTCAGCCGTAACTTTCAGATTGAGATTGTGAGCGAGTTGAATCACGGCGGTCATAATCGCTCGGTTTTGGGTATCGCTAGTAACATCTTGGACAAAGCATCGGTCAATTTTCAAGGTGTCAAAGGGAAATTGTTTGAGATAGCTTAAGGAAGCATAGCCAGTACCAAAATCATCAATCGCAATGTGAATCCCCAACTGTTTCAATTCATTTAAAGTAGCGATCGCCATCGAAGTATTTTGCACTAGGATACTTTCAGTCAGCTCTAATTCCAAAGCATCTGGGTTCAAACCTGTGGTTTCTAATACTTGGACAATTCGCTGGCTTAAATCAGCTTGGCTAAATTGACGCCCCGACAGGTTCACTGACACCCGGAACGATGTAAATCCAGCGTTTCGCCATTTTTGCGTTTGGGCGCTGGCAGTTTGCAACACCCACTCGCCAAGCGGGACAATCAAACCCGTTTCTTCTGCCAGAGGAATAAATTCAGCGGGTGAAACCAGCCCCCGCGTCGGGTGCTGCCAACGCACCAAGGCTTCTGCACCGCTAATTTCTCCGGTTAGGAGATTTACTTGGGGCTGATAGTAAACTTGAAATTCGCTTTGTTCTAAGGCACGACGCAGACTCGCCTCTAGCACCAGCGCTTCGCCGTAATCGGCCTTGATATCCGTCGCATAAAATTGATAGTGATTTCCTCCCAGCTTTTGGGTGTAGAACATCGCCGCCACTGCCATCTTCATCAGGGTGTCTAAATCTTGCCCGTCTTTGGGATAGAAGGTAATGCCAATGCTGGCGGTGAGGAAAATTTGACCGCCTTCCAGGTTGAAGGGTTCATTCAGCGATGACAAAATGGCTTGGGCGACACTGGCAACCGTTTGTCTTTGATTTAAGGTTGCCAGAATGATCGCAAATTGATCTAAATTCAATCGAGCAACAGTGTCCTGTCGGCTTAGACAGATAGTGATTCGTTCGACAATTTCTTTGATTAACCTGTCACTACCTTGATTTCCCAAACTGTCACTAATCCGTTGAAACCGATCTAATCCCAGAAACAGCAGCGGGACAGGTTGAGCGCTGAGTGGCTGCTGGACAGAGGCAAGGGGCGATTCATTCTCCTGGGTTTTGGAATCGCTTTTGTGTTTATCTTGCCGCTTGCAAATAACTTGATTAAACCGCTCTCGCAATAGCAGGCGATTAGGAAGGTTTGTAACGCTATCGTAATGAACTAAGTGATTGAGTCTTTCTGCTGCTTGCCTTAGCGCTAAGGTATAGGGTTGAGTAATGGCTCTTTGTCTTTCGAGTCGGGCGGCGATCGCTTTGAGTATTTCCTGGGGCGTACAAGGCTTCGTTAAATAGTCGTCTGCCCCTAATTCCATTGCTTGACGCAGATCGGCTTTTTCAGCTTTGGCAGTCAGAAAAATGAAGGGAATTGTTGCGGTGACAGGATCTTGACGCAGTGCCGTCAAAACACCATAACCGTCTAGATCGGGCATCATCACATCGCAAATAATTAAATCTGGGCCAATCGTTCTTGCAATCTGCACGCCAGCAAGACCATTTTCTGCACCCGTCGCCTCGAAATCTTCCGCCTCTAACAGTTCTAATATGTTTTCGCGGATTGCTTCTTCATCTTCAACAACTAGAATTTTTACCATTTCTCTCAATTTCCTTTAATTTATTGTTTATCTTACAAAATAAAATTTTTATTTCTCTCGCCATTGTGCAAATAATTTAATTTATAAACCTTTTCTTATTTCTCATATTAAAATTTTATTTATATGTAATAACATCTTCTGCACTCGCGGCACAGGATTGGACTCTAACTTACTATTTACTTAAAGTAAAATTCCTTACCTAATTTATGAATAATTTAATAAAAGTTACACGAGTTATTATATATTTACTTCTAAAAAAATAAAACAATTGAATTTAAACTTTTATATGTAAGGCTTATCAAAAGCAAATATAAGAATTTATTACCTCCCTATAGTAACTAACTTTATCAATTGAACCTTGGTAGCTGCCAAGCCATATAAGTAGATGGATATAATTATTTGTAGGATGGGTAGAGCGACTAAGTGTTACCCATCAAACCCATGTCAATGTTGGGTAACGTTGCCTCAACCATTCCCTACATCTAACTTAGAATGAAAAAATCAACAAAGGCGAGAAGACAGTGAAATAATGTAGAGAAAGATTCTTTCCAAGTTGGGTATATAAATACAAAGCCCGTGAAAATCCCTGCAATAACCAGCTAAAACTAGCTCCTGAAGCTTAACAATTCCCAATCAACGGCAACTTAAGCGTAAATGTTGTATCCATTCCGACTTCACTTTCTACTGTAATTTTGCCTTAGTATAAGTCTACAAACTTTTTAATAATCGCTAATCCTAAGCCCGTACCAGGAATAGAGCCAACATTAGAAGCTCTATGGAAGTCAAATAATCGTTGCCGATATTGTGGAGGAATCCCAATTCCTGGCTCTTTAATCTGGAAGATGACATCCCCATTGTGACAGGTAAGTTCGCATTTTATAATGCCCCCCCTGGGGTATATTTGATAGCATTTGAGAGTAAATTGCTGAGGATGTGGCGCAGCAGTTTTTCATTGATGCAAGCTGTGGGACATTCTCCCTTACTCGCAAAAGTCAGCGAATGGCGATCGCCCGCTGTCAGTTGCATTTCTGCTACAAGGTCTTGGCATAATGTTTCAAGCTCTATCGGGGCGGAGTTAAACTCTATGTTGCCAGCTTCATTTTTGCCAATAAGCAGCACTTCATCTAGCATACTGTTCATCCGTCGTCACCGTATGCCTAAATTGCCGCCTGATTCGCTTCGATAATTTGCCCTTGATTGCCAATAAACAAAACAATGTCACGATCTCGCTGGCATGGATAAACTGGGTGGTGGTAGGGCAGAACTTCCAGACAAAACTGGGCAGCATATTGAAAATTTGATTAATCTCGCCAGCACTTCGCTGGATTAACGCTTCCGCCTGCTGACACCCATTCGGTTGCCATTTGACCATCAGAGCAACTATCCTGCAATAGGCATCAGAGGTCAGTGCTGAGATAATGCGATATTGTTGCTTACGCTTATTCCCAAAGCCGACGCCTAGGTTGCCCATTCAGACGTTGGTGAGAATCTTGCAAAAGCGCTGGAATGTCCAAATGTTGAGGACAGCGGGGTAGACAGTCACCACAGTCAGTGCAGCGATCGCCTTTCATCCCCGGAAACCAGTGACCGGCATTTTCAAACATTCGGTAGCGGTATTGACCATACTCTGTCATGTCATAGGCAACGGCTAAATTACGCAGGCGCAATATTTCTGGAATATTGATGTTTTCTGGACAGGGCAAACAAGCGTAGCATTGACTACATAAATCTGGGGAGATTACTCCTAAATGAGCTTGTAAGCGATCGAAAACGGCAGTTTCCTGCGGTGTCAGCGGTTCATCGCACTCAGCAACAGCCAAACATTCCTTCAATTCGCTGGGGTTCGCGGGGCCAACGCTGAGGGTGGTAATGCGGCGATCGCTCAACAAAAACCGATAATTTATTTCTAGGGGTGAGAAGGGATGGCACAGATGTTGAAGCGTTTCCGGTGGCGTGTAGAGTAGCCCTCCCTTATCCGCTGGCGAAATAATAAAAATGCCCAGATCCTTTTGGTTAGCTAACTCAACCGCTGGGGCATGGTGCTGGAAGAAGTAATAATAGTGCAGGTTGATGAATTCAAACAAATCGGTGTTAATCGCCGCCAGAATCACCTCCAGCGACCCGTGGGTGGAGAAGCCAACGTGTCGAACTCTGCCATCTGCCACGGCTTCCTGCACCGCCTGCATACAGCCTCCATCCGCTTGTACCCAGTTTAAATGTTCCCAGGTGTTGAGACCATGAATCGCCAGACAATCTACAAAATCAGTCTGTAGGTTCAATAGCGACTCATCAATCCACCGACGCATCGTATCGGCGTTACTGCTTGGGGGAAGTTTGGTAGTGATGTAAAGCTGTTCCCGCGATTGGGATAATCCCGCTGCTAAAGCGGCACCGAGATACTCTTCGCTTTTGCCGTAACCCCTGGCGGTTTCTAAGTGATTAATTCCAAAAGCAACGGCTTGATGCACCGTCTGGTAGGCATCTTCAAAGGAAGCCAGACAGCGCATCGTCCCGCAAGAAAACACTGAAAGCGGTAAATTTGTTTTTCCAAACCGCCGATAACGCATAAAAAGTAAAAAGAAAGAGCAAGAGAAAGCCGCGATCGCTGAAGTAAAAAGTCCATTTTCTTTCTTTAGGCTTTTGCCTTTTTACTTTTGCCTTTGGTGTGCTATGATTCCGTGCTGAAGCCTCCTCGCTGGATCAAATCTTCCGGTCGGAGCTTCGAGACAAAATCACGGAAGGCTCGGCGTTCTGCCTCATCGGCATCGCGGTCAACGGGGATAGAAGCATCGGCAATGACTTCTTCCATAACCCAAATAGGGCTGCCAGTGCGAATAGCGATCGCGATCGCATCACTAGGTCGAGCATCAATCTCCTTTTTTACCTCACCCTGGCGGACACTCAGGATCGCATAAAAGGTATTGTCCTGAAGCGAGTGAATGATGATCCGCTCTAAGGTCATATTCCAAACGTCCAGAATATTAACCAGGAGGTCATGAGTCAGGGGACGGGGAGGGGTTTGTTTTTCCAAAGCGCTGATAATTGCCTTTGCCTGATCTTGCCCAATATAAATTGGCAAGGCTCGTCGTTCCGAGGCATCTTTGAGCAACACAATCGGGCTGCGCGTCACGGCATCTAATGCAATTCCAGCGACTTTCATTTCAATCATCAGCTTGGCCTCTAGAACACGGTAGGCGTCGGGGGGGATAAAGCAAAGCTATAAACTGGTACTGGAGGTATTGGGGTCTCACAAACACGCTTGCGGTTCTAATCACCTTACCAAGCGACGGTACAACCAGCTATGAAGACTTGATTAAGTTGGGATCAACAAAGCTGTATCTCCCAGTATGCCTCAGTCTTAGGACGATTCGCTGGAGATTTTACTAAAAAATATAGACCCATTGCCTTCATCCCTCAGCTTATTGTTCGCTGTCAGTTATCAGTGGGTCGAAATCCGATTAATTGCATCTAAAAGCGAGTTGTTTTTCCGTATTTCCACTGAATCATCACCGACGCTCGTTTACCAATGACCGTTATTTACTTAATTTCACTTAAAACCAGTGTTTACCGGATTAATTCAAGCTCTAGGAACTATTAATTCTCTGGGAGAAGACCGTTTTGGGCTTTCCTGCTTGGGAGATACTTGTCAGCCTATGCTCTCAGATTTAGCCATCGGCGATAGTGTGGCGGTGGATGGCGTTTGTCTGACGGTGGAGGAAATTTCGTCTCAAGGCTTTGTGGCAACAGCTTCTCCGGAAACTCTCAGTCGCAGCACCTTAGGACAGCGAGAACAAGCCGCCGCCTACGTGAATTTAGAAACGTCTCTCCGGGTTGGCAGCAAGCTAGGGGGGCATTTCGTGACGGGTCACATAGACGGAATTGGCTGTCTGCAAGAGTCGGTACAAACCGCTACTTCCTGGGAAATGCGCTTTGAGGCATCGGCGGCAGATGATGCGTGGCAGCGCCAGATTGCTCGGTACATCATCCCCAAAGGCAGTATTGCCGTCAATGGGGTGAGTCTGACGGTGGCAGATTGCGACCCTGATGGCAGTTGGTTTAAGGTGGCTGTGATTCCTCATACTTATGCCCAGACAAACCTGCCTTATTTACAGACTGGCAGCTTGGTGAATTTGGAAGGCGATATTCTGGGCAAGTACGTAGAAAAATTTCTGCGTTATCCAGCCCGAACTGCTGGGCATGAGGCATCCGCCACGATAGGAATGGATGGAATTACACCCGCTTTCTTGGTAGAACACGGGTATCTTTAGAAATTAAAAATGCAAAATTAAAAATTAAAAAAGATGAATTTTTAATTTTTAATTTTTAATTTTTAATTGTTAGCTGCCTGGTTGCGGGGTTAATGGAACTGATGGAGCTGACGGAGCTGAATGGGCTGTTTGCAAGGCTTTGATCATTTGCGCCAGACCATATTCCAAGTGGGCACCTGGGTCCATTGCCATCCAGCCTTCTTGCGTTAGCTGGCGGATTTCAAAGTGAAGGTGGGGACCTGTGGAATTGCCGGTACTACCAACGCGCCCAATCACGGTTCCTTGTTCGATTTGTTGACCGGGTTGAACCAAAATTTCCGACAGGTGAGCATAGAGAGTTTCTTGGGTTTCGTTGTGTTGGAGGACAATGGCTTGACCATAGCCGCCCATCCAGTCAGCGATCGCTACCTTACCCGCAAAAGCTGCCAGAACTGGCGTACCCAGAGGTGCCCCCAAGTCGGTACCCGCATGGAACCGGCGACTGCCAGAAATCGGATGCGTCCGCCAACCGAAAAGCGAGGTAATTGGTGCCGGAACCGCCAGTGGGAAAATTAAGCTGGTATTGCCGTTAGCCAAGCCCCGAAAAATGGTCGGAATCGGGGCTTTGTATTCGGGCACATTGAGCGGTATAGAGCTTTGGCTAGTTCCGACGTTATTAGAAGCGATCGCTGTCGATCGAGTAGCGGCAGAGGAACCCAAGGACCTGGAGCGACGGTTAATTGAGCGAATGCCTTTGGGGCGATCGCGCAGTGGGCCAATTGCAACAGGATTAGCAGAAGCAACCAATATTTGCTGACGGATCTCCCGTTCTGGCTGGTTTACTCCCAAACGGGCGCGGCTGACTCTACGATTCGCGTACCCAGAAGTCCGTAATACTTCTGGTACGTCTGTGTCACTTGCGTACTCCCTACGGTTTCTGGTCGGGTAGGTTAATCTAGCAGTTTCCCTGAGGCTATTGGTGTTTCTGGAGGGTATCCGTGCCACACCACAGCTTCCGCCAGATAAACCCTGTCCGCTCTGCAAGACTCTTTGACATCCTGTTGACCGTTCCGACAGTACAACGGCAGGTGGTTCATCGTCAGCACGAATCGGCTCCTTGCCTCTACCCGTTGCACCAAGACTATAGTCAGTAGGATCGATATAGCTATTGTTGTAGTCGCTGGATCTGATCCCACTCTTTTCAGCTTTGCTCGGTCTAAGCTTGGGAGGCTTCACATAAGAAATTGTGTTTGGCTCCAACAACCTGGGAGGCGAAAGTTGGGCTTTTTTTGGAACGGCGACCGAGGTCTCTGGTGCTGATACTGGAAGCGAACGGCGACGGACAACAGCAGGTTCTGGAGCTGAACGGCGACGGTGGCGAACAGATGTTGTCTCTAACGCACGCTGACGAGCCAATCGGCGGCGACGGACACCCGATGAAGCTTTCTCTGCTGCTGGAGCCGAGCGACGGCGTACAAAATTTGGCTCTGGTTCTGGTGCTGCTGAACGGCGACGAACAACAGTCGGCTCAGTTCGTCGCTGGGGGTTAGTCTCCATTTTTACAGTAGGCGGTGCCTCTTGAGTAGTAGGCGTGCCTATTGTGTCTATGCTTGGATCGCTTTGTGCCCAAACTAAGCCGCTGCTGAGGACACCGAGACCTCCAATCCAACTAAGTCCCTGCACCAGCAGGGGACGGCGGCAAAACAGACCAAACGGAGTACAACTAGGGTGGTTTCGCTGGCTCATTTCCGAATCACTCCTCATCTCACTCACTCTATAAGGCCATACTGGTTAGTGTTTTTGGTATAAAGACATGGCTATTGTCTCTACCCCATCCGTTTTCACTCCCAGAGCTTGTGGAAAATTACCCACCATAGCCAAGACTGATTGTACCGGGCTTGAGGCAGATTTCCTCGGCAGCTGCTAAAGAGTTCAAGCGGACTTGAAGTTCGCCGGTGGATGCGACACCCACAATGACTCCAGAGCGTCCGTCTACGATGACAGAACGCCCTCTGCAACTGAGAAGCTCTACGTAAGCCGGAAGTAGGGCGTCTATTCCTTCTGGGGAAACGTGTTGATATCCGGATAAAATTCCCTGCAAAGTAATTGCCGCTAATCTTTCTAAAGAGGCGTTAGCGAACTGTGCGCGTAGGGCATTGGCTTCGATTGGCTGCTCCAAAAACGATTCCAGATTGATGCCAGTTTCGGGGACTGGATTCGCCCAGTTGATCCCCACACCCACGACGGCTTTGGTAATCCGTCCTTGTTGGACTCTAGTTTCGGTGAGAATGCCCCCTAATTTGCGTTTGCACAAGATCAGGTCATTCGGCCATTTAATCAACACTGGGATGCCGTAACTTCGCAATGCGGTAGCAATTCCCCAAGCGCTGCATAGGGTCAAATGGGCGCTATTGGTTGCTACTAAATCGGGAGCTAGAGCTACAGAGAGATAAAGTCCACCTGTACTGGATTGCCACTGGCGTCCCCACTGACCCCGCCCAGCGGTTTGCTGAAGGGCAATCACAACGGTTCCTGGTGTTGCTCCTTGGTCGAGCAATTCCCAAAGAGTCTGGTTTGTGGAAGGTAAAGTTTCAAAGATATGGAAAGAAAGCGGTAGAGGGACATCCCCTAAGAAAGTTTCCAGACAATGCTTATCAAATGCCACTGCTGCCAACTCATGAATTCGTAGCATAAGTTAGCATAATGTCACTGACATTTCAGGAGTTCCAAATGGCGATGCTTTCCCGCACCAATTTGAACCTGGGCGCAGGAGAATCACAGACTTTTATGAGTACCTGGCACTGGCGTACTTGGGAAGGATTGCCCTATCTAACTTGTAGCTTGCTTGAACGCTGGTCTCACGGATTTTTTACTCAACAATTTTCGCCCCGGTCTCCGGCAGAATTAGTGGATGTTTTACAGCCTGATGCTAAGGTTTATCGTGTGAAACAGGTGCATGGCAATACCGTGATGACGCCCTCAGAAATAGAAGCGGCAACCAGTGAGGTGCAAGCGGGGGATTCACTACCTCCTGCTGATGGGATTGTGAGCGAGCAGGTTCAGCAGGCAGTCTGGGTGTGCAGTGCGGATTGCACTCCGGTTTTAATTGCCGACCACCAGACGGGACAGGTGGCAGCGATTCATGCGGGTTGGCGCGGTACTGCTACCCGGATTGTTCCCCAAGCGATCGCTCGCTTCCTAGCTTCCGGCAGTCAACTCCAAAATCTGCTGATTGCGATGGGTCCGGCGATCGCTGGTAATGTTTATCAGGTGTCTGTGAATGTGGCATCTGAAGTAGGAGCCAGCGTTATACCAGATAAAGATCCGCAGAAAGATACAGAATCCATTCTTGATGCCTTGCAGCAGTTGCCACATTCACCGTTATTAGAAGATTCGCAACCAGGACGGGTACGACTGGATGTGCGGCGAGTCAATCAGCTGCAACTGGAACAACTGGGAATTTCTAGCGAACAGATAGCGATCGCGCCTCACTGCACCTACCAAGAACCAGACCGTTTCTTCTCTTACCGGCGGGACAAGCTGAAAAAAGTCCAGTGGTCGGGGATTGTGAGTATATAAACTGTTTTATAGCTTAGGGAGGGGCGCACTTTCAACGTGCGCCCCTTCATTGTTTGTGGACATCTACAAAAAAAATCGCCTCCAGTACATGACTTGGAGGCGATCGCCATATCATTGGTCTAACTCAAACTTAGAACACCTTGCTGTTGGTCTATTTTCCTGTCTTCAGGAGTATGAGCTAAACATTTGTCTTCAATCAGATAGCGATCGCTATCTGATTGAGTTGTAACTATGGTTGAGTAGTAGGCGTTGTTGTATCGCCGCTGGATGGAGCAGCATTTAAGCCTTCTGTACCACCTGTGCTAGGTGCAGGCTGCTGGGTGTTGCTATCATCATCCTCTGTGCTAGGTGCAGACTGCTGGGTGTTGCTGTCATCCTCTGTGCTGCTAGATGCAGGCTGCTGGGTGTTGCTGTCATCTGTATTTGACTCGCTCCCCTCAGTGGAGTTTGTACCAGGATTTGGCTCACCCGGTGCAACTGTTGCGGGAGTAGACGGATTGGTGGTTGGAGTCGTGGTTTGATTTTCTGTGGTGGAAGTTTCTTCAGCGCCAGCCTCACCTTCCACATTAGAAACCTGCTCGGTCGAAACCTGACGGAGACCCACCATACCACTAATCAAACGGCTTTCTGGTCCTACTTGCTGATAGGCGGCTATTGCCCGACCTTTCTTTAGCTTGTAAGTACCGAGAGCCAGACCCTGGCTATTTTGGCGCACAACCAGCAATTTTTGCTTGCCACGACCGCGCTCCACAAAGACGCCAACATTGCCACTGGACGTGGAAGCAACGTTGTAGACCTTCTGAGAACTCTGGACGAAGGAATTAGACAGAGAAATCAGGTCGAAGGATGCGTTGTTGTAAATGGTGACAATCGTTAGACCGCCGCTTCCCGTCGCGCTGGTGCTGGTGCCGCTGCCACCGCTGCTGCCACCTGTGCCACCTGTGCTGCCAGTGCTGGTGCCGCCACCTGTGCTGCCACCTGTGTTGCCACCTGTGCTACCGCCGAAACTACCACCGCCGCTGGTGCCGCCGAAGCTGCCGCCGCTGCCACCGCCGAAGCTGCCGCTAGAGTTGTTGATGACGGTGTTAAAGTTACCGCCATTTTGGAAGGTGACGTTGTAGCTCAAGCTTGAGTTAGAACCAAAGCCTGTGTTTTGGCTAGTATTTGCGCCTGCACCACTTGAGTAGTTGCTGGTGCCGCTCTGGTAAGATGTATTGTTCGTAGAAACATCGTATCCAGTCGTTCCACCAAACTTGCTGGCAACTGCACCAACAGTGAATTGGGTACGACCTTGACTTTCACCTTTGAGTTTGAAGGCAGTCGTTCCTTCTTGCCCAAATTCAAACTGTGTTTTGCTGTTATCGCTTAAATAGCCAACCGTGCTGTTGCCATTTATCGTGGTGATGCCATTCCCTTCGCCTTTAACTTTGAACTTGATTGCAGAATTACTAAAAGCGCTGGGATTTGTCAGCTCAAGCTTAGTGGTGCCACCGAGTTTAATATCTGTGCCAACTCCGGTGCCCTCAATCTTGAATTTTTGACCGCCTTGGCTGCTATCGCCTTCAATTTTGAATTTGGTTTGAGCATTATTGCTGCTGAAGGCTACCTTGTTAGTGCTGCTAAAGGTTTGAGCGTCGCTGGTGCCGCCAGCAGTTGTGATTTGACTACTCGTTTGTGAGTCGTCGCTATCGCTTGCGGTTGTGGTGTCAGTAGCGCAGCCGCAGGGAGTTTGAGTACCAGATTGCGTGCCGCTGCCGGTAGTGGTTGTAGTTCCGCTGGTTGTGCCGGTGCCACTGCCGGTTGTGGAGCTTTGAGTTGTATTGGCTTGATCGGAAAAAGTGCTACTTAAGGTGCCGAATCCTTGCCCTTCCAGCTCAAATTTTGTCTTTTGCCCCAAGCTAGAAGATGGAGGAAGAGGAACAGCGCCGCCTCCATTGAACTTCAGGGATGTCGGCAAACCAATATTGCCTCCAGTGAGTTTGCCCTCAAAGTTACCTACTTCTAAAACCCCAGATTTGGCAGTGTAGTTAGCCTGAGACTGAGTAGATAGTTGGACGGCTGTAACGGGCAGGAAAACCAGCGGAGCCGAACCCGTCTGCTTAGGGGCAATCAGCGAACCGCCCAAAAAGGCGCTGCTTGCAAAGGAATTCAGAGTAAAGTCTAGTTTCGTGGGGATGTTTGAGAAGGGAACAGCCGCGCCTTGAGAAGTGAAGGCTAGACCTGATAGGGTACCGATCAAGCTACCTTTGTCATCTTTTCCAGGACGACCAACATTGCCAGAACCGACATCTTTGAAGTCGGCTGCCTGCGGTACGAAGCGAGCAGCGCTGGTGTTTCCGGAAGTCGTTTGCAGTTGCAGCGTGGTGATGGCAGCGTCAAACAAAACCGGACTATTAGTACCAGCAGTAGTACCAGAAGTATTCTGTGTCTGTAAAGGTGAGAAGAAGGCTGCTTGCCCTCCTAACAGACCGCCTGTGATCGAGATCGACGACTGGGATTGAGTGGTTGTAGTGGGAGTAGAAGTCGTAGTAGGAGCAGTCGTCTGGGCGTGAGTCGTGGGAGCCAGAGCGATCGCCAAGCCTCCAGCGATACCTACACAAACAGCATACTTGGTTGATTTCGCAATCATGTTAGGACTCCATCAGTGAGTAAAGGACAGGATAACTAGCAGAATCTAGCTCAATTCGATAGTCAACAGGGGATCATAAGTTTCTTCAGCATTCATCCTGAGCAAGCTCAGAACTAGAAGTATTAGAAGAGAGTAATAACAGCATCCTGAGTAAATAGCATTTGGAGTAAGTGTGACCAGCATTAAGTAGAACTGGGTCATACTTGCTTGGCTTTGCTATGCCCTTGTTTGTCTAAAGGACAGTCTTGTTTCCCAGCAAGTTCCCAGATTTTTGCAAAGTTTTTGTAAACTTATTTACCAGTTCTTCTATACGTAAATATACGTAAAAAAGCGTTCCAGCCTGGGCTGCTGCGAGGTTTGCGTTGAAAATACTTACGAAGCGATTTGTAATGTTTTTATGAAGTTGTTAAGGAGATCCCTGAATGAATCTCCTTGACAAAGCGATCGCACGCTTTTAAAAAGTAAAGGTGGTTCGGATGGCACCAATGGTGATCGTGTCGTTATCCTGGTTGTGAAGCGGATTAAACAGTACGATCACCCCTGGCGTGACCGTGATATTGTCGGAGACTCGGAAGCGGTAGAAAGCTTCTACGTGAGTTGTACTTCCTGGCTGACCGCCTTCATCTCCAAAACCACCCTCACTAATAAAGTCAGGGTAGTTTCTTCCAATTGGCAGGTCACTACTGGTAATTTTGGGCGGCTGACCGACATAGATACCGCCGAGGTTGCCTTCACCAAGCAGATCGGGGAAATTGAGGTAAGCCATCCAGTTGAATGTCTCTACATTTCCCGATACTCCTTGCGGGTCGGAAGTAGTGTAGCCTCCCCAACCGCCAACTGTGATGTTGGGTGTAGCTCGGAATTCTAAACTGGCACCAAAGGCATTAGTATTAATCGGCCCTCTGCCTGCCGGAGTCGGGAGGAGAACCAAATCGTCGCCAACGCCAGTCCCCAATCTTCCAAACGGAGAGTAGGAGTTGATGTATTGCAGGGCGATATCAAGCGTATTAAGCGGCGATACGACCAACTGCAAGCCAGCTGCCGTCTCTCCATCTTCTCCGCCGCCGATACCTCCGCGAAGAGCATCTGCGGGTCTGCTGGCAGAGTAGACGCCTTGTAAGCTAATGCGTGGACTGACTTGCCAGTCAAAGCCTAAGCCTCCGCGCCCCCCAGTGTTAATAATCGGGTTGCGTTGAGCAAAGCGGGAAAGCGGCCCTTGACCAGCACTTTCTACGCGATTTGCTCCCCGGAAAACGTTAACTGGGTTGACCCCCTCCGGCCCGATGATGAAGGCAAAGTTATTACCGATTAACTGACGATAAGTTAGGTCGCTCAGTACAATGTCGTTCCCAGTGTCTCCTTCATATCCCAAGAAGACCATGTCGTTGTTGAGCAAACGAGGTCCCGAATTTCCAGAACCCGCTTGCAATCCAGTCAGCAGTAGGCTGCGAGGACTAAACTGGGTAAACAAACTCAACTGGACGTTGGTAATGACGTTGGCATTTGTATTCCGGTCTTCCAATCGGTTCCCAGTTGATTTGCGGTTCAGGAACAACTCAAATTCATTCTCACTGCGTCCCTGAACGCCGACGACAGCCTGCCCAAATAGCTTCGTCGTGGTGGAGAACTGATGGCTTTCCAAGAAGGCGGTACGACCTTCCAGGTTGTCTACCCGCGTCCGCAGGGTCGCCAGTTCCGGCCCAAACTCATCAATGAGTCGTCGCAGTGTTTCTAAATCCGCTTCGGTAGCTGCATTAGGCGCACTAGCGGCAATCAATTTCTCAATTTGCTGGAGACAGGCATTCACCCCGGCGGCAAATTCATAGCGGCTGAGTGCCCGGTTGCCGCGAAAAGTGCCATCGGGATACCCTGCTATACAGCCGTAACGCTCTACAAGACTTCGCAACGCTTCGTAAGCCCAGTCGCTCGGTTCCACATCGCTGAGCTGGGAAACATTGGTGACTTGACTCAATGGGTCGGCTTCCATGTCCTCTGGGTTTTCCATTTCCAAAGGATCGACTGCTGGTAGCACTTGTTCGCTAGCATCTTCAGAGGGCAGCGCTTGAGCTTGCAGGTTATTGGAATTGCTGACACTTGCTGCGTCTACAAGAGTGCGAACCTCTGTTTCCGTGTTCTCAGATGCAGCGGATTTAGCATCCAAGCTCCGACTGCTGGCAGACAAAATGGGAGACTTTGCGGATGTCGAGAATTTTGGTAAGCTAGCTGCCGGTTGCAACTGGCTTTTTTCGGTTAGGGGCGTTAAGTTTGCCGCAATGGCAGATTCTTTAGTTGCCGCTACAGTTAGCGTGGCTGCTTTTAGTTCCGGCAAGACATCCGCAGGTGCGAGTGTTAATTCAGAGGCGTCTACAGTGGGCGAATTTGCTGTCGGTTTTGCCTCTGCTGCATCCGTTCCCGTCGCTAAATCTGTAGATGCCGAGAATCCCTGGGTTGAAGACTGGACTGCCTCAGCGGCTGTAGTTGGGTTGACATCTGTGGCTGCCATCGCCGGGGAGAGGCTAACTGCTAGCAAGCCAAAGGCTGTAAATACTAGCGCTGAGGATGCTGTTTTCTCTATTCTCCACTGGGATTTCACGGGTCTAAAACTCCTCAAAACACACCATATTTGTTGAAATTTTACACCAATATTGTGTCAGCCGCTACTAAGCTTTTTATTACTTTTCATCAGCTAGGGATTTAGGTTGGCAGGTGACGTTTACCCAAAAATAAAAGTTCCCGGCTGAGTTTATTTTTTTTCTAATCACTGACCAATAAGAATCGCTCCCAGGTATTAACTGAGAAGCGATTCTTCTAAACAGAGGCTTGAGCCTTTGCGCCTTATTACTCAAGGTTATCTGAGACAAGCGATCGCACGCTGATCTCAGAGCCGAAAAATGGGCGATCGCTTCTTCTCGGTTCAACTTAGTTTACAAATCCTAACAATTAGTAGCCGATCTATTTCCAACGCCATTTCTGTTTTGTTAGTGCAACAGAGATTGTGCAAATAATTCTCAACTTCCATCTACAATTGCCAAATTCAACTAACGTTGCCGCCGGTAGTGTAGAAAAACTTCTTGCTGAATCGACTCAACTGACAAGAGTTCCAGCCGAGGTGCAAAATCTGCCAAAAATCCAGAACCTTCTACTGGCGTCGGTGCTGTTGCTCCTCCTAAAATTAACGGACAAACCGTGAGCCAGAATTCATCGATCAAATCAGCCGCCACCAAAGCACCTACGAGTTCCCCTCCCCCCAAGACAGCCAGATGTTCCAAACCTAGATCGCAGAGGTGTTGAAAAGCAGCAATCCAGTTAATTCCATCTGTCGTCGCCTCCACTCCTAGAACCCGCTCAAATTCTGGACATCCTTGCCAGCGTTTGGCACCCGCCTCTACTGTAAGTAACCACCGAGGTACGGGTTGACGAAAAAAGCGCCATTGCGGATCTAGATCGGCTGATTGAGAGCAAACAATTTGGATTGGTTGGAGCGATCGCCCCTCCTGTTGTCGCCAGCGTAGCAAATCGGGATTCGTGACGCTCAGTGTCGTACCGTAGGCGCGGAGAGTACCCGCACCAAATAAAACCCCATCCGCTTGGGCAATCTGTTTTTCCAGGTGCGCCAGATCCGCTGGAGAGGAGAATCGGGCGCTAGAGCGACGAATATCCGCAATCTTGCCATCGGCACTCATCGCCAAAACAACTGTCGTAGAAGGGCGTCTCCAGACAAATCCCGTCATCGCTACCGATCGCTCAAATATTTAATTAGGGTTTAAGAATTGCTTATATTACAGGAATTAGTGTAGAGATTCCACAAAGTCAACCTTTCCAGAGTACACGAGGATCTGGAACCGTTCTAGGATGGAATGGATCTGTCAAACAGTATCGCTCTACCAACACGATTAACCCAGAAAAAAGTAGGCTAATCAATACCCCCACCCTGATGGGGTGATTTATTGATAGTTCTTGCTATTGGGTTTTCCACCTCAAATTAGAAAAGTCCTATGGCTAAGCCGGGTCAATCCTCCTTCCGTCGCATCCTGCTGTCACGCATTTTGCTTTTGAGCGTCCCGGTACTGCTGATGGGGGTGTATGTAACCTACAGAAAAGCACGATCTAGCATACTGGAAACCGCTCGCCAAAATCTCACCGAAAGTGCAGTGAGAAAAGGAGAGAGCATGAGCGAGTCAATTAAAGCGCTCTCTGCCAACTTAGTGACCGCAAGTGAAGCCGTCGTACTGCAATCGCGATCGCCAGAAGCTTATCAAAAATTTTTAAACCAACTCGCCCAACAATTGCCGACGCAAGTCCAGTGCATTCAACTCATCAACGTGGAAACGGGAGAGATTGCTGCTAGTACTTGTGGGCAGGAACCCATTAGTACGCTAGATGCAAGTCAGTGGCCCCAGCAGCAAAAAGAATTACTATTAGACACTTCCAAAGTGCAGGTAAAATCGCTGCTTCCCAGAACCTCCCCGGTCAATTCAACTGCTAAAGAGAATCAACCCAGCCCTAAAAGCCAACTCAGATTGATTTTCAGTGCGCCTGTTTATGACAGCACGGGTTCTCTGCGTTATGCCCTGAGTGTCCAATCAGCTCTACTGAAACAAGAGCGTGCCAAACCAGGGTCTCTGACTGGCTATCCAGTCGTGATTGACCAGGATGGAACCATTTTGGCGCATCCCATTACCCAGCGAGTCGGAAGAAATATTCAGCAGGAGGCAGATGGAGAACGCCTCGAAACTGTAATGAAAAACGCGATCGCGGGTAGAAATGATTTTCTGCACTTGTTTTCTTTCGAGAAAAACGGTGTGGAATTACTCGCAGGATATACCCCGATTCCCAGTCCCATTAGCAACCAGTCGGATCGCCAGTGGGTTATCTTAGCCGTCACTCGCTTAGATAGTGCCCTATCGGGTCTAAAAGAAATTCAACAGGTGCTGGTGATTCTGACATTTGGCTTAATCGCCGCTAGTCTACTGGCAACGTTGTATATCTCTCGCGAACTGGCGCTGCCATTGGAGCAATTGAGAGACTACGCTGGGTCTAAAGGGCACTTTCACTCCACAGACCCGGTTCCTCACAACTTCAAAATCCGAGAATTCAATCAATTATCGGAAGCGCTCGATAATATGGTGGAGCGCCTGAAAGCGTGGGCAGAAGAAATCGAAACAGCCTGGAAAGAAGCACAAGCAGCTAACCAGCTGAAAAATGAGTTTCTAGCGAATACTTCCCACGAGCTAAGAACTCCCTTGAATGCCATCATTGGTTGCATTCGCCTAGTACGAGATGACTGCTGCGATGACCGCGAAGAAGAGATGGATTTCTTGCAGCGAGCAGATGATGCAGCGATTCACCTCCTGGGAATCATCAATGACGTTCTGGATATTGCCAAAATTGAAGCGGGTAAGCTTTCCGTCGTCATGGAGCCAGTCGATCTGCGAAAGTTGCTTAAGGAAGTGATTGATTTACAGGCTGTTCCGATTCAGCAAAAAGGTTTGCAGTTTAATACACCAGATTTGCCAGAATCAATTCCTATCCGTACTGACCCCGCAAAACTCAAGCAGGTGCTGCTAAATGTGGTTGGCAACGCGGCTAAATTTACTGAAAAAGGCAGCGTCACGATTACCACCCGGATAGAGACCAGTCATGGCAAAGAACAGGCAGTGGGTAGTTCTCTACCTCCTAGCTCTCATTTATCGAATGGGGTCACTCAAGCCGCGACAGTGAGTAATGAAGAACAAACAAAAATCCAGGCGGTGGCATCTGTGGGCAATGGGCAAGAAGTAAGAGAAGAATCGGCTAGCATCTCGAATGGAGCTTCTAGCCTTTCTCGAAGCCTTTTGACAGGAACTGCGAACTCTCTCAAAGAGCGTCTCGTGCCTTCTATGCGTGTTGTTGTGACAGTTCACGATACGGGGATTGGCATTGACCCGAATCAACAGCATAAACTCTTTCGTCCCTTTGTCATGATTGATGGCACGACGACCCGAAAATTTGGCGGCACAGGTCTGGGGCTAGCAATTTCTCGGAACTTAATGGAACTGATGGGAGGTAGCATCACGCTATCGAGCGGGGGAGCAGGTCTGGGCACGACCGTGGAGATTGCCGTGCCGATGATTGATACTTCAGTGTTGCCAACTCTTGAGTCTACTAATGCGGCAAAAAATTAATAATTAGGCTACCTGTTTCACTGCGGAATGAAACCCCTCCCCGTCAAGGAAAAGGGGTGCATAGAGGGCATCTCAATGGTGAAAATTTACATCAAAACCTTTCCTTAATCCCCTCGTTTACAGGGAGAAGTAAATTTCGCCCTCGCCTTGAAAGGGGAAAAATTGAATAATCTTTAATTTTTCATTGACTGGGGAACCTGAAAGACTATCCGAATCTGGGATTGAGGTCAGGTTCCCCAGCACTGGTGATATTTGTTGGGTTACTCTTACGCTCAACCATTCCCTACGATTTTTATTCATCAGGACTTACGCAAAGCTTATACATATAGCGTTTTTTCGGGTTCAATTCCCCTGTGGTTGCCCACACTGGCAATGTTCTAGACGTGTGGAAATGAGAGAATGAGAGGAGTTGTCTTTCCTGTCCTGACCAATGATATTAGAACCTGTGTTGTGTCCCGATTGTAGCAGTGATGATGTGGTGAGACACGGTCGCTC